>NZ_JBHZEN010000007.1:0-80437 GCF_050958625.1 Amycolatopsis sp. 3B14
CGAACCGCACACGGTGGTCTGGTACCACCGTGTGCGGTTCGGTCGCGTGCACGCCGGAGAGTTGCGACTCGGGCGGATACGGCACGGTGATCGTCCGGTCGAACGGCTCGGTGGCGGTGAACCAGTGGTCGGCGAGGCCGCGATCGTCGTCGTCGAAGGCGAAGCCCCAGGCACCGTCCAGGTCGAACCACTCGGACCGGACGAGTTGTGGTCGTGGGCAGAGTCGGTCCGGGTCGGCGGCGATCATGGCGAAAACCCTACGACAGGAAGGACTGTTGAGCATGGCACTGTGAGCTGCTAGCTTCGACGCCGTGACTGCCGGGTCGGCCTTGCGCCGCGCACAGACAGGACTCCCGGCCGCGCCGTGATCACCCGGCGGGCCCGTGGCCCGCCGCCACCTCCTGCGTTCCCCATCTGGGACGACGCGACAGGAGGTGATCACATGTCCCAGTACCAGGTCTCGCAGGCCGTGTGGCGCGATTTCCTCGCCCAGCACGCGGACGGCGGAGTCATCGTCGCGACCGTGACACGGGTGCTTCCGTTCGGCGCCTTGGTCGAACTGCCGCCGGGTGTTCCTGGGCTGCTGTCCAGGCCCGCCTGGACAGCGGAAGCGGAAGCCGGTGAACGGGTCGAGGTCCGCATCGCGAGCCTCGACGTCGAGAACCGGCGCGTGAGCGTGGTTCCTGCGTGATTGACACGGTGTGACCGACAGGTGCGGGGGCAGAATGGCGCTGCCCCCGCACCTCCCGCAGCCTAGCGACGCGCCTCGACGTGGCCCAGCACTCGGGCAGTCCCGTCACGGCCGGGCGAGCCCCCACGGCTGTCGGGGACATCGCTGGGGAGTCGGCCTGTGCGAACGTGACCCGCCCCGACGTGGTGCGGGGCATCCACCGCAAGCAGCCGCGTTGATGCCCACCTGGCGCCTCGAGCCGAGCGGCTCAAGCGTCAGTTTTGGGCAGCTCAACGCCAACTGGCCAAGTCGGCGGCTCAATCAGGTGTTGATCGCCGTACGCCAGCCGCACTCAGACGTGGGCTCGCCGACCGTCGGTCTCGAGGCCGGGCCGGGCTTCAGCGGGGCGGCCGTATGCGCGGCCGTCGTTGCTGCGCTGGAGGAGCCCTGCGTCGACGAGGTAGCGGCGGAGCGCGGCATGGTCCTCGTAGATCGCGGCGAGCTTCGCGCGGACCTCCGGCTCGGTGTAGACCCGGCCAGGCTCGAACTGCTCGGCGAGCTTCACGAGCAGGGCCTGGCGGAGCTTGCCCGGACGCGGGATCGCGGTGAGCCTGCCGCGGCTGAACAGCGCTTCGAGCGGATCGTTCGCCGGCTTGGCGAGCGACTCTCGGAACGCTTGCGGCACGGCCCGGTACCGGTCCCCGTCAACGGTGACGATCCCAGCCGAAACGAGGCGCTTCGCGAGTTTCGCGGTGTGCCGATCCTCCGCGATGGGTAGCCCGTCAGGCGAAGTGCAAATCCGGGCGAAAAGCATCAGGCGTTCGGGGTCCGCCAGCGCGGATACCAGCGCTTCCGGTGAGGCCATGGCCCAGACCGTACCCGCGGCCGACGAACGCGCGAACCAGTTTTCATGATCAGACGCGGACACGCCGCCGGGAAGACCCACCGGGCGCGGCACGCCGACCGCCGGCGGCGCAGCCACCTAGGGTGCGTGGCCGCAGCGGTCCGCACCGCCACCGGCGAAGCACACCGCGAATGCCGTCGGGCATGTCGGCCATGTAGGCCGAGTCAGCCGCGCCGGCGATGTAGCTCTAGCCGCCCGCGCTCACCACATCGACCATGCGGGCCGCGCCAGCCGGGCCAGCCACATCGACCATGTCAGCTCTGGCCGACCACGCCGACCAGGCCAGCAATGCCGGCCGCGCCGGCCACGTAGCTCCAGCCGGCCGCGCCGGCACGCGGACCAGGCCAGCCCGAGCCACCATGCCGGCCACGTTGACCAGGCCAGCCCGAACCAGCCGCACGGAGCCACGCCGGCCATGTCGCTCCAGCCCGCCACGCCGACCAGGCCAGCCCGAGCCACCATGCCGGCCACGTCGGCCGCGCCAGTCCGAACCGGCCGCACGGAGCCGCGCCGGGCATGTCGCTCCAGCCGGCCACGTCGGCCGCGCCAGCCCGAACCGGCCGCACCGAGCCACGTCGGCCGCGCCAGCCCGAACCGGCCGCACCGAGCCACGCCGGCCATGCGCTCCAGCCCGCCACGCCGACCACGCCAGCCCGAGCCAGCCAAGTCGGCCACGTCGGCCGCGCCGGGCGCGTCGGCCACGTCGCTCTAGCCCGCTACATCAGCCGCGTCAGGGGGTGGCGCTCGTCTCGGCCACGTCGGCCACGATGCAGCTGATGTTGTCCGGTCCGCCGCCCGCGTTGGCGAGCTCCACCAGCCTCTGCACGGCCTCCTCCGGGGTCGGCACCGTCGTCAGCACCTCGGTCAGCTGCTCCGGCGTCGCGACGTCGGAGAGGCCGTCGGAGCAGATGAGGTACCTGTCGCCGGGCCTTGCGTCCACCACGAAGAGGTCCGGTTCGGGCTCGCCGGCGCCCTGCAGCGCCCTCGTGAGCACCGAACGCTGCGGGTGGCTCATCGCCAGCTCCGGCGAGATCCGGCCCTGGTCCACCAGCTCCTGCACCACCGTGTGGTCCCGCGTCACCTGCGTCAGCTCGCCCTCGCGCAGCCGGTACGCCCGCGAATCCCCGACGTGGGCCACCGCGAACGACGTGCCGTCCCAGGCCAGCACCGTCAGCGTGGTCCCCATGCCCTGCAGCCGGCTGTCCTCCTCGACCTGGGCCCGCAAGCGGGCACCGGCGTCGGACACGGCG
Organism: Amycolatopsis sp. 3B14; assembly: GCF_050958625.1. Lineage (NCBI taxonomy): Bacteria > Bacillati > Actinomycetota > Actinomycetes > Pseudonocardiales > Pseudonocardiaceae > Amycolatopsis > Amycolatopsis sp. 3B14. The sequence goes on from NZ_JBHZEN010000007.1 coordinate 2,825, forward strand.
GCCGCCAGCGCCTCCACGTCGGCCTTCGCGGACTCCGCCTCGAGGCGCTCGTCCAGTGCGGCGATCGCGGCGACCGCGCCCGAACTGGCGACCTCACCGGCGACATGACCGCCCATCCCGTCGGCGACGGCGAGCAGACGCGGACTGGTGTAGACCGAGTCCTCGTTCGCTTCGCGTCGCTGCCCGACGTCGGAAGCCACGGCGTAGGAAATCGTCAGCGGCCCAGGTTCCATGAGTGAAGTAAAGCAGCGGCCCGCGAACCGCGGCACAGCCTCACCCCGTCCGGCGCGCCATGCGCCACAATCGCGGGGTGTGGTTCGCCGTCCTGGGTCCTGTCGAGGCGCGCTCCGCGGGCGGCGACCCGGTGCCCCTCGGCGGTCCGCGGCCGCGGTCCCTCCTCGCGCTCCTGCTGCTCGACGCCGGCCGCGTCGTCGGCACCGACCGGCTCATCGACGGCCTCTACGGCGACCACCCGCCAGGCGACGCGGCCAACGCCCTGCAGGCCCAGGTGTCCCGCCTCCGCCGCAAACTCGGCGACCACGCCCACATCGAATCCCAGCCCGCCGGCTACCGCCTCGCGGTCGAACCGGACCGCGTCGACCTCCACCGCTTCACCCGCCTCGCCCGCGACGGACGCCAAGCCCTCACCACCAACGAACACGCCCGCGCCGCGAAACTGCTCCGTGACGCCCTGGACCTCTGGCGCGGCCCCGCCCTCGCGGACGTGCGCGACGCGCCCTTCGCCGAAGCCCAGGCCGCGCGCCTCGACGAGCTGCGCGTCGCCGCCGTCGAGGACCGCGCCGAAGCCGACCTCGCCATCGGCGAATCCCGCGCGGTGATCGGCGAACTCACCGAGCTGTGCGCCGCGCACCCGCTGCGGGAACGGCCCCGCGTCCTGCTCATGCGCGCGCTCGCCGCCAACGGCCGCCAAGCCGAGGCGCTCACCGTCTTCGAGGACGCCCGGCGCGCGCTCGCCGACGAACTCGGCGCCGACCCCTCCCCGGAACTCGCCGCCGCGCACCTCGCCGTGCTGCGCGCCGAGCCGGCACCCGAACCGCCGAAGATCCCCGCCCAGCTCACCACCTTCATCGGCCGCGAACCGGAACTGGCCCGCATCGCCGGCCTGCTCGGCACCGGCCGCCTGGTCACCCTGACCGGCCCCGGCGGCGCCGGCAAGACCCGTCTGTCCATCGAGGCCGGTGGCCGCGCCGACGGCGAAGTGAGCTTCGTCGACCTGTCGCCCGTCACCAGCGGCGCCGACGTCGCCCAGGCCGTCCTCACCGCGCTCGGCCTGCGGGAGACCGGCCTGTTCCCCACCGGCGGCGCCCCGCCGGACCCGGTCGGGCGCATCGAGGTCGCGCTCACCGACCGGCGCCTGCTGCTGATCCTCGACAACTGCGAGCACGTCATCGCCGACGCCGCGAAGCTCGTGCACCGGCTCCTCTCGTCGAGCCCGGGGCTCCGCGTGCTTGCCACCAGCCGCGAGCCACTCGGCATCACCGGCGAGGCGCTGTGCGCCGTGCCCCCGCTCGCGTCCCCGCCGCGCGGCGCCGGCGCGGCCGAGGCCACCGGCTACGAGTCGGTGCGGCTCTTCACCGAACGGGCCGCCGCCGTGCGGCCCGGGTTCCGGCTCGACGACGACTCGGCCGAGCGGGTGCGGCGGATCTGCGCCGCGCTCGACGGGCTGCCACTGGCCATCGAACTCGCCGCGGCACGCCTGCGGACCCTGCCGCTGGACCAGCTCGAAGCCCGCCTCGACGACCGGTTCCGCCTGCTGTCCAAGGGCAGCCGCACCGCCGCGCCGCGGCACCAGACGCTGCGCGCCGTCGTCGGCTGGAGCTGGGACCTCCTCGCGCCGGAGGAGCAGAACCTGGTGCGCCGCTTCGCGATCTTCGCCGGCGGGGCGACGGTGGACGCGGTCGCGAGCGTGTGCGGACTGTCCGAACCGGACACCGAAGACCTCCTCGAGAGTCTTGTCGACAAGTCGCTCATCGAGTTTTCCGGTGAGCGCTACCGGATGCTGGAGACGATCCGGGCGTTCAGTGCCGAGCGACTGGACGAATCGGGCGAACGGGACGCGGTGGCCAGGGCGCACGCCAGCCACTTCCTGGCACTCGCCCAGACCGCCGACCCGCACCTGCGCCGCACCGAGCAGATCGAGTGGCTCGCCCGCCTGACCGCCGAGCGGGCGAACCTGCACGCGGCGTTGCGCTGGGCGGTCGAGTCGGACACCGCGCTGGCGCTGCGGCTCGTCGGCGCGTTGTCGTCGTACTGGCGCCTGCAGGGCGTGCGCACGGAAATCGCGCCGCTCGCCGCGCGGCTGCTGGCCAACCTCGGCCCGGAACCGCCCGGCGACCTGGCGGAGGAGTACGTGCTGTGCGTGCTCAACGCCGCGCCCGCCGAACCGCCCGGCCTCGACGAGCACCTGCGGCGGGTCGATTCGATCGTGCCGTCGCTGCCGTGGCCGCTGCGGCAGCCGTACCTGCTCGTCTACTGGGCACTGTTCGCCGGTCCGCCCAGCCCGGCGCGGCGGCCGAACGAGCTGGAACAGGCCATGCTCGACGACGACGATCCGTGGTTCCAGGCGCTGGTGCACTTCTCGACGAGCTACCTGCGCCTGTTCAACGGCGACAGCGCGGGCGCCGAAGAGGCGTTCGCGAGGTCGCTCGGACTGTTCCGGCGGATCGGCGACCGGTGGGGCACCGCGCAGGTGCTCGACGGGCTCGCCGAGCTCGCGGACCTGCGCGGTGACCGGGACCGCTCCGCCGGGCTCGTCGACGAGGCGATGGACCTGCTCGGGCAGCTCAACGCGACGGAGGAGCTGGCCGAGCTGTGGGCGCGGCGGGCGGACCGGTTGCTGCGCGACGGCGACCTGACCGACGCCGAGGCCGGTCACCGCCACGCGGCGGACCTCGCGCGGCGCGCGGGCGCCTCGACGCTGCTCGGCCTCACCGAGCGCGGGTTCGGCGAGCTGGCCCGCCGTCGCGGGGACTTCGCGCGGGCGCGGGCACACTTCGAGCGGGCGCTGGCCATGCTGGGGACGGACTGGCAGGGCGACGCGGCGAGCGCCCGGACCTGCACCGCGATGGGCAGGCTCGCCGAGGCGACGGGCGACTGGGCGGAGGCGCGGGCGCGGCACCGGCAGGCGCTGGACATCACGCTGGCGCAGCACTTCCGGACCGACATCGCGGACGCGCTGGAGGGCCAGGCGGGGATGACCCTGCTCGACGGCGACCCCGAGCGGGCGGCCGAACAGCTGGGAATGGCGGTGGCGCTGCGGAGCGCCACCAGGCCGCACGACCAGGACGTGGCGGCGGTGGCGGCGGGCTGCCAGAAGCTGCTGGGCGCCGACGCCTTCGCGGCCGCCTACGACCGCGGCGCCGCCTTGTCCTTCGAGGAGATCTCGGAAGCCCTCAGCTCCCGGGAGCCTCAGATCCCGTAGTCCTTCAGCTTCAACGTGTTCGCCGCCTTCAGCGTCATCTTGTCGAACACTCCGGAGAACACGCGGGTCGTCAGCATGCGGTGCGACTGGTTCCGCAGCCACAGACCGCGCGCGGTGCGGGGCGCCAGGAACGGGCCGGTGCCCTTCGCCTGCTTCGCGCCCGCTTCGGCGGCGGGGCGGACCTCCGACTCGTACCGCTCGAACGCCACGGCGTGGTCCCCGCCCGCGGCGGCCAGCTCGCCCGCCAGCACGTACGCCGCCATCATCGCCAGTCCCGTGCCGCCACCGCCAGGCCCGACGCCCCAGCCCGCGTCGCCGACCAGGGCGACCCGGCCGCTGGTGTAGCGCGGCAGATACACGTGCGCCAGCTCGTCGAAGTACAGGTCGGCCGCTTCGCGCAGGCCCTCCAGCAGACGCGGGACCTCCCAGCCGACGCCGTCGTACACCTCGGCGATCAACCGCTTCACCTGGTCCTCGTCCTTGCGGTCGTAGGTCAGGCCGTCGGCCGCGAAGACGAAACCGATGTTCGCCGGACCGTCCGGGTCCTGCGCCGCGTACGTCACGCCCCGGCCGAGCACGTTGTAGATCAGCCCGGTGTGGTCGAGCCGCAGGTGGTTCGGCGCGCTGAACCCCGCGCACGCGTACCCCATCTCGGTGCGGAACCGCGACTCCGGCCCGAACGCCAGCGCCCGCACACCCGAGTGCAGCCCGTCGGCGCCGATCACCAGGTCGACGGTCCGCAGGGCGCCGTGGGCGAACGTGACCTCGACACCCGAGCCGGTCTCCGTCAGCGACGTGATCCAGTCGCCGAACACGTACTCCGTGCGGTCCTTCGTCGCCTCGTACAGCACGCGGCTCAGGTCGCCGCGCTGGATCTCGACCTCACCGCTGATCATCGACGCAGGCAGGCTCGCCACGCGCTTCCCGAACGCGTCCAGGATGTGCTGCTCCCCCATCGACGTCTTGCGCGCGCGAATCTCCTCCAGCAACCCCATCCGCCGCAGCACCGACACCTGCTCGCCGCGGAAGTCGACGGCCTGCCCGCCCTCACGCAGGGCGGGCGCGCGCTCGACCACGGTCGTCGCGTAGCCCAGGCGGTTCAGCCAGAACGCCGTGGACGGGCCGGCGATGCTCGCGCCGGAGATCAGCACTGTCCTGTTCATCGAAGCTCCTCAACTCGGTTGACCCGAGCTTCGCCAGGAGCGCTGACCGCCGGCTTACCGTCCGCTGACCGACCGCGCGTGCACGTGCCAGTGGCCGGTCACCGCGAAGCCGCACCGCTCGTACACCCGCTGCGCGCCGGTCGGGTTCGCGCCGTCCACACCCAGCACCGCCCGCCGGTAGCCGCGCTCGCGGGCCTCCCGCAGCACCCGCGCCACCAGGCTCTTCGCCGCGCCGCGGCCCCGCGCCTCGGGCAGGGTGCCGACGTACTCGACGACCACCTCGCCGTCGGCCACGCCGCGTTCGACGCACAGCACCAGCGCGGTCACCCGGTCGCCGTCGAGGGTCAGGAACGACAGCTCCGGCCGGAACCCCGCGCTGCCGGTGACGCGGTGCCGGAACAGCTCGGGTGTCAGCGGCGCGCTGCCGAAGTGTTCGCGGAACGCCTCGTTGAGGGCGAGCCGGGTGGCCTCCTCGTGCCGCGGCTCGTACCGGACGGGCTCGACCGTGGACTCCACGGACGGCAGGGCGGACAGGTCCGCCGCCATGTCGAGGAAGGTGCGCACGTGCTCGTAGCCGCCGGGGCGCAGCACCGACGCGTACCACCGCTGGTTGTCGTGCGCCATGGCGTGCAGTTCCAGCGGCGCTCCCGGGAACACTTTCCGGTGAAGTTCGGAGCTCGCCTCCTCGTACCACCGGAGCAGCTCCGCGCCGAGCGCATCCGTCCGGTGGTCCGGGTGCACCATCGACTCGACCCGCATGTGGTGCACCGGATCGGCGGCGGTCCGGCGTGCCGTCATCGCGTAGGCGATCATCCGGTCGCCGTCCAGCACGGCGACCCCCGCCTCGGGCAGCGGGGAGTTCGGCGACTCCAGGCTCTCCCTGATGTCGGCGACGCTGTGCTCCTCCCCCGTGGGCTCCACCTTCTCGCCCGCGGCGAACAACTCCGTCACCGCTTCGGCGTCGTCCAGCCGCAGTGCGCGCCAGGTCACAGTCATCGGCCGAGCGTAGGCACAGCCGCCGGCCCGTCCCCAGCGATTTTCCGGCCGCGAGTTACCCTGCTGGCCGTGCTGGTGCTGCTGCCTCCTTCGGAAACCAAAGCCGCCGGTGGGGACGGCCCTCCGCTGGATCTCGACGCGTTGTCGTTCGCCGAGCTGAACCCGCTGCGGCGCAAGCTGGCCGACGCGCTCGTGGAGCTGGCAGGCAACGTTCCGGAGAGCCTGGACGTGCTGGGGCTGTCGGCGCGGCAGGAGGACGAGGTGGCGCGCAACGCCGCGCTCTGGAGCGCGCCCACCCTGCCCGCGCTGGAGCGCTACACCGGCGTGCTCTACGACGCGCTCGACTACGGCGGTCTGCGTCCCGCCGCACGGGCGAAGGCGGATCGCAGGCTGGCCGTCGCCTCCGCCCTGTTCGGCATCGCCCGCGGCGACGACCGCATCCCGGCCTACCGGCTCTCCGGCGGCACCACCCTGCCCGCGCTCGGCTCGCTGCGGTCGTTGTGGCGACCGGTCCTGGAGCCCGCTCTGGCCGAAGTGGACGGTCTGATCGTCGACCTGCGCTCCGGCGCCTACGCCGCGCTGGCCCGGATCCCGCGCGCGATCACCGTGCGCGTGGTCACCGCGAGCGGCAAGACCGTGAGCCACTTCAACAAGGCCTACAAGGGAAAGCTCGCCGCCGCGCTGGCGACCGCCACCCGCGAACCCTCCACTGTGGAAGGCCTGATCAGCGCCGCCGAGCGGGCCGGCATCACGCTCGACCGGGTCGGCGAGCAGGAACTGGAGCTGATCACCGACCGGTGAACCGCTCCGGCCGGTAGGGCGCGAGGTCGACCGGCACCTCTTCGCCGAGCGCGAGGCAGGCGACGAGCCGTCCGGCGAACGGCGCCGCGGTCAGTCCGCCCGGGCCGAAGCCGGTGGCGATCAGCACGTCCGGCCGCTCCGCCAGCGGCCCGAGCAACGGCAGGCCGTCCGGTGAGGCGGGCCGGAAGCCGATCCGGGTTTCCAGCAGCGTCGCGTCGGCCAGACCCGGCGCGACGGTCAGGGCGTTGTCCAGCACCTCCCGCTGGCCGGCCGCGGTGATGCGGTGGTCGAAGCCGGAGCCGGTCTCCCGCGTGGCGCCCGCGACCACCCGCGAGCCGGGGAAGGCCAGCAGGTAGTGGCTGGACACCGGCAGCACGACCGGCCAGCGCGCGGTGTCCGCGCCCGGCAGTTCGAAGTGGCTGATCTGGCCCCGCTGCGGCGCCACGGACACCGACGGCACCAGCTCGCTGCTCCACGCCCCGGCCGCGACGACGACCTTGTCCGCCGCCAGCTCCTCACCCGCGACCCGGACGCCGCGCCCGCTCAGTTCCGCCGCACCCTCGACGATCCGGGCACCGCGCGCCACCGCGGCGTCGAGCAGCGCCTGCCGCATGCGCCGCCCGGCCACGCGTCCTCCGCCGGAGACGTGCACCGCGGCCAGGTCGGGCGCGAGCGCGGGGAACAGCTCGCGGGCCTGCGCCGGATCGAGCCGGGAGACCTCGCCCGCCGCCGGTTCCCCGGCCACGCGCGCACTCACCCGGGCGAACGCCTCGTCGAGTTCGGCCGGGTCCGCCGACACGACCATGCCGCCGACCACCTCGAACGAGGTGTCGCCCGCGCCGTCCTCGGCCAGCTGGGCGACCAGCTCCGGGTAGTAGGCGGCGGCCGCGGCGGCGAAGCGGTACTCGTCGTCGCCGCGGCGGCTGGTCCACGGGCACACGATGCCCGCACCCGCGGCCGTCGCTACCCCGGGGCGGCCGGCCTCCACCACGACGACCTCGGCGCCGCGGCGGGCGAGCTGGTGGGCGGTGCTCGCTCCGGCGATCCCGGAGCCGATCACGATCACGCGCATGCCGCCAGTCTGCCGTTAATTCGGTTGCGGCCGCAGCACCGCCGACGGCATGATCACGCCAACGCCGGTGCGCTGGGCCCCGGTGGCGAGTGGAGGAGGTGCGTTGTGTCCGTCGTTGTGCTGGGCCGTGCCTTCGCCGCCCGTCCACCCGCCCCACCCGCCTGATCGAACGGCGCCGGTGGGGCCCCTCAGCCTTGGAGACCCACCAGTGCGTCAGCACGATTTCGAAGACTTCACACCACGCTCACGTCGTCGCCGCCCGCGGTTCGACGACGAGATCAACCCCGTCCGCAGCGGCCGCCTGACCGAACAGGAACGGCAGCGGCTCGCCCGCGTGCGGGACGACAGCTACGCCGAACCGGCGGTGCCCGGCGGCGCCGACCGCTACTCGACGTGGGACAGCGCCGAGCACGGCCCGCGCCCGCACCCGGTCTGGCTGGTCACCGAACTGGCCGCCGTGGACACCGAGCTGGGTGTCCTCAAGACCGGCAAGGAGGCCGAGGTGCACCTGCTGCGCCGCGGGCTCCCCGACCGCAGCCGGGAATGCCTGCTCGCCGCGAAGCGTTACCGATCAAGCGAGCACCGCCAGTTCCACCGCGACTCCGGCTACCTCGAGGGCAGGCGCATGCGCCGGTCCCGGGAGAACCGGGCCATGGCGCAGCGCACCTCGTTCGGCCGCAACCTCATCGCGGAGCAGTGGGCGGTCGCCGAGTTCGCCGCGCTCAGTCGCTTGTGGACGATCGGTGCGCCGGTGCCGTACCCGGTGCAGCGGGACGGCACGGAACTGCTGCTGGAGTTCGTCGGAGAGCCCGACGGCACGGCGGCGCCACGCCTGGCACAGCTGCGGCCCGAGCCGGAGGAACTACGCGACCTGTGGTTCCAGACGATCGGGGCGCTCGACGTACTGGCGTCGGAGGGGCTCGCGCACGGAGACCTGTCCGCCTACAACATCCTCGTCCACCAGGGCCGGATCGTGCTCATCGACCTGCCCCAGGTCGTGGATGTCGTGGCGAATCCGAGAGGAGCGGAGTACCTCACCCGTGACGTCCACAACATCTCCGCGTGGTTTGCCGCGCGGGGTCTGCAGGTCGAGGCCGATGACCTGGCTTTCGACCTGCGGCAGCGGGCGGGGCTGAGGTGAGGTCCCCGACGGTCTTCAGGTATTCTGATCACAGTCCGCAACCGGGCGACGTGAATTCGGGTCGCCCCCTTCATGGGATCGCGGACACACCACCGATGGCGCAGCCGCGCCGGGTTCGTCCTTGTGAAAGCCCGCCGAACTTGTTCTTCAGCCTGCCTGCGCGCAGGCACACCGGGCCTCCCTTGCGACGTACCACCACGTCCGAGAGGCAGTGCGTGAGCATCACCCTTGAGTCCACTTCCACCGTGCAGTCGTTTGCCGACCTGAACCTGCCGGAGCCCCTGCTCGGGGCCCTGCGCAAGGCCGGCATCGACGCACCCTTCCCGATCCAGTCGGCGACCCTGCCGGACGCGCTCGCCGGGCGCGACGTGCTCGGCCGGGCGCAGACCGGATCCGGGAAGACCCTCGCCTTCGGGCTGGCCCTGCTGGCCCGCCTCGAGGGCGGGAAGGCCCGGTCGCGGAAACCCCGCAGCCTGGTCCTCGTTCCCACGCGTGAGCTGGCCCTCCAGGTCAGCGACGCGCTCACCCCGCTGGCCCGCGCGCTGGGCCTGTGGTGCCGGACCGCCGTCGGCGGGATGGCCTTCCCCCGGCAGGCCGACGCGCTGCACCGCGGCGTCGACCTGCTGATCGCCACGCCGGGCCGTCTGTCCGACCACGTCCGGCAGGGCACCGCGGACCTCAGCGAGGTCCAGTTCATCGCCATCGACGAGGCCGACCAGATGGCGGACATGGGCTTCCTGCCCCAGGTCCGGGAGATCCTGGACCTGACCCCGCGCGACGGCCAGCGGCTGCTGTTCTCGGCGACGCTGGACGGCGACGTCGGGCAGCTGGTCAACCGGTACATGCACGACCCGGTCGAGCACTCGGTCGCGCCGGCCACGGCCAGCGTCGACACGATGGACCACTACGTGTTCCAGGTCTCGCGCCAGGAGAAGCAGTCGGTCGTGACCGAGATCGGCGCCCGCGAGGGCCGCACGATCATGTTCGTGCGCACCAAGCACCACGTGGACCGGTTGACCGACCGGCTGCGTGAGCGCGGTGTGCGGGCGGGCGCGCTGCACGGCGGCAAGTCGCAGGGCCAGCGCAACCGGGTCCTGCAGGACTTCCGCGACGGCCACACCACGGTGCTGGTCGCCACGGACGTCGCGGCGCGCGGCATCCACGTCGACGACGTCAGCCTGGTGCTGCACGTCGACCCGGCCGCGGACCACAAGGACTACCTGCACCGCGCCGGCCGCACCGCGCGCGCCGGTGCGTCGGGCACCGTGGTCACGCTGATCACGCCGGACCAGCGGCGCACCGTGCGCCGGATGACCGACAAGGCCGGCGTGCGCGCCGACCAGCTGGTCGTGCGGCCCGGTGACGCGAAGCTGTCCGACATCACCGGCGCCCGCGAGCCGAGCGGCGTCCCGGTGGTGGACCGTCCGCGCGACACCGCCCCGCGCCGGGGTGGCGGCTCGCGTGGCTTCGGCGGGCCGCAGCGGCCGCGTCGCGGTGGCAGCTACGGCGACCGCGACCGCGGTCACGGTGGCGGCTACCGCCAGGGGCGTCCGGGCCGCGGCCCGCGTCGCAGCACGCCGTCTGCCAGCTGACGCGCTGAACCCAGAACCGCCGCGATCCCAGCCCGGGGTCGCGGCGGTTCTTTCGTTCAGTGGGCCTTTTCCGTGAGTCTCGCGGTGTGCAGGCGCGGCGCCGCGGTTTATGCGCTCTGCTCGGCGAGGGCCGCTTCGTAGGCGCTGTGCAGCTTCGCGAACACCGACTCCCGGCCCGGGGGACGCGGGATGCCGAGGTGCTGTTCGCGCAGCTCGTCCATGAACTCGTCCCACAGCTGCGGTCCGCCGCGTTCCAGGAGCTCCGCCCGCACGGCCAGTTCGCGGGTGACCGGCAGGTGCCTGCGCCCCCACGCGCCCAGGTGCGCCATCACCGGCACGAGCTGGATCGCCGGTTCGGTCAGGCTGTAGATCACCTTCTGCTTGTGCGTGGGGTCCGGGGCGCGGGACACCAGTCCCAGCTCCGTCAGCCGCTGCAACCGGGACGCGAGGATGTTCGACGCGATCCCCTCCTGCGAGTTCTGCAGCAGCTCCCGGAAGTGCCGCAGGTTGCCGAACATCATGTCCCGGATCACGACCAGCGACCACTTGTCACCGAGCACCTCGACCGACAGGTTGATCGGGCATCCCGACCGGCGTTCGTCCGTCATCCCACTCTCCTTCCGATTGCAGTTTACAACCGGTTCCGGAAGCAGTACAGTTCCTCAAAACCGATTGCAAACCACAACCAGTAGAGGAGACGACCATGAGCAAGGTGTTCAGCAGCCTGGGCGTGTCGGCCGACGGTTTCCTGGCGGGGCCGCGTCAGACCCGGAAGGACCCGCTCGGCGAGGGCGGCGAGCAGCTGCACCGGTGGATGTTCGAGACCCCGGACGAGAACCGGCCGGAGATCGACGCCATCGTCGACGCGGGCGCGTTCATCATGGGGCGCAACATGTTCGGCCCGGTCCGTGGCGAATGGGACGAGGACTGGCGTGGCTGGTGGGGCGACGAGCCGCCGTACCACGGGCCGGTGTTCGTGCTGACCCACTTCCCGCACGAACCGATCGAGATGGAGGGCGGCACGACGTTCCACTTCGTCACCGACGGCATCGAGTCCGCGCTGAAGCAGGCGCGGTCCGCGGCCGGCGACCGGAACGTGTCGGTGGCAGGCGGCGCCTCGACGGTGAACCAGTACCTGGCGGCCGGCTTGATCGACGAGCTGCGCCTGCACATCGCCCCCCTGGTGCTGGGGGAGGGCGAGCGGCTCTTCGCCGGCCTCAGCGACCTGAACCTGGAGCCGGTCTCCTCGCGCACCACCTCGCTGGTCACCCACGTGACCTACCGGGTCCGGCGCTAGATCGGGAACAGCTCGAAGGTGCAGGCCAGGGGCACGCCGACCAGTTCGCCCGCGGCCGAGGCGAACTGGCGCAGGAACGGCTCCGGTTCGGACATCACCCCGCCCAGCGCGGCCAGGTACGCCTTGTGCTCGCGCAGCGACGCGACCGCCAGGTCGAACGTGCCGGTGATGTCCACGGCGTGGGTCTGCACCGGCGAGCCGCCCACCGCCACCCACCGCACGCCGCTCCACGGCTCCAGCCCGAGGTCGCGGAAGAGCCACCGGTTAGCGGCGTCGCGGACCGCGTCGAGCGTGGCCAGGCCGACGTTGCGGTGGTCGGCCATGTTGAATCCGCCGCCGGGGAACGACTCGCGGTGGTTGAGCGTCACCACCAGCTCCGGGCGGTGCCGCCGGACCGCCGCCGCGATGTCCCGCCGCAACGGGATCCCGTTCTCGATCAGGCCGTCCGGGTGGTCCAGGAACTCGACCTCCTCGACCCCCACGACCCTGGCCGCCGCGAGCTGCTCCTGCGTCCGCAACGGCCCGGCCTCCTCGGGCGGCATGCTGTCGATCCCGGCCTCGCCGCGCGAGGCGAGCACGTAGACGACCGACTTACCCTGCCTGGTCCACCGGGCGATCGCCCCGGCCGCGCCGTACTCCAGGTCGTCCGGGTGCGCGACCACCGCGAGCGCCCGGCTCCAGTCCTCCGGCATCATCGCCGGTCCCGTGCCGGTCATGGCCCCTCCACTCCCCAGCTGTGGCTCGGTGCGACACTGCGTGACGTGAACCTACCGGCTTCCTCCTCCCCAGAGCAGGTTTTCGACTGGCTCGACGCCGCCGCCGAGAAGCGCGCGGCGGCCGGGCTGACCCGCAGGCTGCGGCCGCGGGGAGCCTCCTCGACGGAGCTGGACCTCGCCGGCAACGACTATCTCGGCCTGGCCCGCGACAAGCGCGTCGCGGGGGCCGCCGCGGCCGCCGCGCTCCGCTGGGGTGCGGGCGCCACCGGTTCCCGCCTGGACACCGGCTCCACCGAGTTGCACACCGAACTCGAGTACGAGCTGGCGCGCTTCTGCGGCGCCCAGGCCGCGCTGGTGTTCTCCTCGGGCTTCACGGCCAACCTGGGCGCCGTCACGGCGCTGTCCGGGGCGGAGTCGGCGATCGTCAGCGACAAGCACATCCACACGTCGCTGATCGAGGGCTGCCGCCTGTCCCGCACCGACGTCGCGGCGATCAGCCACTGCGATCCGGCGGCGATCAAGCACGCGCTGGCGACCCGCCGCAAGCCGCGGGCGCTGGTGGTCACCGACTCGGTGTTCTCCGTCGACGGCGACCTCGCGCCGCTGCCCGAGCTGTCCCAGGTGTGCCGCGAGCACGGCGCGGCGCTGCTGGTCGACGACGCGCACGGGTTCGGCGTGCTCGGTGACGGCGGCCGGGGCGCGGTGCACGCCGCCGGGCTGGCGGGCGAGCCGGACGTCGTCACGACGATCTCGCTGTCCAAGGCGCTCGGCGCGCAGGGCGGCGCCGTCCTCGGGCCGCGCCGGGTGATCCGGCACCTCGTCGACACGGCCCGCAGCTTCATTTTCGACACCGGGCTCGCGCCGGCCAGCGCGGCCGCGGCGCTGGCCGCGCTCGGGGTGCTCAAGTCCGAGCCCGACCTGCCGGAGAAGGTCCTGACCAACGCGATCACGCTGTCCGCCCAGCTGCGCGCGGCCGGGTTCCGGGTGAGCAACCCGGAGGCCGCGGTGATCTCGGTTCAGGCGCCCTCGGCCGAATCGGCCGTCGAGTGGGCGGACCGCTGCGCCGAGCAGGGTGTGCGGGTCGGCTGCTTCCGCCCGCCGTCGGTCCCGGACGGGATTTCCCGGCTGCGCCTCACCGTCCGGGCCGACCTGACGGAGTCCGATGTGGACACCGCGGTGAAGGTGATCAGCGAATCGGCGCCAGCCGGCGCCGCATCGTGATGTGCGGGATGCCGTCCTCGTCGAACTCGTCGCCCTCCGCGACGTACCCGAACTTCTCGTAGAAACCGCGGGCGTAGGTCTGCGCGTCGAGTACGCTGTCCGCGTCCCCGACCGAGATCAGCGCGGCGGTCATCAGGCGTGCGGCGAGGCCCCGGCCCCGGGCGTGCTTCGCGGTGACGACCCGGCCGATGCGCTGGACGCCGTCCCCGTCGTCGAGCACCCGCAGGTAGGACTCGATGCCGTCGGGCCCGTCGATCCAGAAGTGGCGGGTCGTCGGGAGCAGGTCGCGCCCGTCCAGCTCGGGGTACGGGCAGGTCTGCTCCACGACGAACACCTCCACCCGGAGCCGGAGGATGTCGTACAGCTGCTGCGTGGTCAGGTCCGGTCCGCGGACGCCTCTGTCGGGGTTCACGGACTCCTGACTACCAGAACACGAGCCGCGACGACTCGGCTTCGCTGCGAATCTCGTTCACGTAGGTGAGCACGCGGGTGTAGACACCCGGTTTGCCCGCCTGGGCGCAGCCGTCGCCCCACGACACGAGCCCGATGAGCGTGCCGCCGACGACCAGCGGACCGCCCGAGTCGCCCTGGCAGGCGTCGATCTTGCCGTCCGGGTAGCCCGCGCACACCATCGACCGGGAGTCGTAGTTCGAGTAGCTGGCGCGGCAGCCGGAGTCGCTGAGCAGCGGCACCTCGGCCTTGCGCAGCACGTCCGAGCGCGGGCCACCGTCGGAGGTGCGGCCCCAGCCCAGCACCGTCGCCTGGGTGCCCTCGGCGTACAGCGAGTCGTCGCCGGGCAGCTCCACCGGCCGGTACGGCAGGCTCTGCGCGAGCTTGAGCACCGCGACGTCGTCGCCCTTGCCGGGGTCGGAGAACGAGTCGGGCACCCACACCTCGCGCACCGACACGGTCTTGCCGTCGTTCGTGCGCTTGTCCGTGCGGCCCGCGACGACCCGCAGGTCCGCACGCTTCACGGCGTTGGCGCAGTGGGCCGCGGTGGCGACCGCCGTCGCGCTGACGATGACGCCGCCGCAGAACTGGTTGCCGCTCTTGTCGGTGAGGTACACCGCGAACGGGTAGCTGCTGGTGGACGCCTCGGTGCCGCCGACGATGTTCGGGCGGGCACCGGTGCTCGGCATGGCCGCCGCCACCACCGGCACGAACGCGGCGGCGGTGATGACCGCCGTCAGCGCCAGGCGGAACTTGCGGTCGCGTCGGCGGTGCTTAGCCATGCGCGCTCCCTTCGGAAAAAGCTCGATGTCCCCCGGTGCCGCACCCGATCGTCGGAACCGACTTCGGGGCGTGAGATTGCCGCACATACAGTAATCGACAAGGGCCCGGAACCGGTGTCACTGGATCGGGTGGACTCCGGCTCTGCGAAGCTGGAGACGTGCGAGGAATCGTGGCGCTCCTGCTGGCGCTCGGGCTCGTGGCGTGCGGCGCCCCACCCGAGCCGCCACCTCCGCCCGTGCCCTCGCCGACGCCCCCGGCGACCACCACCACGACCACGGCACCGCCGACCACCACCTCCGAGCCGGCGTGGACCGTCGGCGCGACGACGCTGCCCCGCCGCCCGGACGGCTTCGGCGAGGTCCAGCCGACCCCGGCCGTCCTGCGCGACCGCCGCCTGCCGACGCGGGACTTCCTCCCGCCGCCCGCGGACGGCCGCTACGCGTCCACGGTCAGCGCGGTCCCGGCCGACGTGCTGGCCCGCAGCACCTGGCAGCAGGCGTGCCCGGTGGCCGCGTCCGCGCTGCGTTACCTGACGATGTCGTTCTGGGGCTTCGACGGGAAGCCGCACACCGGCGAGATGCTCGTCGGCGCCTCCGTCGCGGAGGACGTGACCCGCGTGTTCGGGCAGCTGTTCGCGGCGCGGTTCCCGATCGAGGAGATGCGGGTCACCTCGCCCGCCGAACTCGACGCGCCGCCGACCGGGGACGGCAACAACACCAGCGCCTTCGTGTGCCGCCCGGTGCGCGGTCAGACGAACTGGTCGGCGCACGCGTACGGTCTGGCGATCGACCTGAACCCGTTCTGCAACCCCTACACCAAGGGCGACGTGGTGCTGCCGGAACTCGCCTCGGCGTACCTGGACCGCTCGTGGGTGCGGCCGGGCATGGTGGAGGCCGGCGACGCGACCGTGCGGGCGTTCGCCGCGGTCGGCTGGGACTGGGGCGGCGCGTGGCAGGAGCCGGTGGACCGGATGCATTTCACGGCGACCGGCGGGTAGGAACGGGAACAGATTTCGGGTCCGGCCCGGTTGTACCCGTGCGGACTGCTTGGGAGGTAATCACGTGCCCCACTACGACCTGGTGATCGTCGGAACCGGCTCGGGGAACTCGATCCTCGACCCCCGTTTCGCGGGCTGGAAGACGGCGATCGTGGAGAAGGGCGTGTTCGGCGGCACGTGCCTGAACGTCGGGTGCATTCCGACGAAGATGTTCGTGCACGCCGCGGACGTCGCCGCGACGCCGTCGGTGTCCGGCCGGTTCGGTGTCGACGAGACGCTGGACAAGGTGCGCTGGACCGACGTGCGCGACCGGATCTTCGGCCGCATCGACCCGATCGCCGAGGGCGGGCGCGAGTACCGGAAGAGCCACGAGGACAACGCCGGCGTCACCGTGTACGAGGGCCAGGGGCGGTTCACCGGGCACAAGGAGCTGACGGTGTCGTTCGCGGACGGGCGGCCGGACGAGGTCGTCACCGCGGACAAGTTCGTGCTCGCCGCGGGCGGGCGGCCGGTGGTGCCGGACCTGCCCGGGCTCGAGGACGTCCGGTACCACACGTCGGACACGGTGATGCGGCTCGACGCGCTGCCCGCGCGGATGGTGATCATCGGCAGTGGGTTCATCGCCGCGGAGTTCGCGCACGTGTTCCGCTCGTTCGGGGTCGAGGTCACGCTGGTGGCCCGGTCCGGCGCGTTGCTGCGCAGCGAGGACTTCGACATCAGCGAGCGGTTCACCGAGCTGGCGGCACAGCGGTTCGACGTGCGGCTCAACCGGAAGGCGGTGCGGGTGCGGCCGTCGGGCACGGGTGTCGCGGTCGAGCTGGAGGGGCCGGCCGGCGCCGAGACCGTCGAGGCGGACGAGCTGCTGATCGCCATCGGGCGCCGTCCGAACACCGACCTGCTGGACGTCGCCGCGACCGGCGTGACGACGACCGAGGCGGGGCACGTGGTGGTCGATGACCACCAGGAGACCGCGGTCGAGGGCATCTACGCGCTGGGCGACATCTCGTCGCCGTACGAGCTGAAGCACGTGGCGAACCACGAGGCGCGGGTCGTGCAGCACAACCTGCTGAACCCGGAGTCGCCGATCACGGCCGACCACCGGTTCGTGCCGCACGCGGTGTTCACGTCGCCGCAGATCGCCTCGGTGGGCCTGACCGAGCAGGAGGCGCGGGAGCGGGGCGTGCCGTACGTGACGTCCAAACAGGACTACGCGGGCATCGCGTACGGCTGGGCGATGGAGGACACCAGCGGTTTCGCGAAGCTGCTGGCCGACCCGTCGACCGGGCAGCTGATCGGGGCGCACATCATCGGCCCGCAGGCGCCGACGGTGATCCAGCCGCTGATCCAGGCGATGAGCTTCGGCCTCGACGCGAAGTCCATGGCGCGCGGCCAGTACTGGATCCACCCGGCGATGCCGGAGCTGATCGAGAACGCGCTGCTGAACCTGCCGCTCTGAGCGCCCGCCCGGCGTACCTCCGCGACGGACGTGCGCCGGCGGTCAGACGTAGCGCGGCCGGCCCGCGAAGAAGCCGAACACCATCTGCCCTGCCACCACGGCCAGCAGCATCGCGAACGGCACGCTCCACCCGTGCGTCACGTCGTGCAGCAGGCCGAACAGGAACGGGCCCACCGCGGCCAGCAGGTAGCCGATCCCCTGCGCCATCGCGGACAGCTTCGCCGTCTCCGCGCCCGTGCGGGCCCGCAGCGCGATCGTGGTCAGCGCGAGCGAGAACACGGCCATCCCGATGCCCAGGAAGATCGACCACAGCAGCGGCGCGGCCTCCGGCGCGACCATCAGGCCGATCACGCCCGCGATGCCGAACACGCCGAGCAGCAGGATCCACCCGCTCTGGCTGCCCCGCTTCGCGGCCAGCGGCGGCACGATCAGGCTCACCGGCAGGCCGAGCAGCGACACCAGGCCCATCAGCAGACCCGCGTCGGCGCGGGTGACGCCCGCGTCCATCAGCACCTGCGGCAGCCAGCCCATCACGATGTAGGCCAGGCAGGCCTGCATGCCGAAGAAGATCGTCACGACCCAGGCCAGCGGGCTGCGGAACAGCGATCGCGCGGCGGCCGCGTTCTGAGCGGACGTCGGGCCGCCGGGCCGGGTGCGCGCGGCGACCAGCCACAGCACGAGCGCCGCCACGGCCAGCACCGCCCAGCTGCCGAGCCCGGGGCGCCACCCGCCGAACGCGCTGTCCAGCGGCGGCGTCAGCGCGGAGCCGAGCGCGCCGCCCGCTTGCAGCGCGCCGGTGTAGAGGCCGGTCATCAGGCCGATACGCGTCGCGAAGGACTCCTTGACCACGACCGGGATCAGCACGTTCGCGAGCGCGATCCCCGCGGTGCCGATCAGCGTCCCGCCCAGCACCACCAGCGGTCCGTCGAGCACCCGCAGCACCAGGCCGCCGGCGAGCAACGCGAGCGCGAGCGCTACGGCCGCCGCGATCCCCAGTCGGCGGGCGACCAGCGGAGCGGTCAGGCCGGCGAGCGCGAAGCACAGGCCGGGCATGGTCGTCAGCGCACCGGCCCACGTCGCGGAGGCCCCCAGCGTGTCCTGCATCTCGTCGAGCACCGCGCCGACACTGGTCACCGCAGGCCGCAGGTTCAGCGCGGCCAGCAGGACCGCCACGCCGAGCAGCCCGGTGCCGATGAGCACCCTGGACGCGGGGACCCGCGTCTTCTCCTGCACCGATGCCTCATCATTGACCGTCACAGAGGCTAGTATGACAAACGTAGGATGATCGGGTGAAGGGATATCCCCGTGCCACTCGCCACGACCCGCCGGACCGGTCTCGTCGACCAGGTGATCGGGCAGCTCAGGGACGCCATCGCACAGGGCGAATGGTCGATCGGGCAACGGATACCCACCGAGGCGGCGCTCGCCGAAAGCCTCGGTGTGGGTCGCAACACGGTTCGCGAAGCTGTGCGCGCGCTCGCGCACAGCGGGCTGCTGGAGGTGCGTCAGGGCGACGGCACCTACGTGCGCGCGACGAGTGAGGTGTCCGGCGCGATCCGCCGGCTCTGCGGCTCGGAGCTGCGCGAGGTGCTCGGCGTGCGGCGCGCGCTGGAAGTCGAGGCCGCGCGGCTGGCGGCAACCGTCCGCACCGACGAGGAACTGGCCGCCATCACCGAACTGCTGGACCGGCGCGACGCGGCCTACCGCGTCGAGGAGATCGAGACGTACGTGCGCGCCGACACCGAGTTCCACCTCGCTGTCGTGCGGGCCGCCCACAACGACCTGCTCACCGAGCTCTACCGCGGGATCCTGGAGGCCGTGACCGCGAGCGTCGCGGCCACGACGGACACCCGCCTGCCGGAGTCGGAGGCGATCGGCCACCGCGGCCTGCT
This sequence comes from Amycolatopsis sp. 3B14, assembly GCF_050958625.1. Taxonomy (NCBI): domain Bacteria; kingdom Bacillati; phylum Actinomycetota; class Actinomycetes; order Pseudonocardiales; family Pseudonocardiaceae; genus Amycolatopsis; species Amycolatopsis sp. 3B14. The sequence continues at coordinate 21,844 of NZ_JBHZEN010000007.1, forward strand.
GGAGGCCATCGCGGCGCGCGACGCCGAGCGCGCGATGGCCGAGGCCGCCGGCTTCCTGGACTCCTTGATCAGGGAAGCGTGAGGATCTCCGCGCCGGTCGCGGTCACCACCAGGGTGTGCTCGAACTGGGCCGTCCAGCTCTTGTCCTTGGTGGTGACCGTCCAGTCGTCGTCCCAGATGTCGTAGTCGATGGCGCCCAGGGTGATCATCGGTTCGATCGTGAAGGTCATGCCCTCCTCGATCACCGTGGTCACCGACGGGTCCTCGTAGTGCAGCACGGTCGGCGCGGTGTGGAAGGCCGGGCCGACGCCGTGGCCGGTGAAGTCGCGCACCACGCCGTAGCCGAAGCGCTTGGCGTAGGACTCGATGACGCGGCCGATCACGTTCAGCTGGCGGCCCGGCCGCACGGCCTTGATCGCACGCATCGTCGCCTCGTGGGTGCGCTCGACCAGCAGCCGCACCTCCTCCGACACGTCACCGGCGCAGAACGTGGCGTTCGTGTCGCCGTGCACGCCGCCGATGTAGGCGGTGACGTCGATGTTGCAGATGTCGCCGTCCTGGATCACCGTCGAGTCCGGGATGCCGTGGCAGATGACCTCGTTGAGCGAGGTGCAGCAGGACTTCGGGAAGCCGCGGTAGCCGAGGGTCGACGGGTAGGCGTTGTGGTCGAGCAGGAACTCGTGCACCACCTTGTCGACGTCGTCGGTGGTGTTGCCCGGCTTGACGGCCTTGCCGCCCTCCTCCAGCGCCTGCGCGGCGATCTTGCCCGCCACGCGCATGGCCTCGATGACCTCGGGCGTGCGCACTCCGTTGCCGGTGTCCCGCTTCGGCGCCGGCTTGTCCACGTATTCGGGGCGCGGAATGCTGGCTGGCACGGGGCGGCGCGGCGTCTGGACGCCAGGGGTCAACGGAGCACGCAGGGACATGACTCCACCCTACGACCCCCGCGAGCGGCGCGGCCGTGAGCCCGGTCAGAACAGCACGGTCGCGTACCGGCCGACCTGGCTGAACCCGATGCGCCGGTACGCGGCGAGCGCGGGGCTGTTGAAGCTGTTCACGTACAGGCTGGCGGTGCGGCCGAGCCCGTTGACGAGCCGGCTCACCACGGCCGCCGTGCCGGACGTGCCCAGGCCGTGGCCGCGCCGGTCCGGCCGCACCCAGACCCCCTGGATCTGTCCGACGCTGCGGGACATCGCGCCGATCTCGGCCTTGAACACGACCTCGCCGTTCTCGAACCGGGCGAAGGCGCGGCCGCTGGAGATCAGTTCCGCGACGCGGGCGCGGTAGCTCACGCCACCGTCACCGGCGCGCGGGTCGACGCCGACCTCCTCGATGAACATCGCGATCGCGGCAGGCAGGTACCGCTCCAGCTCGTCCGGGCGCACCGGGCGCACCAGCGGGTCCGGCTCCACCGCCGGCTGGGCGTCCATCGCCATCAGCGGCTGGTCCTCGCGGACCTCGCGCGCCGGGCCCCACTCCCCCGCCAGCTCATCCCACAACCCGAGGACCTGCTCGGCCGGGCCGACCAGCGACGAGCACACGCGCTGCTTGCGCAGGGCCCGGTCGGCGAAGGACCGCAGGGCCGCGGCGTTGCCGCGCAACGGGATCAGGTTCGGGCCGGAGAAGCACAGGCCGGGCAGCCGGCCACCGCGGGCGCCGCGGTAGTCGGCGGCCCACAGCTCGCCGCCGAGGCGCCAGGGGTCCAGACCGGCCACCTCGACGCGCGCACTGACCATGCAACTGGCCACCGGGTCCGCCGCGAGCACGGCGCGGACCACGGGATGATCCCGATCACTGAGCAGCCGTGCACCGGCAAGCCGCAACACATCCACCAGATTGCCAGATGGAGTGGTGGATCGGGAAATCGTGGGGGATCAAGGGGCCCCGCGGTAGGTCCCGAAGGTCCACAGGTTGCCCTCCGGATCGCGGGCGGTGAACGTGTGCGAGCCGTAGTCGGTGTCGTGGAGGGGCGCGACGATCTCCGCGCCGGCCCGGCGCACGCGGTCGTGGATCTCGTCGACGTGGTCGGTGACCATGTACGCGGAGCCGGCGTTCTTCGTGTCGCCGTGGACCCCGTCGGTGAGGCTGGTGCTGCCGAACATGACGCCGCCGCCCTCGGGCCAGCGCAGTTCGGCGTGGGCGATCTGCCCGTCCTCCCCCGGCACGACGAGCGCCTCGCGGAAGCCGAACACCTCGGTGAGGAACGTCAGCGCGGCGCGCGCGTCGTCGTAGCGGAAGGCGGGCCAGACGGTGGGTGGGTTTTCGCTCATGCCTGCGAGTCTGCGTCCGTCGCGGCGCCCTGGTCTTGGAGGAACGGGAGCTCCTCGGTGATCCAGGTGCGGGGCGTGCACCCGGCCAGGGCGCGCCACTCGTTGGACAGGTGGGCCTGGTCGTAGAAGCCGCAGTCGGCGGCGAGGGTGGCGAGGTCCGTGGGCGCCTCGCGGAGCCTGCTGATGGCGCGCTCGAAGCGCAGCACGCGGGCGGCCTGCTTGGGCGGCAGGCCCAGCTCGCGGCGGAAGCGTTCGGCGAAGTGGCGGCGGCTCCAGCCGACCTCGGCGGCGAGGTCCTCGACGCGGATCAGCCCGCCCGCCGCGGTGAGGCGGCGCCACGCCCAGCCGACCTCCCGGGCGGGCCGGCGGTCGGCGAGGGCGCCGCGGAAGGCGTCGTCGAGGATGCCGAAGCGGTCGTCCCAGGTGGGCGCCTCCGCGAGCTGCTCGGCGAGGCGCTTCGGGCCCAGCTCGCCGAGGTCGACGACGCAACCGGACAGGTCGGCTGCGGAGACGTGGAACAGGGCGGGCACGGCGAGCGGGTCGATCTCGACGTGGATGCCCGACTGGAAGGCGTCCTGGGCGATGAGGGCGGGCGCGGTGTGCATGCCGCCGACCGCGGCGGTGAAGCGGCCCGGCGACTGGTCCGGGCGGGGCATGCCGGTGAAGCGGATCGGCTCGGCGAGGCTGATGACGAGCGTGACGTGCCGTGAAGGCAGCCCGCGGTGGGTGCGGAGGGCCACGCCGCGCTGCGTGTAGCCGATGTAGCGCGTGATCGCGGACCGCAACTCCGGGTGCGGCGCGCGAACCTCCCAGTCGGCGGGCATGGGCTCAGAACTCGGTGGTCTCCGACCGGACCGCGAACGGCTCGCCGACCTCGATCGGCTGCCCGAAAGGGACCCGCACGGTGCGGCTGTAGCCGCCCTGGACCGGCTCGACGACGAGGACCGTGTGCTCGGCGGGGACCGGATCAGAGTTGTCCGGGACGGCGTCCCGCGGTACCACGCAGAGGTCCGGCACGTAGATGCTCCCGGTCGCGCGGATACCGACATCCAGCCGTTGGAAGATGCCGCAACCATCCAGCTCGGCCGACGCGAGCGCGTCGTGCACCGAGCTCGCGATCAGGTTGTGCTGTCCGGTGGGTGGCGGGGTCATGCGGATCCCCTCGGCGGCGAGCTCCGGGCGCCGGCCCTCCGGCACCTGGAGTTCACGCCAGATGTCCAGCGCTCGGTTCCAGGCCGTCTCGGGACGTGCGAACGCGGTGCTCATCGACCCACTCCCGTTCTGCCGGGGCCCTCTGCCAGGAGGCTAGCTCACCGTGACGACGGGCGAACCGCTTCCTTCCGCGTCCCCCGCCTCCTCGGCGATCCGCATCGCCTCTTCGATCAGCGTCTCGACGATCTGGTGCTCCGGCACCGTCTTGATGACCTCGCCCTTGACGAAGATCTGGCCCTTGCCGTTGCCGCTCGCCACGCCGAGGTCTGCCTCGCGCGCCTCACCCGGGCCGTTCACCACGCAGCCCATCACCGCGACGCGCAGCGGGACTTCCATGCCCTCCAGGCCCGCGGTGACCTCGTCGGCCAGCTTGTAGACGTCCACCTGCGCCCGCCCGCACGACGGGCACGACACGATCTCCAGCTTCCGCGGCCGCAGGTTCAGCGACTGCAGGATCTGGATGCCGACCTTGACCTCCTCGACCGGCGGCGCGGACAGCGACACGCGGATGGTGTCGCCGATGCCCTGCCGCAGCAGCGCGCCGAACGCCACCGCCGACTTGATCGTGCCCTGGAACGCCGGGCCGGCCTCGGTGACGCCGAGGTGCAGCGGATAGTCGCACTGCTCGGCGAGGATCTCGTACGCCCGGACCATGATCACCGGGTCGTTGTGCTTGACCGAGATCTTGATGTCGTGGAAGTCGTGCTCGGCGAACAGCGACGCCTCCCACAGCGCCGACTCGGCCAGCGCCTCCGGCGTCGCCTTGCCGTACTTCTTCATCAGCCGCGGGTCCAGCGAACCGGCGTTGACCCCGATCCGGATGGGCGTGCCGTGGTCCTTCGCCGCCTGGGCGATCTCCTTGACCTTGTCGTCGAACTTCTTGATGTTGCCCGGGTTCACGCGCACCGCGGCGCAGCCGGCCTCGATCGCGGCGAACACGTACTTGGGCTGGAAGTGGATGTCCGCGATGACCGGGATCTGCGACTTCTTCGCGATCGCGGGCAACGCCTCGGCGTCGTCCGCGGACGGGCAGGCCACGCGCACGATGTCGCAGCCGGCCGCGGTGAGCTGCGCGATCTGCTGCAGCGTCGCGTTCACGTCCGCGGTCAGGGTGGTCGTCATGGACTGCACCGAGATCGGGTGTTCACTGCCCACGCCGACGTTGCCCACCATGAGCTGGCGCGTCCTGCGGCGCTCGGACAGCACGGGGGCGGGGAGGGCGGGCATACCAAGCTCGACGCTCATCGAATCCTCTACGGCGTGAGACGGGCTGCTGACGTGTCCAGCTTACTCACAGGCCGGGCCCGGCCCGGTGGTGACCAGCCGGAGTGAGTTACCCCGCGCGGGGCCCTGACCTGCGAAGACCGGGCGTTACTGCAGCCTGATCGGGTTGACGATGTCGGCGGTGACGGTGAGCAGGGTTACGGCGCCGCCGATCAGCACCAGCACCACGGTGACCGCGGACAGCTTCGAGTAGTCGACCGGGCCGCCCGCGGCCTTGCCGCGCAGCTTGCGGATCCAGTCGCGGACCCGTTCGTACCAGACGATCGCGATGTGCCCGCCGTCCAGCGGCAGCAGCGGCAGCAGGTTGAACACGCCGACGAAGAAGTTCAGGCTCGCCAGCAGCAGCAGGAACAGCGACCACAGCCCGGCCTCGCCGCCGATGCGGCTGGCGCCGACCACGCTGACCGGCGTGTTCGGGTCGCGCTCGCCGCCGAAGATCGAGGACACCACCGCCGGGATGCGCTCCGGGAACTCGATCAGCCGCTGCCAGGTCTGCACGAACATGTCGCCGGTGAACGACGCCGCGCCGCCGATCGCGGTGATCGCGTTGTACTCCAGCGTGCTCGGGAAGGTCACGCCGATCGAGCCGACGGTGACGATCTTCTCCGGGCCGCTGGGGTTGGCCGGATCGGTGACCGGGCGGTCGACGCGCACGACGTCGACGGTCAGCGGCACGATCTGGCCGTTCCGGTCGACCTCGAAGCGGGTGGGACCGGACAGGTTCTGGATCAGGGCCGTGACGTCGGCGTAGGTCTCGGTGCGCTGGCCGTTGACCGAGACGATCTCGTCGCCGGGCTGGATGCCGCCGTTCTTGGCCGGCGCGGCGTCGCCGGGCCGGCACACCGGGTTCGCGTACTCCTCGTCGGTGGTCGCGCTGCGCACGCACTCGGAGACGGACGAGATCTGCGGCTTGCCGACGACCGCGTTGGGCAGGCCCATCGTGGCGGCCATCAGGTACAGGACGACGAAGCCGAGGATGAAGTGCGTGACCGACCCGGCGGCCATCACGACGGTGCGCTTCCAGGTCTTGAAGCGCCACATCGCCCGCGGCGCCTCGTCCGGCGTCACCTCGTCCAGCGCGGTCATGCCGGCGATGTCGCAGAACCCACCGAGCGGGATCCACTTCAGGCCGTACTCCGTCTCGCCGCGGCGGAAGGAGAACACCTTCGGGCCGAACCCGACGAAGTAGCGGCGGACCTTCATGCCGAACGCCTTGGCGGTCAGCATGTGACCCGCCTCGTGCAGTGCGACGGACACGCAGATGCCCAGCGCGAACAGCACGACTCCGAAAACGTAGGCCACCCGCTACTTCCCTCCGGTCATGATTTCGGCGGCCCGGGCTCGCGCCCACTCCTCGGCCGCCAGTACCTCCGCGACGTCGCCCGGCTCGCGACGCCACTCGTCGGCGGCCTCCACCACCTCGGTAACAGTGTCCACAATCGCCGTGAAGCCCGCGTTCTGCGTCAGGAACGCCTCGACGCACACCTCGTTGGCCGCGTTGTAGACCGCGGGCAGGCAGCCGCCGACGGTCCCGACGTGGCGGGCCAGCTCGACGGCCGGGAAAGCCTCGTTGTCCAGCGGCTCGAACGTCCACTGCGCGGCCTGGTCCCAGCGGCAGGCCGGGGCCGCGCCGGGCACCCGGTCCGGCCAGTTCAGCGCCAGCGCGATGGGCAGGCGCATGTCCGGCGGGCTGGCCTGGGCCAGCGTCGAGCCGTCGGTGAAGGTGATCATCGAGTGCACGATCGACTGCGGGTGGACGACCACGTCGATCTTGTCGCACGGGACGCCGAAGAGCAGGCTCGCCTCGATCAGCTCCAGGCCCTTGTTGACCAGGGTGGCCGAGTTGATGGTGACCAGGCGGCCCATCGCCCAGGTGGGGTGGGCCAGCGCATCCTCGACCGTGACGTTCGCCAGGTCGGCCCGCTTGCGGCCGCGGAACGGCCCTCCGGAGGCGGTCAGCACGAACCGGTCGACCTCCTCGGCGCGGCCGCCGCGCAGGGCCTGCGCCATCGCGGAGTGCTCGGAGTCGACCGGGACCAGCTGGCCGGGCTTGGCCTGCTTGAGCACGAGCGGCCCGCCAGCGATCAGCGACTCCTTGTTCGCCAGGGCGAGGGTCGCGCCGGTTTCGAGGGCCTTGAGCGTCGGTTCGAGGCCCTGGGAGCCGGGCAGGCCGTTGAGCACGACGTCGACCCCGACCGCGCCGATCAGCTGGACGACGGCGTCGCGGCCGGCGAAGATGCGCGGCATCTTGAACTCGCCCCGCGAGTAGCCGCGCTTCTGGGCCTCGGCGTACAGCGCGAGCTGCAGGTCCTCGACGACCGTGGGCTTCGTCACGGCCACGGCGTCCACTTCGTGTGCCAGCGCCTGCGCCGCCAGCAGCGCCGGGTCGGACCCGCCCGCGGCGAGGCCCGAGATGCGGAAGAGGTGCTGGTTGCGGGCCGCGACGTCGAGGGCCTGGGTGCCGATCGAGCCGGTCGAGCCGAGCACGAGCACGGTGCGGGGTGCGTTCATCGGGGTCATTGTCGCGAACCCGTCCGAGCGGGTCATCGGCGCGGGGCGGGTCGCGGTGTGGAATCATCCGGTTGGACGTTCGTGCAGGGCCTGGAGGAGTGATCGTGGCGAGCAAGGCGGTCGAGAAGCGGCAGCAGGCCGCTCCGGCGAAGGTGGACCCGCGGGACGAGCCGTCGGCCGAGTGGGGCTGGCACGGCGGGTTCCCGAAGGGCGCGCGCATCGCGGGCTGGATCACGGTCGTCGCGCTGCTGGCGATGATCTACAACAACCACGAGAACAACACCGAGAACGTGTGGCTGATCGCCATCGCGGCCGGCATCGTGATCGGACTGCTGGTGGACATCAAGAAGAAGCGCACGGCCTGGCGCCGCTGACGGCTCTTCCGGAAAGCCCCTCACGACCTCGTCGTGGGGGGCTTCATCGTCTTCGGCGCCCGGGACCCGGGCCTGCGGGCGATCAGCCCTCGGCGGCCAGCTGCCCGCACGCGGCGGCGATCTCCTGCCCCCGGGTGTCCCGCACGGTGCACGCCACGCCGCCCTCGTTGACGCGCCGCACGAACTCGCGCTCCACCGGCTTCGGCGAGGCGTCCCACTTCGAGCCGGGCGTCGGGTTGAGCGGGATCAGGTTCACGTGCACCAGCCGGCCCAGGTGCTTGCGCAGCCGCTTCGCGAGCAGGTCCGCCCGCCACGGCTGGTCGTTCACGTCCCGGATCAGCGCGTACTCGATCGACACGCGGCGGCCCGTCGAGTCGGCGTAGTACCGCGCCGCCTCCAGCACCTCGTCCACCGGCCAGCGGTTGTTGACCGGCACCAGCGTGTCGCGCAGCTCGTCGTCCGGGGTGTGCAGCGACACCGCCAGCCGGACCTGCATCTTCTCGTCCGCCAGCCGCCGGATCGCCGGGGCCAGCCCGACCGTCGAGACGGTGACCGATCGCTGCGAGATGCCCAGCCCGTTCGGCGCCGGGTCGGTGATCCGGCGCACCGCGGCCAGCACCCGCTTGTAGTTCGCCAGCGGCTCGCCCATGCCCATGAACACGATGTTCGACAGCCGCCCGGGGCCGCCCGGCATCAGGCCGTCCCGCATGACCGCCGCGGCCGAGCGCACCTGGTCGACGATCTCCGCGGTGGACAGGTTGCGGGTGAGCCCCGCCTGGCCGGTCGCGCAGAACGGGCACGCCATGCCGCAGCCGGCCTGGCTGGAGATGCACAGCGTCGCCCGGTCCGGGTAGCGCATCAGGACGCTCTCCAGCAGCGTGCCGTCGTGCGCGCGCCACAGCGTCTTGCGCGTCGCGCCGTCGTCGCAGGCCACCGCGCGCACCTCGGTCAGCAGCGGCGGCATGAGCTCGGACACCAGCCGTTCCCGCGACGCGGCCGGGATGTCGGTCATCGCGGCGGGGTCGGCGGTCAGGCGGGCGAAGTAGTGGTTCGACAGCTGCTTGGCGCGGAACGGCTTCTCGCCGAGGTCGCTGACGGCCGCCGCGCGTTCGGCGGCGGTCAGGTCGGCGAGGTGGCGAGGCGGCATCCCGCGCCGGGGAGCCTCGAAGAGCAGCGGCAATGTCGACACAACCACACATTGTCCCACGCCAGCGCTCGGGGAACCCGCGCCGGGGTACGCGAACCGGGTGGAAAACCCCGAATGCGCGGCACGAATCGAGCAGCATCACCTTTCCGGAAGCGCTCACCGCGCCGGCCGGGTTCGCCGATATCGACAAAGCCGACGCCACCATTTCCGCACTGAACATCGGTGCACCGAACGCGACCCCGGCGCAGATCAACGCCGGCCCGCTGAAGGTCGGCCGCGGACTTCCGGATCAACGGCACCACCCAGACGATCCGGGCCACCTGCGCCACCCCGTCTCCGCAGGTCATCCTGGTCGACAACCCGGTGACCTGACATCGGGTTTGCCTTCCGACTGTTTCCGATATATCGTGAGCATGTCGGAACAGTACGGAAGGAGACCGACATGAGACACGGACATTTCCCCCCGCCGCACGGACGGCCCGCCTTCGGCCCGTTCGCCCGCGGTGGTTTCGGAGAGTTCCCCCCGGGCTGGGGCCCGGGCGGTCCGCGTGGCGAGTTCCGGGGGCGCGGCCCCCGTGGCCCGCACCGCGGGCGGCGAGGACGGCGGGGCGACGTACGCGCCGCCATCCTCGCCCTGCTGGCCGAGCAGCCACGGCACGGTTACGAGATCATCAGTGAGATCGCCGAGCGCAGCGGCGGTTTCTGGCGGCCGAGCCCCGGCTCGGTCTACCCGACCCTGCAACTGCTGGCCGACGAAGGCCTGGTGGTGGCCCGCGAGGACGGCGGCAAACGCCTGTTCGAGCTGACCGACGCCGGGCGCGAGGCGGCCGCCAGCCAGGACGGAAAGCCGCCGTGGGAGCAGATCGCCTCGGACGTCGACCCCAACGAGGTCGACCTGCGCAAGGCGGGTGCGATGCTGGCCGCCGCCGCGGTCCAGGTGTCCCAGGCCGGGATGCCGGGTCAGAAGCGGCGCGCCGCGGAGATCCTCAACGAGGCCCGTCGGTCGATCTACGCCGTGCTCGGCGAGATCGACACCGACGACGAGGACGACGAGGAGTGACCGGGCAGCACGAGGCCGGTGGGCTTGTCGCGAACGAGAACGCGGTAGCCCACCGGCACCGTGAAGCCCGCCGCGTGCCGGCCGCGTGATCCGTTGTCCCGCAGGACGTCTTCGATCGCGCGGTCGGCCACCTCGGGGCTGAACTCGATGCGCAGCACCGCCGCGAGGCTTTCGGCGTCGGCGAACCGCCACTTCGCGGTCACGCGACGGCAGCGGAAACCCTGGCCGTCGAAGAACGCGTCGACCGCGGCCGGGTCGTAGTCGGGCAGGTCCGCCCGCATCCACCGGCCGTACGGCTCACTGGACACGTCCAGATCGACGATCGCCAGCGCACCCCCCGGGCGCAGCACGCGATCCGCCTCGCGCAGACCCGGTTCGCAGCCGGGGCCGAAGAAGTACGCGGTGCGCGCGTGCACGATGTCGACACTCCCGTCGGGTACGGGGATCGACTGCGCGGAACCACGCAGCACCCGCACCGACGCCAGCCCGGCGACCCGGCTTTCCGCCCGGCGCACCAACGGTTCGTATGGTTCGACGCCGATCACCGACCGCGCGGACTCGGCGAAGCGGGGCAGGTGAAAACCGTCCCCACAGCCGACGTCCAGCACGTCCTTGCCCTGCCAGGGACATTCGCCTGCCAGGACCCGCCAGATGTCGCCTTCGACGTCCTGCGCGCGGTTCTCCAGCTCGTAGGTGTCCGGGTAGTACCAGATGTTCGGGCTGGGCAGGACGTCCGCCCTGGACGTGGTCCGCTGCCCACGCCGGGCGATCTTCCACACACCGCAAGGATATCCGAGACGATGCCCGGAAAGCGCTTCACGTTCGGCATAGACTTGCTGCCCTCCCCACCGATCGGAGGCGGTATGTCTCTCGGATCTTCGGCCCCGTCCGTCCTGCCGTCCGGGGTGCCGTGCTGGGTCGAGCTCGCCAGCGTCGACGAGGCGGCGTCCCACCGGTTCTACGAAGGCCTGTTCGGCTGGACTTTCCTGCTCAGCCGCGATCCGGCGACGCGCACCGGCCGGTACCTGATCGGCACGCTGGACGGCGTGCCCGTCGGCGGCCTTTACCAGGCGGCGCCGGACCAGGCGAGCGCCTGGATGATCAACATCTCGGTGCAGAACGCGCACGCGGCGTCGAACTGGGTGCAGCGGCTCGGCGGAGTCGTCACGCTCGAACCGACCGTGCTGCCGCACCGCGGCTGCATCCTGCACGGCATCGAGCCCTCCGGCGCGCCGTTCGTGCTGTGGCAGCCGCCGGCGGACTGGGCGTTCGCGGCCGGCTTTCCGAACACCTTCTCCGGCGCCGACCTGAACACGCGCGACGGCGAGGCGGCGGACGGCTTCTTCACCCGGCTCTTCTCGTACACGAGCCTGCAGGTGGGCGACAACCGCGGCATCGACTACGTGGAATGGCGGCTGGAACATCAACCGGTGCTGTACCGGTACGTGATGGGCCCGGAGTACCCGCCGCAGGCGCCGCCGCACTGGATGGTGTACTTCGGCGTCGACCCGGCGCGCGGCACCGACGCGACGGCGGGGCATGCGCTGATGCTGGGCGGCACCGTGCTGGTGGAGCCCTACGACACGCCGTGGGGCCGCATCGCGATCCTCGCCGATCCGGCGGGCGCGGTGTTCTCGATCATCGACCACTCGCGCACGAGCGAGGGCTGGGGCCGCGCCGAGGTGGACGACCCGTACGACGACTGAGCCGTCGCTTCCCGGGCGTGCGATAGGTTCGCCGCCATGTTCGACGCCTGGCCACCCGACCCGATCAGGACCGACCGGCTGGTCCTCCGCGAGTCCGCGGCCCGGGATCGGGCGGCGTTCATCGAGCTGTTCGCGTCGCCGGCGGTCGGGGCCTACCTCGGCGGCTCTCGGCCACGCGACGAACTGGAGCGCTCGGTGCCCGAGGTGCCCGGACGGCGCCCCGGGCTGTTCGTGGTCGAACTCGACGGCGCGATGATCGGGATGATCACCCTCGACCCGCGGGACGCGGACCGTCCGGGGCACGTGCGCCCGGAGGCCGGCGAGGCCGAGCTCGGCTACTTGTTCCTGCCGCGGGCGTGGGGCTCCGGCTACGCGGCCGAGGCGTGCGCGGCGGCGCTCGGCTGCTCTCCACCCAGACGGCCAACGAGCGCGCGCTGCGCCTCGCCGTGAAGCTGGGGTTCACCGAGGTGGAGCGGTACGAGGAGTACGGCGCCGAGCAGTGGTTCGGCGTGTGGTCCCGCTGACGGCGGTCAGTTCAGGAACGCCGACAGCAGCAGGAACGACACCACGGCGGAGGGCAGGAGCGAGTCGAGCCGGTCCATCAGCCCGCCGTGGCCCGGCAGCAGCGTGCCCATGTCCTTGATGCCGAGGTCCCGCTTCATCAGCGACTCGACCAGGTCGCCCAGGGTCGCGGTCAGCACGATCGCGACCCCGAACACCACGCCCTGCCAGACCTGCCCGTCGAGCAGCAACGTCAGGGTCAGCGAACCCGCCACGACACCCGCGACGAGCGAGCCGCTGAAGCCCTCCCACGTCTTCTTCGGGCTGATCGACGGCGCCATCGGGTGCTTGCCCTTGAGGACACCGGCGATGTAGCCGCCGGTGTCCGACGCGACGACGCCGATCAGGAACGCCAGCACGCGGCCCACACCATCGGACGGCGGGACGAGCATCGCCGCGAACGCGCCGAACAACGGCAGGTACGCGGCGGTGAACACGGACGCGCTGATGTCCCGCACGTAACCCACCGGGCCGCCCGGCAACCGCCAGAGCAGGCACGCCAGCACGGTGACGGCGAACGCGATCAGCGCGCCCTCGTACCCGAACGGCCAGGACAGCCACAGCATCGCCTGACCGCCGAGCAGCAGCGGGACCAGCGCGAGACGGATGTTCGCGGCGCGCCGCAGCGCCTGGGCGAACTCGTACGTGCCGACGGCGATCGCCGCCGCGATGATCCCGATGAACAGGTACCGCACGGTGAGCAGCGACACGAGGATCGCCGCACCCAGTGCCAGCCCGACACCGATCGCCGCGGGAAGGTTCCGCCCGGCCCGCGACGTTTTCTTGGCCGGTTCAGCCGGCTCGGGAGAAGCCACCGGGGCCTTCTCGCGTTCTTCGCTCACCTGTGGCATTCAGACCTCGAGCAGCTCGGCTTCCTTGTGTTTGACGAGCTCGTCGACCTTCGCCACGTAGTTGTCGGTCAGGTGCTGCAGTTCCTTCTCCGCGCGCGCGACCTCGTCCTCACCGGCCTCGCCGTCCTTGGCGATGCGGTCGAGCTCTTCCTTGGACTTGCGGCGGACACCGCGGATGTGGACCTTGGCGTCCTCGCCCTTGGCCTTGACCATCTTCACCATCTCCTTGCGCCGCTCCTCGGTGAGCTGCGGGATGGTGATGCGGATGATCTGACCGTCGTTGGACGGGTTGACGCCCAGGTCGGACTCGCGGATGGCCTTCTCGATGGCGCCGAGCTGCCCCTGGTCGTAGGGCTTGACGATCACCATGCGGGCCTCGGGGATGTTGACGCCGGCCACCTGGTTCAGCGGCATCGTCGACCCGTACGCCTCCACCATGATGCGGGCGAACATGCCCGGGTTGGCCCGGCCGGTCCGCACCGACGACAGATCCTCCTTGGCGAAGGACACCGCTTTTTCCATCTTCTCCTCGGCGTCGAGGAGGGTCTCGTCGATCACGGCTACTCCCGTTGTGTGTGCTGTTGTTCCCGGTCCGTTCGGGGTCAGGCGCTGGGTCCGGCCCCGGAGGTGCTCACCAACGTGCCGATCCTCTCACCACGCACCGCCCTCGCGATGTTCCCCTCGGTGAGAAGGTTGAACACGATGATGGGCATGTTGTTGTCCATGCAGAGGCTGAAGGCGGTGGCGTCGGCGACCTTGAGCCCGCGCTCGAGCACCTCGCGGTGGCTGATCTCGTCGAACATCTTCGCGCTCGGGTCGCTCTTCGGGTCCGCGGTGAACACCCCGTCGACGGCCTTGGCCATGAGCACGGCCTCGCAGCCGATCTCCAGCGAGCGCTGGGCGGCGGCGGTGTCGGTGGAGAAGTAGGGCATCCCGGTGCCCGCGCCGAAGATCACCACACGGCCCTTTTCGAGGTGCCGCTCGGCTCGTCGCGGGATGTAGGGCTCGGCAACCTGGCCCATCGTGATGGCGGTCTGCACGCGCGTGGGGACGCCTTCCTTCTCCAGGAAGTCCTGCAGCGCCAGGGAGTTCATGACCGTGCCGAGCATGGCCATGTAGTCGGCGCGGTCGCGGTCCATGCCGCGCTGGGACAGCTCGGCGCCGCGGAAGTAGTTGCCGCCGCCGATGACGACGGCCATCTGCACGCCGGTGCGGACGACGTCCGCGATCTGCGCGGCCACGGAGTGGACGACGTCGGGGTCGAGGCCGAGCGCTCCCCCGCCGAACATCTCGCCACCCAGTTTCAGCAGCACCCGCCGGTAACCGCCGTCGGCTCGTTTCGCCTCGCCCATGTCCGCCTCCGCCCGCTCGGGTGCTCTTGTGGAGCCTGCCTTCGCGAGTGTGCCCCGTCCCCGTGATCACGGAGACGGGGCACCCTCACGTCACTGCCGTCGTGTTACGGCTGGCCGACCTCGAACCGGGCGAACCGGGTGACGGTCACGCCGGCCGCGTCGAGCAGCGCCTTGACGGTCTTCTTGTTGTCGAGGACCGACGGCTGCTCCAGCAGCACGGTGTCCTTGTAGAACGCGTTGACCTTGCCCTCGATGATCTTGGGCAGGGCCTGCTCGGGCTTGCCCTCGGCCCGGACAGTCTCCTCGGCGATGCGGCGCTCGTTGTCGACCAGGTCGGCGGGCACCTCCTCGCGGGTCAGGTACTTCGGCTTGAGGGCCGCAATCTGCAGCGCCGCGTTGCGGGCCGCCTCGGCGGCGCCGTCGCCCTCGCCGTTGTACTCGACCAGCACGCCGACCGCCGGGGGCAGGTCGGTGCCACGGCGGTGCAGGTACGTCGCGACCTGGCCGTCGAAGGCCACCACGCGGCGCAGGACCAGCTTCTCGCCGATCTTGGCAGCCAGCTCCTGCACGGCGTCGCCGACGGACTTGCCGCCCTCGAGCTCGGCCGCGGCCAGCTTCTCGACGTCGTCGGTCTTCAGGGTCTGCGCGACCTTGACGATCTTGTTGGCGAGCTCCTGGAACTGCTCGTTCTTGGCGACGAAGTCGGTCTCGGAGTTGATCTCGACCAGCACGCCGCCGTCGCCGGCGACGAGGCCCTCGGCGGTGGCGCGCTCGGCGCGCTTGCCGACGTCCTTGGCGCCCTTGATGCGCAGGAACTCAACGGCCTTGTCGAAGTCGCCGCCGCTCTCCTCGAGCGCCTTCTTGCAGTCCATCATGCCGGAGCCGGTGAGCTCGCGGAGACGCTTGACGTCCGCCGCGGTGTAGTTCGCCATCGTGCGGTGTCCGTTCCTCTCGGAAAGTTTGGGGGCCGCGCCGGTCCGGCGCGGCCGTGCCGGAAAGATTCAGGAGGCGGTGGTCTGCTCGGCCGGGGCCTCGCTGTTCTTCAGCAGGTCCTGCTCCCACTCCGCGAGCGGCTCGTCGGACACGCCCGGCTCGGGCTTGTCCTGGCCCTCGGCGGCGGCGGAGCCGTTGCGGCTGGAGCGGGCCATCAGGCCGGCGGCGGCGGCCTCGGCGACCACCTTGGTGAGCAGCGCGGCCGAGCGGATCGCGTCGTCGTTGCCCGGGATCGGGTAGTCGACCTCGTCCGGATCGCAGTTGGTGTCCAGGACCGCGACGACCGGGATGTTCAGCTTGCGCGCCTCGCCGACGGCGATGTGCTCCTTCTTGGTGTCCACGATCCAGACGGCGCTGGGCACCTTCTGCATGTCGCGGATACCGCCGAGGGTGCGCTCCAGCTTCTCCTTCTCGCGGGTCAGCGTCAGGATCTCGCGCTTGGTGAGACCCTGGAAACCGCCGGTCTGCTCCTGGGCCTCGAGCTCCTTGAGGCGCAGCAGCCGCTTGTGCACGGTCTGGAAGTTGGTCAGCATGCCGCCGAGCCAGCGCTGGTTGACGAAGGGCATGCCCACGCGCTGCGCCTCGCGGGCGATCGCCTCCTGGGCCTGCTTCTTCGTGCCGACGAACATGATGGTGCCGCCGTGCGCGACGGTCTCCTTGATGAACTCGTACGCACGGTCGATGTAGCTCAGCGTCTGCTGCAGGTCGATGATGTAGATGCCGTTGCGCTCGGTGAGGATGTAGCGCTTCATCTTCGGGTTCCAGCGGCGGGTCTGGTGCCCGAAGTGCACGCCGGAATCGAGCAGCTGCTTCATGGTGACGACGGCCATGGCCGGATTCGCACCTCTTCTGTGTAGCGCGCGCCCCGCGGGACGCGCTGGTCGGTTTTGTCGCCGTCGGCCGGGTGGCCGGCGACCCTGGTGCAGTGCCGGTGCCCGGACCCCGTGGATGACTCCTCGGGGACCGCCGGGCGCCGTGGGTTCCGTGAGCGGGAACGTGCACGTACACGCGAAGTCGACCTGTCGTGACAGGCCGCGCGAACAGTGTACGCCCTGGCGGCGCGGGGTTCACCACGGGCGGCCTGGTGCTACCGGCTGCGCGGCCCCGGGCGCTGCCGACGATTCGACCGGCGCCGGTTGTCCACAGACAAGGTGGAGTTGTCCACAGATTCTGTCACCGCCCGTTCGTGACGCCCGATGTGCGCCAGGCTGGGCCGATGATCGTGGTGATTCGCCGGTTGCCCGGGTTAGTGCTGGTCAGTGCCGTGGTGTGGCTCCTGGTCCCGGCTGCGCTGGAGGCGCCTTGGGGGCCGGGCGCGGCTGGACCAGCGGTAGTGGCGGCCAACCCACACGGATCGGCCACCACGGGATCCGCGGCCCACTCAGCGCAGCCACCGGCCAGGGCGGGCACATCCCTCAGACCGCCCACCGCGGAACCGGCGACCGCGGCCGCAGCCACCCCACCGCCGGCACTGGCCAAACCCGAGCCGGCGGCCGCGACCGACACACCCCTCCGACCGCTCACCGCAGGACCACTGGCCGCAGCCCACGCACTACAGGCGCCGGGCGCGACAGAATCGTCCGCTGCGGCCCCAACCAGGTCACCACGCGGACCGGCAGCGAAGGCGCCGACGACCACCGCAGCCAGTTCACGGCACCGGTCGGCAGCGAAGGGTCCGGCGCCCGTGGCGGGCGCACCGATCGCCCCGCCCGGAACTGGGCCGGCGGCTGTAGCTCGCGCGGTGGCGGGCGAGCTGGACCCCCGGTTCGAGACTGGACCGGCGGCAGTAGCTCGCGCGGCGGCGGGCGAGCTGGCCCCCCGGTCCGGGACTGGACCGGCGGCAGTAGCTCGCGCGGCGGCGGGCGAGCTGGACCCCCGGTTCGGGACTGGACCGGCGGCAGTAGCTCGCGCGATGGCGGGCCAGCTGGACCCCCGGTCCGGGACTGGACCGGCAGCAGTAGCTCGCGCGATGGCGGGCCAGCTGGACCCCCGGTTCGAGACTGGACCGGCGGCAGTAGCTCGCGCGATGGCGGGCGAGCCGGATCCCCGGTTCGGGTGGCCGCTGTCGCCGAAGCCGGTGGTCGTCCGGCCGTTCCAGGCGCCGTCCGGGCCCTACGGGCCTGGTCATCGGGGTGTCGACCTGGCCGCGGCCCCCGGTCAGCAGGTCCTGGCCGCGGGGCCGGGCGTGGTGGTGTTCGCGGGGCTCGTCGCCGGGCGGCCGGTGGTCTCGATCGACCACGACGGCGGGCTGCGGACCACCTACGAGCCGGTCGCGCCGTCGGTCCCGGTCGGCACGCAGGTGTGGCGGGGACAGCCGGTCGGGGTCGTCGAGGCCGGGCATCCGGGTTGTCCGGTCGAGGCCTGCCTGCACTGGGGCGTCCGGCGGGGCGAGGAATACCTGAACCCGCTCCCCTTGGTCCAGACCGGCTCGGCGATCCGCCTGAAGCCGTGGACCGGCTAGACCCCGGCCTGCTCCGTGAGCCGAGCCCGGAGCCGGAGGACGGCGCGCGTGTGCAGCTGGCTGACCCGCGACTCGGTGACGCCCAGGACGCGTCCGATCTCGGCGAGCGTCAGCCGTTCGAAGTAGTAGAGGCTGACGACGATCCGGTCGCGTTCGGTGAGCTGCGCGATGGCCTCGGCGAGCTGGCGGCGATTGTCCCGGTCGACGAGGACGGCGACGGGGTCGATGGCGTCGTCGTCGGGGAGCGTGTCGACCAGCGAGCCGCTCTCCCGGCCTGCCGCCATGAGGTCCTCCAGCGCGACGACGCTGGTCAGCTGGAGCTGGCTGTAGAGGTCGCGCAGCTCGTCGAGGCTGATGCCCAGCTCGGCCGCGACCTCGGTGTCGGTCGGGGTGCGGCGCAGGCGTCCGCCGAGGCGTTCGAGCGCGCGCTCCACTTCGCGAGCGCGGCTGCGCACGACGCGGGGCACCCAGTCCTGTGAGCGCAGGTCGTCGAGGATCGCGCCGCGGATGCGCTGCATCGCGTACGTCTCGAACCGCAGGCCGCGCTCGGGTTCGAACTTCTCGATGGCGTCGATCAGGCCGAAAATGCCGGACTGGATGAGGTCGCTGACGTCGACGTGCGTGGGCAGCCCGGTGCCGACCCGCCCAGCGACGTACTTGACCAGCGGCGCGTAGTGCAGGACCAGACGCTCGCGCAGCCGCTGCTCCGGCCGTTCGCGGAACTCGCGCCACACCGCCTGGATCGCGGAGTCACCGTCCCCCGCGCCCCGGGCGGCGGCCCCGCCCGCTGCAGCGCTGCTGGCACCCGCCGTTTCACCGGCCGGCGGCTCGCTGTCCACGACTGGGCCAGTGGCTGCAGACGCTTCCGCGCCGCCGGGTGTCGCCGCACCGGCCTGGGAATCGCCGCCAGGGTTGACCCCGGCCTGCGCTTCAGCATCTGTCGCGAGCGCGTCGCTCCGAGGACCGAGGTCCGGAATGTGCGCGCCGGTGTGGTCGCTCCGAAGCCCACTGTCCGGTTCGGACCTGGGCAGCGTCGGATGTCCGGCCTGCTCGGGGGCAGGGCGGGCAGGGGTCGCTCGCAAATCGGCCGTCACACGGAAACCGTTCTCGGTAGCGGGCTCAGGTCGTTCTCCGGGCTCGTACGGGACGGGCGGTGTCAACGATCCTGCCTGCCGTCCTCCGAGGTCATCGGGATCGGGGGTGGGCTTGGTCATGGATCGCCTTCAACCGCTCGACGGTCACGTGGGTGTAGAGCTGTGTCGTGGCAAGCGTAGCGTGACCGAGTAGCTCCTGAACGCTGCGAAGGTCGGCACCGCCCTCCAGCAGGTGCGTCGCCGCGGTGTGCCGCAGGCCGTGCGGACCCATGTCAGCCGCCGAGGGCACAGCGTCGAGAGCCTCGTGCACCACCCGCCGGACTGTTCTCGGGTCCAGCCGTCCGCCCCGCGCCCCGAGGAACAGCGCGGACGCGTGCGGCTTCGCCGCCGCACCCGCCACCGCCGGCCGGCCGTGGTCCAGCCAGCCACGCAACGCCCGGTCGGCGGGTGCGCCGAACGGGACCATGCGCTCCTTGCCGCCCTTGCCGAGAACCCGGACGAGTCTGCGCCCGAAGTCCACGTCATCGACGTCGAGCCCGCACAGCTCGGACACCCGCACACCCGTCGCGTAGAGCAGCTCGAGGACGGCGAGATCACGCAAGGTCACCGGCTCCTGCTGCGCCGCGCCACTGCCTGCGGCCGTCAGGACGTCCTCGGCCTCGTCCGGTCGCAGCACCGGCGGCAGGGTCCGATGCACGCGTGGCGCGACGAGCTTCGCCCCCGGGTCGTGGTCGAGCGCGCCCTGGCGGCGGGCCCAGGCGGTGAAGGTCCGGGCCGAGGCCGCCCTCCGCGCGAGGGTGGTCCGGCCGGCTCCCCCGTTGCGCTGGTCGGCGAGCCAGGCCCGCAGCGCTCCGATGTCCAGGCCCTCCAGCGCGGCGACATCCGGCAGCGGCTCCTCACCGTGGAGGAACCCCAGCAGGGACACCACGTCCCCGACGTACGCGCGCACCGTGTGCGGGGACAACCCCCGCTCGAGCCCGAGGTGCCGTTCGTAGGCGTCGACCAGCTCGGCGGCGGCGCGCGGCAGGGCGTCCCGAAGGGCGTGCAGGTCCGTTTTGCGGCCCCGAGATTCCCGTGCGGACATGGTTGTTCACGCTGCGCGAAGGGACGCGCGCGGTCAAGCATCGCCACACCGGCGGCAGATGACGATCGCATCACCTCCTCGTCCTGCGGCGCCAGCCGCTCTCGCAGCGCACGGCGAACTCGTCGAGTTCGAGGGCGGGCAGCAGCGCCCGGACCCGGGCGACCGGCACCCCGGATTCGGTGGCGATCTGCTCGGCGGATTTGCCCTCGCGCCGGTCGAGCGCCTCGTGAACGCGCAGGGCGTCCGGGCCGAGGCCGTCCGTCGGCCGTTTCGAACGGACCTTCTCGGGCCGGGGCGTGCCCAGCCGTCCGACGGTTTCGATCACGTCGTCGACCGAGGCCACCAGGGTGGCGCCGGACTCGCGGATCAGTTCGTGACAGCCGATCGACAACGCGGAGGTGACCGGGCCTGGCACGGCCATCACGACCTTGCCGAGCGCTCCGGCCGTGGTCGCGGTGTTGCGGGCGCCACTGCGCCGGCCTGCCTCCACGACGATGGTGCCCTCGCTGAGCGCCGCGATGAGGCGGTTGCGAACGAGGAACCGGTGGCGGGCCGGTGGTGTGCCCGGCGGGTACTCGCTGACGACGAGACCGCCGTGCTCGGCGATCTTGTCGAGCAGGACGACGTGCCCGGCGGGGTACCCGGCGTCGAGACCGCAGCCGAGCAGCGCGACGGTGGTGCCGCCGACGAAGAGGGTTCCGCGGTGCGCCGCGCCGTCGACGCCGTAGGCGGCGCCGGAGAAGACCGAGATGCCCTGGCCGGCCAGCGCGGCGGCGAAGTCGCCGGCGACGTGCTCGCCGTACCCGGTCGCGGCTCGCGCGCCGACGATCGCCACGGCCTGCTCGGTGGCCTCGTCGAAGCGGACCTGGCCGCGCACCCACAACGCGAGCGGTGGGGCGACGCCCTTCACACCGCGACTGACGGCGAGTTGGAGGGACAGGAGTGGCCAGCCCGGCCACTCGTCGTCCTCCGGAATCAGCAGCCGCATACCGAGGCGAGCGCCTTCGTCGAGGTCGCGCTGAGCGTGGTCGTGGGTGCGGCGGGCCTCGGTTTCGTCGCGCACGCGGTTGGGGCAGTCACCGGCGCGGATCGCCTCGGCTGCCGCGACGGGCCCGTGCTGGGCGACGAAGTCGGCCACCGCGGGGGCCGGCGGCTCGGCGACGCGAACGAGGTAGGAGCGGGCGAGGCGCTCCGCGTCGAGCTTGTCGCTGACGGGCTCGGGGGTGGTTGTCATGCTGCCCTCCGCGTGTGGAGTGCCAGTGCCGAGAAGGTGCGGGGTGAGGTTCGAGAGCACGTGCGGCCCTTCACAGGTGCCGGAGCGGGAACAGGGACTGCGACATGCGCGGAGGCAGACGATGAGGTGGCGCGGGGCGAGGTTCGGGAGCTCATGCGGCCCTGCCCCCGCGCCGGCGCGGAAGCACGGATGACGGCACACGCCTTCGCTGTGCCGGGGCGGAGCGAGCGTCGATGGCTCATGCGGCCCTCCGGTCTCGGAACTCCAGCGCGGCGGCGACGTGGTCGGCTTGGGGTTCGTCGGCGTCGTCGAGGTCGGCGAGGGTCCAGGCGATCCGGAGGCATCTGTCGACGCCTCGGGCGGTCACCGCGCCGCGTTCCAGGCTTCGGTTCAGCAGGGCTGTCGTCGTGGGTGGCAGGGCGAACTCGCGGTGCAAGGCCGGACCGGGGACCTCCGCGTTGGTCTTCCAGCCGTGCTCGCTCCAGCGGGCGGCGGCGCGGTCGCGAGCGGCCAGGACGCGTTTGCGGACCACCTCCGTCGGCTCGGGCTCGCCGCTCTCGTGGCGGCCCATCGCCGTCATCGGGCGCAGCCGCACGCGCAGGTCGACGCGGTCGAGCAGCGGGCCGGACAACCTGCTGAGGTAGCGGCGGCGCTCGGTCGGCGAGCACGTGCAGTCGGTTTCGCGGGGTGGCGCGCACGGGCACGGGTTGGTGGCCATCACGAGCTGGAAGCGCGCCGGGTAGCAGACCGAACCGCGGGCGCGGGCGATGCTGACCTCGCCCTCCTCCAGCACCGTGCGCAAGGAGTCCAGGCGCTGCGACCCGAATTCCGCCGCTTCGTCCAAGAAGAGGACCCCACGGTGGGCGCGGCTGATCAGCCCGGGTGTGGCGATGCCCGCGCCGCCACCGATGAGGGCGGCCTCGGACACCGAGTAGTGCGGCGCGACGAACGGCGGAACCTTGATCAGCGGAGCCTTGGCCGTCAGCTTGCCGTTGATCGAATGCACGGCGGTGACCTCGAGCGACTCCTCCGGCGAGAGCATCGGCAGAAGACCGGGCAGCCGCTTGGCGAGCATGGTCTTCCCCACGCCCGGCGGACCGGTGAGGAGGAGGTGGTGCGCGCCCGCGGCCGCCACTTCGAGCGCCCAACGGGCCTCGGGTTGGCCGACCACGTCCGCGAGGTCCAGCCCCTTGGGCGGCTCGCTCTCGGTGGGTGGTTCCGGCCTGGCCAGAGCGTTTTCGCCCTCCAGCCACGCCACGACGTCCCGCAGCCTGGCCGCGCCGTAGACCTCGAGGCCATCGACCAGCGCAGCTTCGAACAGCGTCCCGGATGGCACAATCGCGCGCTTGATCCCTTCCTTGCGGGCCGCGAGCAGACCGGGCAGGACACCGCGGACTTCGCGCACTCGGCCGTCGAGCGCCAGCTCTCCCAGCAGGACCGTGCCGAGCAACCGGGTGGCCGGGACCTTGCCCGCCGACGCGAGGATGGCCACCGCGATCGCGAGGTCGTAGGCCGAACCGAGCTTGGGCAGGTTCGCCGGGAACAGGCCGAGGGTGAGCTTGTCCTCCGGCCAGTGCTGGCCCGAGTTGCGGATGGCCGACCGGACCCTGTCCTTCGCTTCGCGCAGCCCGGCGTCGGGCAGGCCGATCATCTTGATGCCGGGCAGACCACCGCCGAGGTCGGCCTCGACCTCGACCAGGCGGCCGTCGAGGCCGACGAGGGCCACCGACCAGGCGCGTCCGAGCGGCATCAGAATGCTCCCGGGATGTGCCGGACGCGGGGTTCGCCGTCGCCGTCCGCGTAGACCGCGATGACGTCGAAGCGGACCCGGCACCAGCCGACGCGGTGGATGCTGAGCCACTGCCCGGCGAGGCGCCGGATGCGGGCGATCTTGTCCTCGGTGACCGCCTCGGCGGGGTCGCCGAAGCTCTCCCGGGTGCGGGTCTTGACCTCGCAGACGACCAGGGTGCGGCCGTTGGTGGCGATGAGGTCGAGCTCGCCCTGGCGGCAGCGCCAGTTCCTGGCCAGCACGACGAAGCCGAGCTTCTGCAGGTGGCGCGCGGCGATGTCCTCGCCCCGGCGGCCGAGTGTCAGGTGGCGGGCGGGTCTGGCCGCGGTGGTCATGGCTGGTCCCCCAAAGTCGGTGGTCGTTCACTGCCTTCGACGTTGCCATGACCTGCGGTTTCGCCGACAGAGCGAGTTTCCGGGCCTGTGGACAAGTGGGGTGTTGTGGACAAACCGCGGCGGGTTGCGGCTCGGTGGGGCGGAAAAGTCGGACCCCGGTGGTAGGGGCGGGGACGGCGTGGTGGGGCTGACGGCCGGATTCGGGCGGCAGGGCGACGGCCGGGGCGGAAGTGAATTGGGGCCGAAGCCGCGGAGGGCGCAGTAAGCCAGGTCAACGGGGGAAGCGGGGCCGCGCTGTGCAGAGGCGAGATGTGAGTGGCGCCGGGGGCGGACGGCTGGTGGGGTGCGCCAGGGGGCAGACGGCCGATGGGTAGCACCGGGGAGGCAGACGGCCGGTGGGTGGCGCCGGGGGCAGACGGGCCATGGGCGGCGCCGGGGCGGACGGGCAATGGGGGGCGCCGGGGAGGCAGCCGGCTGGTGGGTAACGCCGGGGGCGCACGGCTGGTGGCGTGGGCCAGGGGCAGACGGCCGATGGGTAGCGCCAGGGGCGGACGGCCGACGGGTGGCGCCGAGGAGACAGACGGCCGATGGGGGCGCCTGGGGCAGACGGCCATGGATGGCGCCGAGGGCAGACGGGCCATGGGTAGCGCCGCGGCGGACAGCTGGTGGGGCGCGCCAGGGGGCAGACCGCCGATCGGTAGCGCCGGGAAGACAGACGGCCGACGGGTGGCGCCGAGGGCAGACGAGCCATAGGTGGCGCCGGGGGCAGATGGGCCATGGGTGGCGCCGGGGGCAGATGGGCCATGGGTGGCGCCGGGGGACGGCCGGTAGGTGGCGCCAGGGACGCACGGTGGGGGCGCCTGGGGCAGACGGGCATGGGTAGCGCCGGGGGCGGACGGCTAGTGGGGTGCGCCAGGGGGCAGACGGCCGACGGGTGGCGCCGGGGAGGCAGCCGGCCGGTGGGTAGTGCCTGGGGCGGACGGCCCGTGGATAGCGCCGGGGGCGGACGGCCGGTGAGGTGCGGCGGCCAAAAGAGAGAGGGACGTCCCGCTGGGGGACGTCCCTCCTCGAGCTTGGGGTGTCAGCTGGAGAACGGGCCCTCTTCGGGGAGCCTCAGCTCCGGCTTCTCCAACTCCTCCACGTTCACGTCCTTGAACGTGATCACGCGGACGTTCTTGACGAACCGGGCCGGGCGGTACATGTCCCACACCCACGCGTCGGACATGCGGACCTCGAAGTAGACGTCTCCCCCGCTGTCCCTGACCTGCACGTCCACCGCGTTGGCCAGGTAGAACCGCCGCTCGGTCTCCACCACGTACGAGAACTGGCTGACGATGTCGCGGTACTCGCGGTACAGCGACAGCTCCATCTCGGTCTCGTACTTTTCGAGATCCTCTGCGCTCATGAAATCCGCGCCCCTCCTCGCGAGTTCGACCGGTCTCCGGCGGCGGAACTCCCATTCTGAACCACGGTGCCCTCCAGAGCACGCACCGGAGCATCGGACTGCCCCAATGCAGCAGCGGTGAGCATGACCTTCCGCGGCGGTCGGAGACCGTGGGCGGCGGCCGCCGCTGCCACATTGGTGTACGACCACCGGTGTACCTCACACGGCCCGTGTTCGACGAGCGCCGCGCCGTGGTCCGCGGTCGTGTACCCCTTGTGCACATCGAATCCGTACATCGGGTACTCCAGGTGCGTCTCGGCCATGATCCGGTCCCGCGTCACCTTGGCCAGCACCGACGCGGCCGCCACGCACGCGACCGCCCGGTCCCCCTTGATCACCGGCACGCTCGGCGCCGGCAGACCCGGCACCTTGAAACCGTCCGTCAGCACATACCCGGGGCACTCCCGCAACCCCGCCACCGCCCGGCGCATGCCCTCGATGTTGGTGACATGGATGCCGAGCTGATCCACCTCTTCGGGTGAAATGACGACGATCGAATAGTCCAGGGCGCGCACCAGGAGCCGCTCGTAGACCCGCTCCCTGGCCAGCGCGGTGAGCAGCTTCGAGTCGTTCAGCTCCGCCAGCCGGGCCGCGTCCCCCGGCCGGAGCACGCACGACGCGACCACCAGCGGACCCGCGCAGGCCCCGCGGCCCGCCTCGTCGACCCCGGCCACCGGGCCGAGGCCACGCCGGTCGAGCGCCGACTGCAGACCCCACGCCGTCTCACCCCGGACGATCGCCCTGGGCGGGCGGAAGGAGGCCAGAACCGCCGAAGACCTACCCAACCTGGTTACCGCTTTCGCTCGACCGCCTCGCGCACCTTCGAGCCCAGTCGCCGTCCGCCCCACACCGCGGGCCACGCGGCGACGACCCCGAACCCGAGCGGAACGCCTTCCTGCCACGCCGGAGCGCTCATACCGAGCGCGGCCGGCTGCGCGGCGGCCTGCGGATTGTGGTCGCTGACCCCGCCCCACCGGCTGGGTGGCAACACGATGATGCGTGCCTTGCCGATGATGTTGTCCACCGGGACGGCACCACGGACCCCGCCGCCGCCCTGGCAGCGCGAGTCGCACGAGTCGTTGCGGTTGTCGCCCATCACCCAGACGTAGCCGTCCGGCACCGTCACCGGGTCGAACGGCTCCTGCCGCTGGTTGTCTGGATTCTCCCAGTGGATGTAGGGCTCGTCCAGGGCCTTGCCGTCGACGACGACCCGGTTCTGGGCGTCACAGCACTGGACGGTCTGGCCACCGGTCGCGATGATCCGCTTGACGAAGTCGCGCTCGTCCGGTGGCGCCAGCCCGAACACCGAACCGATGTTCTGGAAGAACCGCACCACCGCGTTGCCCGACCGCTCGGTCGCGACCTCGTTCTCCACCCACGGCTCGGGCCCCTTGAACACCACGACGTCACCCGGTTCAGGGTCGGTGAAGTCGTAGGTGATCTTGTCGACGAGGACCTTGTCGCCGTAGCACCCGGTGCATCCGTGCAGCGTGGTCTCCATCGACCCCGAAGGAATCGTGTAGACCCGCGCCAGGAATTGCTGGAACACGAATGCCAGCGCCAGCGCGACGACGATCAGAATCGGGAGTTCGACCCAGAACGAGCGCTGTTTCTTGGGTTTACGGCGACGCCGTTTCCCATTTGCGCCGGCATCGGCACTCTCGTCCGGATCCGGGCGTTCGGGCTCGTCCTCAGCGGCGCTGGAGGGCACAGGTTCGACCACTTCGCCAGGCTATCGGAGAACGTCCGATCCCTCAGGACGCGGTCGGGGCCTCGCGGCGCTCCTTGATCTTGGCGGCCTTGCCGCGCAGCTCGCGCAGGTAGTACAGCTTGGCGCGACGCACGTCACCGCGCTTGTGCACCTCGATCTTCGCGATGTTCGGGCTGTGCACCGGGAAAGTGCGCTCCACGCCGACACCGAACGAAACCTTGCGCACGGTGAAGGTTTCGCGAATACCGCCACCCTGGCGGCGGATCACGACGCCCTGGAAAACCTGAACACGCTCACGGTTTCCCTCGATGACGCGAACGTGCACCTTCAGCGTGTCACCCGGGCGGAAGTTCGGGATGTCGGAACGCAGCGACTGAGCGTCCAGGGCGTCCAGGGTGTTCATCGGGAGTCCGTCCTCGTCCTTCGTCTGTCTGGCAGTCATCCGAGCACGCGCACGCTCACTCACGGCAGGCGACCCGGGGGCTTGTGGCAGGCACGCACCACTGGCACGGCCAACCTGTCAAGTATTGCAGACGCGTCCCCGGCCGGATCACCCGGCCTGCCGCTGCTCGGACCGGACACGGTCGAGCACGGCGAGATCGCGCTGGTCCAGCGTACCTTCCGGCAACCGGTCGAGGAGATCGGGGCGGCGCAGGAGGGTCCGTTCGAGGGCCTGGTCGCGCCGCCAGCGGTCGATCAGCGCGTGGTTGCCCGACCGCAGCACCTCGGGCACGGACAGGTCGCGCCACACCTCGGGGCGCGTGTAGCTGGGGCCTTCGAGCAGGCCGTCGGAGAAGGAGTCCTGCTCGGCCGACACCGGGTTGCCCAGCACGCCGGGCAGCAGCCGCACCGTGGCCTCGACCATGACGAGGACCGCCGCTTCGCCACCGACCAGCACGTAGTCGCCGATGGACACCTCGTCGACCGGCATCCGGCGCGCGGCGTCGTCGATCACGCGCTGGTCGATGCCCTCGTAGCGGCCGCAGGCGAACACCAGGTGCTTCTCGCGGGCGTACTCGTGCGCCATTTCCTGCGTGAACGGGCGGCCCGCCGGCGTCGGCACCACCAGCCGGGTCTCCGGCCCGCACACCGCGTCCAGCGCGTCGCCCCAGACCTGGGGCTTCATGACCATGCCGGGACCACCGCCGTAGGGCGCGTCGTCGACGGCGCGGTGCACGTCGTGGGTCCAGTCCCGCAGATCGTGCACCCCGACCTCGATCAGCCCGCGCTCGATGGCGCGGCCCAGCAGCGCGGCCCGCAGCGGGTCCAGGTACTCGGGGAAGATGGTGACGACGTCGATCCGCACGGCGCGAGCGTAACCAGCCCGTCAGCCGGCGTCGTCGAGCAGGCCCTCGGGCGGATCGACCACGACGCGGCCGCCCTTGACGTCCACCACAGGGACGATGGCCTGCACGAACGGCACGAGGACGGTGCGCCCGTCGCGGTCGAGCGCGAGCAGCTCGCCGTGCGGGGCGTGCACGACCTCGGTGACGGTGCCGATCACCTCGCCGTCGCTCAGCTCGGCGCGCAGGCCCTCGAGTTCGTGGTCGTAGAACTCGTCCGGGTCGTCCGATGGGGGGAGGTCGGCGGTGTCGGCGAGCAGCAGGGCGCCGCGCAGGGCCTCGGCGGCCTCGCGCGTCACCACCTGCTCGAACGTGACCAGCAGCCGCCCGCTGTGGGGGCGGGCGGCTGCGACGGTCAGCGGGCGCGTGGTGCCGTCGCGGAAACGCGCGGTCACCGTCGCGCCGTCGCGGAAGCGTTCCTCAGGCGAGTCGGTCCGGATGTCCACGGCGAGTTCACCGCGCACACCGTGGGCCTTGGCGACCCGCCCGACGACGACGTCCACGGATGGGTCAGCGGTCGGTGTCGACGACGTCCACGCGGACGCCGCGGCCACCGATGCCGCCCATGACGGTGCGCAGCGCGGTCGCTGTCCGGCCGCCTCGGCCGATGACCTTGCCCAGGTCGTCCGGGTGGACGTGGACCTCGAGCGTGCGACCGCGGCGGGTGGTGATCAGGTCGACCCGGACGTCGTCCGGGTTGTCCACGATCCCCCGCACCAGGTGTTCGAGGGAGTCGGCGAGGAAGCTCACGCCTCGTCCTTCGCCGCCTCGTCGTCGGCCTTCTTGGCCGACTTCTTCTTCGGGGTGGTGGCCTCGTTGGCGGGCTCCTCACCGGCAGCCGCGAGGGCCGCGTTGAACAGCTCCTCCTTGGTCGGCTTCGGCGCGGCGGTCTTCAGCGTGCCCTCGGCGCCCGGCAGGCCCTTGAACTTCTGCCAGTCACCGGTGATCTCCAGGATGCGCTGCACCGGCTCGGTCGGCTGCGCGCCGACACCCAGCCAGTACTGGGCGCGCTCGGAGTCGACCTCGATGAAGCTCGGCTCGGACTTCGGGTGGTACTTGCCGATCGACTCGATCGCCTTGCCGTCCCGGCGGGTGCGGGCGTCGGCGACGATGATGCGGTAGTACGGCGCACGGATCTTGCCGAGGCGCTGGAGCTTGATCTTGACGGCCACGGTGTGTGGGTACTCCTTGGTTCTCTGCGTGCTCGCGGGTGTCGGGTCACGATCCGTGTGGGGACACCGGACGAGTACCCGAAGCTTTTCGGTCGCCACGGCACGGTGAGAGGGCCCGGCCGCAGCAGGCAAGCGACTATTCTGCCAGACCCGTTCGCGTGGCCCGCAGGCGGCGTCTAGATCGCCATGACGCCCAGCGCCGTGAGCAGCATCGCCACGGCGGGCAGGAAGTTGTTCATCTGGTGGGCCACGATGCTGCCGAGCAGGCGGCCGGTGAACAGCCGGGCCAGGCCGATCGGGATGGCGATCACCAGCAGCAGCGTGGTGCGCAGCGGCTCCAGGTGGCTGGCCGCGAACACCGCGGTGGACAGCAGGAACGCCGCCAGCCGCGCCCACTTCTCCTGGCCCCAGTGCAGCCGCTCGACCGCGCCCCACAGCAGGCCGCGGTAGATGACCTCCTCGCAGATCGGCCCGAGCAGCCACAGGTAGGCGAACATCACGATCGCGGCGCTCACCGACATCGGCTGTTCCTCGACCAGGGCGCTGATCGCCGACCCGGCGTTGGCCTCGCCCACCGCCTGGGTCCAGATGAACGCGCTCACGGTGGTCAGGACGAGCCCGAACGAGCCGAGTTTGAGGCCGAGCTTCACGTCATCCCAGCGCCAGGACAACCGCAGGTCGGCCAGCGGGCCGTTGCCGCGCACCTTGGTGATCAGGATGGCGACCAGCGCGGCGAGGACGGTCGGGGCCATCGTGCCGATCAGCACGTCCCGCGCCGGCAGCGGCTGACCGGGCGGTGCCGGGCCGAGCAGGACGCTGACGAACGCGGCGGAGGCCAGCAGGACGGCCTCCACGACCAGGAAGGCGCCGAACCCCCAGCGGTGCGACGGCGCGGGCTCCGCGGTGGCCGGCAGATCAGGCGGATCGAGCTCGCCCGGATGTGCCGTCACGGCGCGCCTCCCTCTGATCCTCGCCCAGCACCTACCGAGCCTAGTCGCCATGGTCGTTCCGCTCAGGACCCGGTGAACAGCAGCAACGCGGGGGCGAGGTTGTTCGCCGCGTGCGCGACGAAACTCGCTCCCACCCGGCCGGTGCGCCACCGGGCCGCGCCGATCACCAGCCCCTGCGCGAGCAGCGCCAGCGTGCGGGTCGGCTCGCCGTGCAGGTAGGCGAAGACGACCGCGGTGAGCACGAGGATCACCCACTGCGGGACGCGGTGGTGCTCGAGCGCTCCCCACA
This sequence comes from Amycolatopsis sp. 3B14, assembly GCF_050958625.1. Lineage (NCBI taxonomy): Bacteria > Bacillati > Actinomycetota > Actinomycetes > Pseudonocardiales > Pseudonocardiaceae > Amycolatopsis > Amycolatopsis sp. 3B14. The sequence goes on from NZ_JBHZEN010000007.1 coordinate 52,071, forward strand.
GCGAGCCGCGCATCAGCAGCTCCTCGGCCATCGGGGTGGCGACCACGACGACGAGGGCGGCCAGCGCGAGCCAGACGAACTCGTCCCGCCCGCCGTCCTCGGCGAGGTCGGTGAGCGGGCTGTCGGAGACACGGTCAGTGCCGTAGATGCCCAGCAGCACCAGGTTCACCAGGTAACCGGCGAGCAGGGCGAGCGCCCCGCAGGCCAGGCCCACCTTGACGTCGCGCAGCGTCGGCATCCAGCCGAAGTCGCGCCGCGGCCCGCTCCCCCAGCGCCGCGACGCGACCAGCGGGGCCAGGCCGAGCAGGAGACTGGGCACGAAGGCGAGCAGCAGCACCGGACCGACATCGAGCAGTTCCAGGGGGTCGACGCTGGCGTGCCCGGAACGCAGCGCCGTCATCACGACGGTCACCAGGTGGTAGCCGCCGAGACCGGCGAAGAACGCGACGAACCCCCAGTGGGCGCCGAAGACCAGCCGGTTCCGCACGTCCTCGCCGACGCCCTGGCCCACCCTCGACGCGCTCATGGAGTTCAGGCTATGTGGCTCGGCGCGATCAATCGACCCCGGGGCGTGAGCGGTGTCACCGGATCCACACCGGCAGCAGGCCGACGGCGACCAGCACCACCGTGGCGAGCGCGGTGGGCAGTGCGCGTGGCCGCCGTCGCCGGACGAGGACGGCGGGGGTGAGGACGGCGCCGGCGACGAACGCCGCGAGGTAGGCGCCCTCGCCGTACCCCAGCCAGCCGGCCGCGCCCGCGACGAGCAGCGCGACCGGCACGGCGTACACCAGTCCCAGTCCGCGGATGATCTTCATCGCCGCGTCATGGCCGATGTCGGGGACGAAGTGCGGCACTAGCGGGGGTTGCCGGAGGCGTCGGCGACGAGCTGGCCGCGTCGCTCGGCGCCGGACCGCCCGACGTGCACCGTGATTTCGACCGGGTCCCCGCCACGCGGCCGGGTCACCTCGACGCGCAGCACGTCCGTGGCGTCCGGGAACCGCTGGCGCGCGAGGTCGATCAGGCCAGGGACCGCCCCGAAGTCGATCTCGTCCAGTACGAACGCGTAATCGGGATCCGGCCCTGCCGTGTCGTCCGGGGTCGGCGAGAGGTCGCCGTCGCGGTAGATCACCGCGCGGTCGCCGCGCTGGCCGCGGATGAAGTCGCGCTCGATGTAGATCGCGTCGTAGGTGTTCGCGACGCTGCGCAGCTCCTCGACGCCGGTCTCCAGACCCTCGGCGGTCAGCAGGTCCGGGCCGCCGAACAGCTCCGTGCGCAGCGGGAGCAGACCGGCGACGACCAGCACGACCGTCGCGGCCGCGACCCGCTTCCAGTCGGCGGGCGCACGCCCGTTCATCCGGGCGACGACCAGCGCGAAGACCGCGGCGAGCGTGGCCGCCGCGCCCACCGCGAAGGCCGCCAGGAAGAGGCCCTCCCCCAGGACGAGCCCGCCGACGACGCCGACGACGAGCAGGGCCAGTGGGACCGCGTAGAGCAGCCCCAGCGACTTGATGATCTTCACTCGGACATCTTGATCAAGGATCGATCGCGACGGTAGCGGCAATTCGGCCGTCAGCGGAGGAGGGGATGAAGGGGCGGGTTGCGGTGGGGTGGGGACGGTCGCGGCGGTGGGTCTCGGACTGGGCCGAAGTGCCACAGGACTTGGAAGCGGCGCGGCGGTGCCGCAGGCGGCGCGGGGCCCGGCGCGGGGCCCGGTGCGGCGGGACGGTGGAGCGGCGCGGCGGAGCGGCAGGCGGCGCGGGCGCAGCGGCGCGGGGCGCGGCGAGGCGGGCGGGGTGGCGGGTTGGCAGGAGCGGCGTGCAGGGCAGTGGGGCTCGGCGGCACGGCAGTGGTGCTCCGCGGCTGAGCGGTAGCGCGTCGAAGCGGCCCGTCGGCGGTAGTGCGACGGAGCGGCCAGCGGTCGGGGAGCCGGCTGTAAGGGGCGAGTGGCGCGGCGGTGGGTCCAGGCTGGCCATGGGGCGGCGGGCGCGCCTGGGCTGCCGCTCGGCCACGCGACAGCAGCGCGGCAGAACCACAGCAGCCGGCGGCCAGCAGCCGGAGCACTCGCAGAAGGGTGGCGGGGCCAGCAAGTGCGGCAGGGCCGCGGGGTCGCAGGGCGAGCAGGGGCGGCATGCCCGCAAGGTGCCCGGCGGCCGGGCGGCCAGCACAGCAGCGCGGCCAGCGCCCGGGCGGCCAGCACAGCAGTGCGCCCGGCGGCCGCGCGGCCGGCACCGCCGGGCAGTGGGACAGCGACGCAGCGCGAACCAGGCGTATGCAGTCCACCCACCATGGAGGCGCGAACCGTCAGCGGACGATCGCGCCGCGCAGGATTATGTGTTTTGGACTGCGTAGGACGGACAGGTCCTCGCGCGGGTCGGTGTCGTAGATCAGCAAGTCCGCTGGGGCGCCTTCGGTGATGCCGGGGTGCCCGAGCCACTCCCGGGCCGCCCAGGAGCCTGCGGCCAGCGCCTCCTCCGCGGTCATCCCCGCGCGGTGCAGCGCTTCCAGCTCGTCCACGAGCCGTCCGTGGGCGATCATGCCGCCCGCGTCGCTGCCTGCGTAGACCGTCACGCCGGCGTCCAGCGCGTTTCCGACCAGCTCACCGACCCTGGCGTGCAGCGCCCGCATGTGGGCGGCGTACACCGGGTACTTGCCGGCCGAGTCCGCAATGCCCGGGAAGTTCTCGATGTTGATCAGCGTCGGCACCAGCGCCGTCCCCCGGCGGGCCATCTCGGCCAGCAACGACGGGTCCAGGCCGGTGCCGTGCTCCAGGCAGTCGATGCCCGCGTTGATCAGACCCGGTAGCGCCTCCTCACCGAAGACGTGCGCCGTCACGCGCGCTCCGGCCTCGTGGGCGACTTTGATCGCCTCGGCGAGCACGTCGTCCGGCCACAGCGGCGCCAGATCGCCCACCGACCGGTCGATCCAGTCACCCACCAGCTTGACCCAGCCGTCCCCGTCCGCCGCCTGCTCGGCGACCGCCGCGGGCAGCTCGTCGGGGTGCGACAGGTCGACGCCCAGCCCGGGGATGTAGCGCTTGGGCAGCGCGAGGTGGCGCCCGGACCGGATGATCCGCGGCAGGTCGGCGCGCTCCTGCAAGGGCCGGGTGTCGATCGGCTGGCCGCAGTCGCGGATCAGCAGCGTCCCCGCGTCCCGGTCGGCGAGCGCGTTGACCACCGCGCCGTCGAGGTCGGTCGGCCCGCCCGGGCCGATCGCCGGGTGGCAGTGGGCGTCCACCAGCCCCGGCACCAGGAAACCGTCGGCCACCACGGTCCGCGCGCCCTCGACCGGGGCGAACGTGACCCGGCCGTCGCTGATCCAGACGTCGCGCTGCTCACCGTCGGGCAGCACCACCCCGCGCAGGTGCATCTACTTGTTCTTCGGCAGCTTGAACTTGGACGGGTCGAAGCCGGGCACGTCGTTCATGCCGCCGCCCAGCTGCGACAGGTCGGGCATCCCGCCGCCGGCGCCACCGGGCGGGAGCATCGGCATGCCGCCGGGGAACCCGCCGCGCACCTTGGGCTGCGTTGGGCCCTTGCCCTTCTTCCCCTTCTTGCCCTTCTTGCGCTTGGTCGCGCTGCCACCGCCGAAGCCGAAGCGGCCCGCCATCTGCTGCATCATCTTGCGGGCCTCGAAGAACCGGTTCACCAGGTCGTTGACCTCGCGGACCGTCACGCCCGAACCCTGCGCGATGCGCTGACGACGCGAACCGTTGATCATCTTCGGGTCGGCCCGCTCGGCCGGGGTCATGCCGCGGATGATCGCCTGCAGGCGGTCCAGGTGCTTGTCGTCGACCTGCGCGAGCTGGTCCTTCATCTGCCCCGCGCCGGGCAGCATGCCGAGCAGGTTGCCGATCGGGCCCATCTTGCGGACCGCGAGCATCTGCTCCAGGAAGTCCTCCAGCGTGAGCTGGCCGGTGCCCAGCTTCGCCGCGGCCTTCTCGGCCTGCTCCTGGTCAAAGGCCTGCTCCGCCTGCTCGATCAGGGTGAGCAGGTCGCCCATGCCGAGGATCCGGCTGGCCATCCGGTCCGGGTGGAAGGTGTCGAAGTCCTCGAGCTTCTCACCGTTGGAGGCGAACAGGATCGGCTGGCCGGTGACCTGCCGCACGGACAGCGCCGCACCACCGCGGGCGTCACCGTCGAGCTTGGTCAGCACCACGCCGGTGAAACCGACGCCGTCGCGGAACGCCTCGGCCGTGGTGACCGCGTCCTGACCGATCATCGCGTCGACGACGAACAGGATCTCGTCCGGCTGCACGGCGTCGCGGATGTCCGCGGCCTGCTTCATCAGCTCCTCGTCGACGCCCAACCGTCCGGCGGTGTCGACGATCACGATGTCGTGCTGCGCGTGCTTGGCCTCGTCGATGCCGCGGCGGGCGACGTCCACCGGGTCGCCGACGCCGTTGCCCGGCTCGGGCGCGAACGTCTGCACCCCGGCGCGCTCACCGACGACCTGCAGCTGCGTGACCGCGTTGGGGCGCTGGAGGTCACAGGCGACCAGCAGCGGCGCGTGGCCCTGCTTCTTGAGGAACAGCGCGAGCTTGCCGGCCAGCGTCGTCTTACCGGAACCCTGCAGACCGGCGAGCATGATCACCGTCGGCGGGTTCTTGGCCAGGCTCAGCCTGCGGGTCTCGCCACCGAGGATGCCGATGAGCTCCTCGTTGACGATCTTGATGACCTGCTGCGCCGGGTTGAGGGCCTCGGAGACCTCGGCGCCCTTCGCGCGTTCCTTGACGTGCGCGATGAACTCCCGGACGACGGGCAGCGCGACGTCGGCCTCCAGCAGCGCGATGCGGATCTCGCGCGCGGTGGCGTCGATGTCGGCGTCGGTCAGCTTCCCCTTGCCCCGCAGGTTCTGCAGGACCGAAGTGAGCCGGTCGGAGAGGGTGTCGAACACGGGTGTGCACGCTCCAGCTGGTCGTGGTTGTCCGCCTGCGGCGTCCCACCAGGGTAGCCGCTCGTGACGGGTGACCTGTCAGGCCTGCCGTTCGGCGAGCAGGCGCATCCCGCCGGGTTCCAGCAGCACCACGCACGGGACCAGCTCGGTCGTGTCGTACTCGGAGCCAAGCACCTGCTCGTGGATCACCTCGGCCCAGCCCGAGTCCGCGCCGGTCACGAACAGCTCGTCCGGGCAGGGCAGGCCGACCACCAGCCGCTCCGAACCGAGGTTGCGGGACATCTGCGCGCCGAAGTCGTCCAGCGCCAGCGCCGAACCGGCCAGCCAGTCCTCCCGGGTCAGGTGCAGCAGGTCGCCGTGCTCGCCGCGGTGGCCGGTGACGCGCAGGCCGCGCTTGAGGTTGGCGCCGGCCTCGGCCATCAGCTCGGCGAACGGCGGCGAGCCCATCTCCTGGTAGCCGTGCGTGGTGACGTGGTGCATGCCGACGGTGCCGCGTGGCGTGGGGCCGACGTGGGCGAGGGCGACGGACAGCCGTCCGGGCACCAGCGGGTGGTGCGGGACCGCGCCGAGCACCTCGGCGCGCGGCGACGACGCGCTCCACAGCACCGGCAGCAGCTCCGGCTCGGGCGCGGCCTGCTCCGCCAGCACGCGCTCGGCCTCGGCGAACGCGGCCGCCCAGCCGTCCGGGCCCGGCCGGTCGAAGCTGTAGGTCTGCCGGACGCCGGGGAACATCAGGGCCACGAACCCGAGGTCCTCGGCGGAGGGCTCCCACTCGCTGTAGACGGCGGTGACGTCCCCGGGCTGGACCTGGCGTTCAGCGCGCACCCGGGCCCACGCCTGCCGCAGGGCGTCGTCCGCCACGGTCGGGGCGCTCGCGACCACCGGTTCGTCCAGGCCGTTGAGCTGGAAGGCGAACAGGTTCTGCGTCACGTCCGTGTTCACGCGGCGCTCACCAGCCAACGGCCGACGTCGATCGTGGTGTGCGCCCCGCTCCTCAGGTTGCGCGGGATCAGCAGATGCAGCATGCGCGACATCCAACCGCGCAAGGGAAAGTGCGGGTGGCCCGCCCCCTCGCCGGGCCACCCGCACACGCACGCCGCGGCCGCCGGTCCCCCGGTGCTCGCCGTACCCCCAGTACCAGCGAGTCCCTCCGGACATCCGTGGCGTGATGTCCCAAGACTGCCGGTTCCGCGAGGTCCGGGGCAGCGTGAAGACCCCCAAGTAGCGGTAGGTAGATCTACTCAGGAACCGCATGCGCGCAGAGGGGTGACCCGGGTCGCGCGGGTGCGTGACGCGGGTTCGGGAAAAAAGTTTCAGCGCTGCGTACTGGGTGCCGCCTTGGCGTTCGCGACGCGCTGGTCGGCGTCGGTGCGGTCCTGTCGGCCAGTGCATCGTGTCCACCACGATCAGCTGGTCGTGCAACTGCTACAAGCGGGTGCTCTCGCCGGCGTTGGCGGCGATGAACGCGGCCAGCGGCTCGCTCTCGCCGAGCGCGTCGGCCGAATAGCCGAACGCGGCTCCGGCTGCCTGGAGTATCTCCACGAGGGCGGCCATCTCGGCCGACGGCATCGCGGCCAGCGCGCCGAACCGCGCTTCGCCCAGCCGGTCGGCGAGCCCGGTGAGCGCGCCAGACAGGTGACGCTGCCCGGCGACGAGGTGTTTGAGGACGGCGACGATCTCCCCGAGATCGGTTTCCGGCGCCCGGTCCAGCTCCGCGGCGCAGGCCTCCAGGTGCGCGGCGGCGACCGTGAGCGGCAGGATCGTCGACTCTGGCACGAGCGACATCCTGCCACCCCCGATCAAGAAAACCGTGGCGACACCCCGGAGCGGATCACGCCGCCGCGGCGAGCACCGCCTGTTCGACCCGCTGCCGCCACGCCGGGTCCAGCTTCCCGCCGCGCGGGGAGACGGCGAAGGAGTCCACGACAGCCGCGCCGAGCGTGGCGACCTTGGCCCACTTCACCTCCGCGCCGCACGACTGCAGCGCGCCGGCGACCCGGTACAGCAGGCCGATCCGGTCGGTGGCCCGCAGTTCCAGCACGACCGTGTTCGGGCCGCTGGTCTCGTCGTCGAACCACAGCACCTTCGGCTTGGCCGACACCCGAGTCGGCTGGTAGTCCCGTTCCTTCGCCGCGAGCTTCGCCTCCAGCGCGAGCCCGCCTGCGACCGCCCGCGCGAACTGCTCGCGCAGCAGCGCCGGATCGGGCAGCGAACCGAACTTCGGGGACGCGGTGAAGATCCCGGCCCGTCCGCCGTCGTGGCCGCGCAGCACCGCGGTGTGCACCTCCAGCGAGTGCAGCGCGAGCACCCCGGCCGCTGGCGCCAGCAAGTCGGTGCGCGCGGGCGCGGCGACCACCACCGTGGCCATCTTGCCGTCGTGCGTGATCAGCACTTCGCTGCGGCCGGCCGCCACCGCCGCGGCGACCAGCTCGCGCCGGCGCGCGTCGAGCGGCTCCGGCGGGCTGAACCCCTTGCCCTGCACGACTTGCCTGCACCGGTTGACCAGGTTGGCGACCAGCCCGGCCTTCCAGTCGGTCCACATGCCGGGCCCGGTGGCCAGCGAATCGGCCTGGGTCAGCGCGTGCAGCAGTTCCAGCAGGACCACGTCGTTGTCGACGGTCTTGGCCACCCGCGCGACGGTGCTCGGCTCCTCGATGTCGCGCCGGGTCGCGGTGTGCACCAGCAACAGGTGGTGGCGCACCGCGGCCGAGACGAGCGCGGCATCGGAGTCGGGCAGCCCGATGCGTCGGGCGACCTGCAGCGAGATCGCGGCGCCCAGCTCGGAGTGGTCGGCCTCGCGGCCCTTGCCGATGTCGTGCAGGAGCGCGGCCAGCAGCAGCAGGTCCGGCCGGGACACCGTGGTGGTGAGCTTCGCGGCCTCGACCGCGGTCTGCACGAGGTGCCGGTCGACGGTCCACTCGTGCACCGGCTCCCGTGGCGGCAGGTCGCGCACCGCGCCCCACTCCGGGAACAACCGCGCCCACAGGCCGGTGCGGTCCAGCGCCTCGACGGCGTCGATCAGGCCCTCGCCCGCGCCGAGCAGTTCGGTGAGCGAGTCCCGCGCGTCGGGCGGCCACGGCGTGCGCAGTTCCGGCGCCGAATCGGCGAGCGTGCGCAGGGTGCCGTGGGAAATCGGCGTGCGGGTGCGGGCGGAGGCGGCCGCGACGCGCAGCAGCAGCGCGGGATCCTTCGCCGGCACGGCGTCCCTGGCCAGCGCTACCTCGTTGCCGTGCAGCACCACGCCGTCGTCCAGCGGGGTGCGGCTGGGCCGGCGCGAGAAGCGCCCGCGCGGCACCTCGGCCGTGGCGCGCAAGGCGACGTCGACCGCGTACCCGACCGCGCGCCCGGCGCCGGAGAGCTTGCGCGCCAGCGTGAACCGGTCGCCGAACCCGAGTTCGGCCGCCACCAGCTCGGCGTCCACACCGGACAGCACGTCCCGGTCGCGCCGCAGTTCGCGGCGCATCTCGGTGCGCACGTCCAGCAGCAGTTCCCTGGCCTGGCTCAGTTCCTCGCCCGGCCGGTCGGTGAGCTGGGCGACGGCGAGCGCCTCCAGCACCCCGAGGTCACGCAGGCCGCCCCGGCCGTGCTTGAGGTCGGGTTCGGCGGACTGGGCGATCTCCCCGCTGCGCTGCCAGCGCTTGCGGGTCGATTCGGCCAGTTCCGGCAGGCGTTTGCGCGCGGTGCGGCGCCACTGGTCGCGCGCCGCCGTGGCGAGCCTGGCGGTCAGCTCGGCGTCCCCGGCGATGTGCCGGGCGTCGAGCAGTCCCATCGCGGTCCGCAGGTCCTCCGAGGCGACCTGGAGGGCCTCCCCCGGCGTGCGGACCGAGTGGTCGAGGCCGATGCGCGCGTCCCACAGCGGGTACCACAGCGCGTCGGCGATTCCGGCGATGCCGGGGTGCTGGTTGTGGACGAGGACGAGGTCCAGGTCCGAGAACGGCACGAGTTCGCGGCGGCCGAGGCCGCCGACGGCGACCAGCGCGACACCGGGTTCGGCGGTGTCCACGCCGGCCGCCGCGGCGGCCTTGCTGAGCCAGAACTCGTACAGGTCCACCAGCGCGGCGCGCAGTGCCGACGCACCGAGCCTGCCGTGCCGGCCTTCCAGCAACCGGTTCGCCGCCTTGGCGAGTTCCCCCCCGACGACCATCCGGTGCTTCCCTAGAGCGCGTCCGTGCCGCGCTCGCCGGTACGGACGCGAACGACGGTCTCGACCGGGGTGACCCAGACCTTGCCGTCGCCGATCTTGCCGGTGTGGGCGGCGTTGACGATGGCCTCGATGACCTTCTCGACGTTGGCGTCGTCGGTGAGCACCTCGACCCGCAGCTTGGCCACGAAGTCGACGGCGTACTCGGCGCCGCGGTAGACCTCGGTGTGGCCCTTCTGCCTGCCGTAGCCCTGCACCTCGCTGACGGTCATGCCGAGCGTGCCCAGCTGCTCCAGCGCGGCGCGGATGTCGTCCAGCGTGAACGGCTTGACGATGGCGGTGATCAGCTTCATGCCTTGCTTCCTTCCAGGGCCGCCCCGTCCTTCGACGGCAGCGGAGCGGGGGACGATCCACTGTGGCCGCCGATGCTGCCGCCCACGAAGTCGTACGCGCTCTCCGCGTGCTGCGCCTCGTCGATGCCGCTGACCTCGTCCTCCTTGCTGACCCGGAAACCGCCGGCGACCTTGATGATCCCGCCGATGATGAAGGTCAGGACGAACGAGTACACCAGCACGGCGCCGGCCGCGGCGGCCTGCTTGCCCAGCTGCGTGAACCCGCCGCCGTAGAAGAGGCCGTCGGCGCCGAGCGAGTTGACGCTGGTGGTGCCGAAGAAGCCGATCAGCAGCGTGCCGACGAGACCACCGACGAGGTGGACGCCGACCACGTCGAGCGAGTCGTCGAAGCCCAGCTTGTACTTGAGGCTGACGGCCAGCGCGCAGACGGCGCCGGCGATGACACCGATCGCGATCGAGCCGAGCGGCGTGACGAAACCGGCGGCCGGGGTGATGGCGACCAGACCGGCGATCGCGCCGGACGCGGCGCCGAGCGTGGTCGGCTTGCCGAACCGCAGCTGCTCCACGATCAGCCAGCCGAGGACGGCGGCCGCGGTGGCGACGGTCGTGTTGGTGAAGGCGACACCGGCGAGATCACCGGCGCTCAGCGCGGAACCGGCGTTGAAGCCGTACCAGCCGAACCACAGCAGGCCCGCGCCGAGCAGGACGAACGGCACGTTGTGCGGTCGGCCGGTCTCGCGCGGCCAGCCGCGGCGCTTGCCGAGAACCAGCGCCAGCGCGAGACCCGCCGCACCGGCGTTGATGTGGACCGCGGTGCCACCGGCGAAGTCCAGCGCCTTGAGCTTGTTGGCGATCCAGCCGCCGGCCGCGTCCGGGCTCATGAAGCCGTCGAACGCGAACACCCAGTGCGCCACCGGGAAGTACACGATCGTCACCCACACCACGACGAACAGCGCCCAGCCCCAGAACTTGGCGCGGTCGGCGATGGCGCCGGAGATCAGCGCCGGGGTGATGATGGCGAACATCAGCTGGAACATGGCGAACACGAGCATCGGGATGCCGTCGCCGCCCGGCCACGGGATCTCCGGCGTCGTGTCGGTCGCCGCGGTGGCGAAACCGACCAGCTGACCCCAGGTGTCCGCCATGCCCGCGTGGCTGAAGTTGCCCAGCAGCCCGCTGAACGCGTCGTCGCCGAACGACATCGTGAACCCGTAGAGGGTCCACAGCACGGCGACGATCGCCAGGCAGATGAAGTTCATCATGAGCATGTTCAGGACGCTCTTCACGCGGACCATGCCGCCGTAGAAGAACGCCAACCCTGGTGTCATGAGCATGACCAGCGCGGCGCTGGCCAACACCCATGCGGTGTCTCCTGCGTTCAGCACATCGTCCTCCCGTACACGAGATATTGACGGGGAGTTTTCGATTCCCGTGTTTCACGACGGCACTTCGCACGTTTCCCGCGGGTGAACTGTGCCGCCGCTCTTGTTACGAGCACGTTTCGCGCCACCAGGGCTGATATGTCCGGTCACGAAACGTCGGCGTCGAATACCGGCGGTCACCGGTGACGGTGGGTGAGCCCACCGGTGTGATGAGATGTGGGCATGACCAGGCCCGCCACGCTGCCCGGCGCCGTCGTCGCGGCGTTGCGGTGCCCGCTGTGCGCGTCCGCCTTCGCCCTCGACGGGCGGTCGCTGCGGTGCCCGTCGCGGCACTCGTTCGACCTGGCGAAACAGGGCTACGTGAACCTGTTGCACGCCGGCATCCCCGCGGGCACGGCCGACACCCCGGAGATGGTCGCCGCGCGGGTGGCGTTCCTCGGCGCGGGACACTACGGCGGGTTGCGGGATCTGTTGGCGCAGGTCGCCGCGGGCACCGGCGGTGACGGCCTGGTGGTCGACGCGGGCGCCGGGACGGGTTACTACCTCGCCGGCGTGCTCGACCGGCTGCCGGACGCGGCCGGGCTCGCGCTGGACGTTTCGGCGGTCGCCCTGCGCCGCGCCGCGAAGGCGCACGCCCGTCTGGGCGCGGCGGTGTGGAACCTGTGGGAGCCGTGGCCGGTCGCGGCGGAGACGGCTGCGGTGGTGTTGAACGTGTTCGCGCCGCGCAACGCCGCCGAGTTCCGGCGGGTGCTGCGGCCCGGCGGGACTTTGCTCGTCGTGTCGCCCGAACGGGGGCACCTGGCCGAACTCGCGGCGGTGGCGCCGATTCTCGACGTGGATCCGCGGAAGGAAGAACGTCTCGACGCCGCGTTGTCGGAGCATTTCGAACTGGTGTCGCGCCGGTCGCTGCGGGACCGGGTGACGCTGGAACCGGAGGACGTCCGCAACGCCGTGCGGATGGGGCCCACCGGGCACCACCCGGAGCGCCTGGCCGCGCTCGACGGTGTGGCCGGGCCGGCCGCGGTGACGCTCGCGTTTTCGTTGTCGGAGTACCGGAGGACCGCATGACAGCCGTGCCGGCGACCGCGATCACCGACCGGGCCTGGCTGTCCGCGCAGCTGCGCCTGGCCGCCGGGCTGTACGGCGAGGCCGGGCCGGTCGTGCTGGGGACGATCTGGTGGTACTCGGTGTCGGCGGTGCTGGTGACGCCCGCGCTGGACCCGCTGGTGGCGACCGGGCGCGCGATGGACCCGGCGCTGGAGGCGGTGACGCTGGACGTGGTGCCCGACGGCCGGGTGCTGGACGCCCGCTCGTCGCGCCCGCTGGGGTCCGATGTGGACGAAATCGGCAAGGCGCTGGCCGGGTCGCTGGACGCCGGGATCGCCGCTGTGGCCGAGGTCAGCGGCGCCGGAACCCGCGCGTTGTGCGCGATCGCGACCGATTCGATCGCGAACGTCCTGCTGTGGGCCGGGAAGGCGGCCGGGGACGTCGCGCGCGGGGTGGCGCTGGCGGAGCCGGTGGTCGCCGCGGTGGGCGACCACCTCCCCCGGCCCCGCTTCGTGGAGGTCGGCGGCACCCCGGTGGTGCGGCGGGCGTCGTGCTGCCTGATCTACCGGACCGGCAGCGCGCCCAAGTGCGTCAGTTGTCCGCGCCAGACGCCTTCGGAACGCGCCCAGCGGTTGCGGATGACGTTCGGCTGAGGAATCAGAGCGGGCCGCCGATCGGGAACGTGACCGCGAACGCCGGCGTGTAGGTGGTCGCCATCGGCAACGGGACACCGAACGCACGAAGACCCGGATCCTCGACGCCGCCGTGGCCGAGTTCTCCGCGCACGGTTTCGCCGGCCCGCGAGTCTCGGCGATCGCCGGCGGGCCGGGGTGAACCAGCAGCTCATCGCCTACTACTACAACAGCAAGGAAGGGCTGTACCGGCGGCGAACGCGCTGGCGGTGTACCCGCAGCTCGCCCCGGCTCCGTTCGGGCGCGAGGGGTCCGCGGTGGCGGACCACTACGCGGAGCAATTCGCACGGCTCTTCGGGAAGAAGGGCTGAGTCGCCGGCCGCGGCAGCCGCCGCAGCGGTGGCGGCTCACGTTCGGCTGAGGAACTCGTCCAGCAGCTTGTTGACGGTGTCCGGCACCTCGGCGGCGACGAGGTGGGCCGCGTCCTCGATGACGACCAGTTCGGCGCCCGGGATGGCGGCGGCCATCTCCTCCACCTCACCGGGCGGGAAGGTCGCGTCCTCCCGGCCGCCGATGACCAGCACGGGCGTGCTGATCGACGCGAGCAGCCCACGCTGGTCCGGCCGCCGGGACACGATGCTCGTCACCGCGTGCCTCACGGACCGCGGGTCGTTGCGGCGGGCCAGGTCCAGGACGCGGGCCACCACCTCCGGCCGGGTGCGCAGCGAGGTCGGCCCGAGGAACGCCTTGACCACGGACCGGGTGAGCGGCGGGCGGATGCCGCGCAGGAGCCGCACCGCCGCCACGAGCACCGCGTACTCGGCCTTCTGACGGGCCGGGGCCGCGGAGGCGGTGCCGTTCATCAGAGTGCTGGTGAGCACCCGGTCCGGGTGGCGCGCGGCGAAGGTGGCCCCCACCATCGCGCCCCACGAGTTGCCGAGGAAGTGCGTCCGCTCGAACCCGAGCGCGTCGAGGATCACGAGGACCGCGGTGGCGCACTCGTCGAGGGTGAAGGTTCGGGTGAGCGGGCTGCTCGCCCCGTGCCCCGGTGGGTCGAGCGCGACGGTCGTGTAGCGGGGTGCCAGGTGGTCGGCCTGCGCCTGCCAGAGCGTGTGGTCCATCAGGAGGCTGGGCCACATCAGGACCGGCTCGCCGGAGCCGCGCACGGCGACTCGGAGCGTGCCGAGAGCGGTCGGGACCTCCCGATCCTCGTTGATCATGAACTCACCGTACGCGGAGCTCGCGCCGTCCACCGCACGGGAACGGTCGCCCCACCGGCGCACCGGGAGGTAGCGTCGGCCGGGTGAGTGAGCGCAGCTGGGGCTTCCGCACCCGCGCCCTGCACGCCGGCGGGTCTCCCGATCCGGTGACCGGGGCGCGGGCGGTGCCGATCTACCAGACCACGAGTTTCGTCTTCGAGGACGCGGCCGACGCGGCGAACCTGTTCGCGTTGCAGAAGTACGGCAACATCTACAGCCGGATCGGCAACCCGACCGTGGCGGCCTTCGAAGAACGCCTCGCCAGCCTGGAGGGCGGCATCGGCGGCGTCGCGACCAGCAGCGGGCAGGCCGCGGAGTTCCTCACGTTCGCGGCGCTGACCGAGGCGGGCGACCACGTCGTGTCGGCGAGCGGGCTCTACGGCGGCACCGTCACGCAGCTGGACGGGACGCTGCGCCGCTTCGGCGTGGACACGACCTTCGTGGCCGGCGACAGCCTCGACGACTACGCGGCCGCGATCACCGACCGCACCCGGCTGATCTTCACCGAGGTCATCGGCAACCCGAGTGGCGGCATCGCGGACCTCGCCGGGCTCGCCGACCTCGCGCACAGTCACGACATCCCGCTGGTGGTCGACGCGACGCTGGCGACGCCGTACCTGTGCCGCCCGATCGAGCACGGCGCGGACATCGTGCTGCACTCGGCGACGAAGTTCCTCGGCGGGCACGGCACCACGCTCGGCGGGATCGTCGTCGAATCGGGCACCTTCGACTGGGGCAACGGGAAGTTCCCGCGCATGACCGAGGTCGTGCCCAGCTACGGCGGCCTCAAGTACTGGGAAAACTTCGGCGAGTACGCGTTCTGCACCCGGCTGCGCGCCGAGCAGCTGCGCGACATCGGCGCGGTGCTGTCGCCGCATTCGGCGTTCCTGCTGCTCCAGGGCGTCGAGACGCTGCCGCAGCGGATGGACGCGCACCTGGCCAACGCCAAGGCGGTCGCGGAGTTCCTGGACGCCGACGACCGCGTGGCGTGGGTGAGCTACGCCGGGCTGCCCGGGCACAAGCACCACGAGCTGGCGAAGAAGTACCTGCCGCTCGGGCCGGGCGCGGTGTTCTCGTTCGGTGTCAAGGGCGGGCGCGCGGCCGGGGAGAAGTTCGTCGAGTCCGTCGAGCTGCTGTCGCACCTGGCGAACGTCGGCGACGCCCGCACGCTGGTCATCCACCCCGCGTCCACGACGCACCAGCAGCTCTCCGACGAGCAGCTGAAGGCGGGCGGCGTCGGCCCGGACCTGATCCGGCTGTCGGTCGGGCTGGAGGACGCCGAGGACATCCTGTGGGACATCGACCAGGCCCTCACCGCGGCGGTGAAGGCCGCATGAGCCTGGAGACGACCGTGCCCGCCGGAGCCGTCCGGTCGGAATCGCCCCTGTCCTGGTCCCCGCCGACCGCGCGGGAGCGGCTCGCGCTGCTGTCGCGGACAAAATCGGTGACTATCGTGGGCGCGTCGGACAATCCGGCGCGGCCGAGCTACTTCGTCGCGACCTACCTGCTGTCCTCCAGCGAGTACGAGGTGCACTTCGTCAACCCCCGGCTGTCGTCGCTGCTGGGCCGTCCGGTGTACCCGTCGCTGGCCGACGTGCCAGGCGAGCCGGACCTGGTCAGCGTGTTCCGCAAGCACTCCGACCTGCCCGAAGTGGCCGAGGAAGTGATCAAGGCGGGCGCTCGGACGCTGTGGCTGCAGCTGGGCCTGTGGCACGAGCCGGTGGCGCAGCGGGCGAGCGAGGCCGGCCTGGACGTGGTGATGAACCGGTGCGTGAAGATCGAGCACGCGCGCTTCGCGGGCGGGTTGCACCTGGCCGGTTTCAACACCGGGGTGATCTCGTCGCGGCGGCGGTTGAAGGCCTGATCCCTTGCCCACGGAAGCGATCCGGCGCAACTCACCCTCCACTGCGGCTCCTCCGGGAACGGCCGTTCGTGTCAGACTCGGTGGTGTGGCGGGAAGTTCCCCGTGTGGAGGTGGGTGCTGGTGATGGCGAACGGTGTGCAGGTGACCTACGTCGGCGGCCCGACGCTGCTGCTGGAGGTGGGTGGCAAGCGGTTCCTGACCGACCCGACGTTCAGCCCGGCCGGCGTGCACGAGACGACGCCGGGGCGGCCGCTGACGAAGACGGAGGGCCCCGGCCTGTCCGCGGCGGAGATCGGCCCGGTCGACGCGGTGCTGCTCTCGCACGACCAGCACGCGGACAACCTCGACCCGGACGGCCGCCGGTACGTCGAGGAAGCCCTGCTGACGCTGACCACGCCGAGCGGCGCGCGCCGGCTGGGCGGCACCGCGCAGGGGCTCGCGCCGTGGCACCAGCTGCACATCGGGCCGGTCGCGGTGACCGCCGTGCCTGCCCAGCACGGGCCGAAGGGCAGCGAGGAGCTGACCGGTGAGGTCATCGGTTTCGTGCTGACCGGCCAGGACCTGCCGACGGTGTACGTCAGCGGGGACAACGCGTCGCTCGACGTGGTGCGGGACATCTCCCGCCGCCTGCGGCGCCTGGACCTCGCGGTGTTGTTCGCCGGCGCCGCGCGCACGTCCCTGTTCGACGGCGCCCCGCTGACCCTGACCAGCGAGGACGCCGCCGAGGCCGCCCACGCGCTGCGGGCGCGCAACATCGTGCCCGTGCACACCCGCGGGTGGGCCCACTTCAGCGAGGGCCCCGACGAGGTGCGGAAGGCGTTCGCCGGGGCGGGGCTGAGCGACCGGCTGCACGTACTGGAACCGGGCGAAAGCACGCACATCAGCTGATGCGTGCGGTACCACCGGCTTGGCTGTTCTGCTGACCGGCAACGCGGGCGGCACAGTGCGGTGATCAGCCGCATCACCGCCCACGGCGGCGGCACTTGTGGAGGGCGGCGGGTGAGCGCACGCGGTCCGTGGCGGTTCCGCTGGTGCGGAACCTGGGCGGGTCGCGGCACCGCCGGACGGCGCCGAGCGGGCGCACGGAAAGCCCTCGGCGGAAGCCGTGGTCTCGCCGGCGCCGGACCTCGCGGAGGTCGCGACACTGCCGGACGCCGGCGACCGAGCGCGCAACACGCCTCGGTGGAAGCGGCGGTTCGCTGGTGCTGGGCGACAGAGTGCGGGCCGCTCAGCACCACTTGGGTTTCTCGGTCATCGGTACTGCCGGCCCGCCACACCGCGCGGGCACGTGCCCGCAGGCGACAGCCAACCCGCGGACATGCCCCGACGACGGCCGTCCGGACCAGGCGCCCCCTCGCGTCGTGCTCCGACCGCACGGGCGGCGATGCCGCCCGATCGCTGAGCAGGCGGACGCGTCCCGCCGCCCGGATGACCGCGCGCCAGGCGCGCTCAGCCCGCGCTGTCGGTGAACCGCCGTTCGAAGTCCGCCCGGCCCCGCTCGGTCAGCGCGCCCCACAGGCGCAGCCGCGCCATGCCGCCGTCCGGGTAGATGTCCAGGCGCACCTCGCTCAGCTCGCGTGGCTCCGGCACCAGGAACCGGTGCCGCGTGTCCGGCTGGAGGCGGGTCCTCGGCAGCACCTCGAACCACGAACCGTCCAACCGTCCGCTCAACGACGCCCAGCCCGGCGCGTTGCCCTTGAAGTGCGTCGTGTCCAGCTCGGCCAGCCGCGGCACGCCCGCGCCGGCCAGTGCGACCGACACCCAGTCGTTGCCGTCGTCGCGGCGGCGGGCCGTCTCCCAGCCCTCCCCCATCACCGCGGCGAACCCGGGCGAGATCAGGTTCGACGGCGACGAGTAGAACATGTTCGAGCAGCCCACCACGCGCGCGCCGTTCTCCAGCGCCGCCAGGTCCAGGGCCGCCGGGTCGACCAGCCGCGGGTCCGCCACCGGCGCGCCGTGCACCCGGAACCGCGCGACTCCGCCGTCCGGGTGGATGGACAGCCGCACGTGCGTCCAGCGCCGCGGCGACGACACGGCGAAGAAGTTCTCCGAGTCCCCCGCCAGCGGCGACTTCGGCACCAGCGGCGTCCACTCCAGTTCGGCCAGCTCCGCCGGGCTCGGGTAGCCGTCGACGGCGACCGCCTCCACCGACGCGAACGGCGGGTAGTTGCCGGTGAAGAACGCGGTGTCCACGACCACCCCGGTCACCACGCCGGGCAACCCGAGCCGCACGACCGCCTGGTCCACGCCCGGCTCCCGGCGCCGCCGCGTCTCCCAGCCGTCGTAGATCTGCCCCTTGTGCCCGAAGTTCCACGGGCGGAACTCCGCGGGCCCCGGCTTGATCAGGTTCTCCCGCTCGGCGAAGGCCTCGTCGTTGGCCCACACCACGCTGCCGCCGACCCGGCGCGACGCCAGATCCGGCTCATGAGTCCACTCCGGACGTTCGGTCAACACTGCCCTCGATTCAGCAACTCGCCCCGCGGACTATCCCCGGTGACTTCCTGGCCCCGCAACCACGTCTGCCGCACCACACCGCGCAGCGGGCTGCCGTCGTAGGCGCTCACCGGGTTCCGGTGGCGCAGCTTCGCGACGTCCACGACGAACTCCTCGTCCGGCGCGAACACGCAGAAATCGGCGTCGTACCCGACCGCGATGCGACCCTTGCGCGTCATCCCCGCCAGTTCCGCCGGTCGCGTCGCCATCCAGCGCACCACGTCCGCCAGCGTGTGCCCGCGCCGCGCCGCCCCGCTCCACACCGCGGGCAGCCCGACCTGCAGCCCGGCGATCCCGCCCCACGCCTCGCCGAAGTCGCCGCTGTCGAACCGCTTCAGCTCCGGCGTGCACGGCGAGTGGTCGCTCACCACGCAGTCGATCACGCCGTCGGCCAGCCCCTGCCACAGCCGATCGCGGTTACCTGCCTCGCGGATCGGCGGGCAGCACTTGAACTGCGTCGCGCCGTCGCGGATCTCCTCCGCGGTGAAGCTGAGGTAGTGCGGGCACGTCTCGACCGTCAGCGCGACCCCTTCGGCGCGGGCCGTCGCGATCATCGGCAGGGCGTCCGAAGAGGACAGGTGCAGGATGTGCGCCCGCGCCCCGGTGCGCCGCGCCAGCTCGATGACCCGCGCGATCGCCCGGTTCTCCGCCTCGGGCGGCCGCGACGCCAGGAACCCCGCATACCGCGGGCCGTGCGGTCGCGGCGCCGCGTCGATCGTCGGCGCGTCCTCGGCGTGCACGATCATCAGCGCGCCGAGCGCGGCGAGGATCCGCAGGTCGGCCTCCAGTTCGGCGTCGTCGAGCGGCGGGAACTCGTCGACGCCCGAGTGCAGCAGGAAGCACTTGAACCCGAACACCCCGGCCTCGTGCAGGGCCGTCAATTGCCCGCCGTTGCCGGGGATCGCGCCGCCCCAGAACCCGACGTCGACGTGCACCCGCCCGGCCCCGGTCTTCCGCTTCACGTCCAGCGCGTCCGGGTCGACGGTCGGTGGCAGGCTGTTCAGCGGCATGTCCACGATCGTGGTGACCCCGCCCGCCGCGGCCGCGCGGGTGGCCGTCTCGAAGCCCTCCCACTCGGCGCGGCCGGGGTCGTTGACGTGCACGTGCGTGTCGACGAGCCCGGGCATCAGGACGACGTCCTCCCCCAGCTCGACGACCCGGTCACCGGACAACGCGCGGCCAGGTTCGACGGCCGTGATCCGTCCTCTGTCGACACCGACCGAGCACGGCCCGTCGCCCGCGGCCGTGATCGCGCGCCGCGCCCGGAAGACCAGTTCCACCCGGCACTCCTTTCGTCCGCTTCCAGTTCCCCCGCCCGTACGGTTACCGTGCGGGCGTGGAACTGCAAGCCGAGTTCACCACCGAACCGTTCCGCGGCGAGGGCGAGCCGCCCGAGCACGCGGTCCGGGCGCGCACCGCCGCCGAGGAGGCCGGCCTGTCCGTGGACTTCGGCCCGCTTGGCACCACCGCCCGCGGCGACGCGGACGCCCTGCTCGGCGCGCTCCCGGCCATCGCGCGGGCCGCGCTGGACGGCGGCGCGAACCGCCTGACCCTGCAGCTGTCCACGCCGACCGCCGCGAGCGAACCGGCCGGTGCGCCGCCCACCACGCTGGAGCGGCTGATCGCCGCCGTCGAGCGGGAGCTCGGCTGCAGGCTGGCCGACCTGGACCGGCCCGGCAAGCAACGCGCCGTGCGCCTGCTGGAGGAGCGCGGCGCGTTCGCCATGCGCAGGGCCGCACCCACCGTCGCCGAAGCACTCGGCGTCACCCGGTTCACGGTCTACAACTATCTCAACCGCGAGCCATGATTTCAACAAATTGTTGACGCTCGTCGAACACGACCGTAACGTCCATTTCCCAGAATCGGCAGCACCGTGATCCGGAGGAACACTTGACTGTCACGCTCGCCGAGTTCAACACCGCGCCCCCCGAGAAGGCCGGGGAACTGCTCACCGCGTGCCTGGACGTGCCGCGCTGGGTGGACGCGGTGCTGGCCGGACGGCCCTACCCCGACCTCGCCGCGCTGACCGGCGCCGCCCGCCTCACCCTGACCGGGGACGAGACCCGGCGGGCCATCGCGGCGCACCCGCGGATCGGCGAGAAACCGTCCGGCGGCTGGTCCCGGGACGAGCAGTCCGGTGTGGACGATGCCGCGGCCGCGGAGTTCCGCGCCGCCAACGCCGAGTACGAAGAACGGTTCGGGCACGTGTTCCTGGTCTGCGCGGCCGGCCGCAGCGGCGACGAACTGCTGGCGAACCTGCGGGAGCGCATGCACAACGACCCGGACACCGAACTGGCCGTCGCCGGACGGGAGCTGGTCGACATCGCGGTGCTGCGACTGGGAAAGGCGGTGACGGCATGAGCCTGGTGACCACCCACGTGCTGGACACCGCCGCCGGACGCCCGGCGGCGGACGTCGCCGTGCGGCTGGAAGCGAGCGACGGCACGGTGATCGCACAGGGCCGCACCGACGACGACGGCCGAGTCCGCGACCTCGGCCCCGCAGAACTGGACCCCGGCGTCTACCGGCTGGTGTTCGACACCGGCGCCTACCTCGGCCCGGACGCGTTCTTCCCCGAGGTCACCGTGGCCTTCCGGATCACCGATGGCACGCAGCACCACCACGTGCCCGTGCTGCTGAGCCCGTTCTCCTACTCCACCTACCGAGGGAGCTGACGATGGCGATCAAGCTGGGGCCGAACCAGTACGGCAAGGCCGAGGTCCGCCTCGTCACGGTGACCCGGGCCGGGGACGTGCACCACCTCAAGGACCTCACGGTCTCCACCGCGCTGCGCGGCGACCTCGCGAAGACCCACCTCACCGGCGACAACTCCGACGTGGTCGCCACCGACACGCAGAAGAACACCGTCTACGCGTTCGCCAAGGAGAGCCCGGTCGGCGAGATCGAGGACTTCGGGCTGCGGCTGGCCAGGCACTTCGTCGGCCGGTTCGGCCAGATCACCGGCGCGCGGATCACGATCGACGAGCACGCCTGGGACCGCATCACCGTCGGCGGCCGCCCGCACGACCACGCCTTCTCCCGGTCGAGCGACGAGAAGCGGACCACCATGGTGACGGTCGAGGACGACCGCGCCTGGGTGGTGTCCGGCCTGCGCGACCTGGTCGTGCTGAAGTCCACCGGCTCGGAGTTCCACGGCTTCCCGCGCGACGAGTACACGACGCTGGCCGAGACCGACGACCGCATCCTGGCCACCGCCGTCACCGCGCAGTGGCGGTACCAGGGCAGCGATATCGACTGGCGCAAGAGCTTCGCGGAGATCCGGCGGATCCTGCTGGAGACGTTCGCGACGAAACACAGCCTTTCGCTGCAGCAGACCCTGTACGCGATGGGCGAGGCGGTTCTCGAAGCACGCGGCGAGGTGGCCGAGATCCGGCTGTCGATGCCGAACAAGCACCACTTCGTGGTGGACCTCAGCCCGTTCGGGCTCACCAACGACAACGAGGTCTTCCACGCCGCGGACCGTCCGTACGGCCTGATCGAAGGAACCGTCCTGCGCGACGACGCGGAGGACCCGGGCCCCGCCTGGCAGTAGCGCCGGGCGAGTTGGGAGAACCCGCGTGACCACGACCGCCGCGCCCGCAGCGGCCATTCATCCCGTCGACCGCAAACCACCGGCGCTGCAACTCGTCGTCGGCGGCGTCCAGCACGTCGCCGCGATGTACGCCGGGGTGGTCGCCCCGCCGCTGATCATCGGCAGCGCCGTCGGCCTGTCCGGCGGGCAGCTGAGCCTGCTGATCAGTGCGAGCCTGTTCACCGCGGGGCTGGCGACCCTGCTGCAGACCCTCGGCGTGTGGCGGTTCGGCGCCCGGCTGCCGCTGGTCAACGGCGTCACGTTCGCGAACGTGGCCCCGGTGATGGCGATCGTGCAGCAGCACGGGCCACAGAACGCGCTCGGCGTCGTCTACGGCGCCACGCTCGTCGGCGCCGCGCTGATGGTGCTCGCCGCGCCGTTCTTCTCCCGGCTGACGCGGTTCTTCCCGCCGCTGGTGACCGGCACGGTCATCACGCTCATCGGGGTTTCGCTGCTGCCGGTGGCGGTCAACTGGATCTCCGGCCAGCAGGACTCCGCCGAACCGCACGGCATCCTGCTCGCCGCGATCACGCTGCTCGCGGTGCTGGCGTTCAACCGGTTCCTGCCCGGCTTCTGGAGCCGGATCGCGTTGCTGCTGGGTTTGGTGGTGGGCACGCTGATCGCGTGGCCGCTCGGCGAGGTCGACACGTCGACGTTCCGCGAGGCGCCTGCGTTCGGTGTCGCGAGCCCGTTCCACTTCGGCAGCCCCGCGTTCGACATCGCGGCCATCGTCTCCATGGCGATCGTGATGATCGTGATCATGGCGGAGAGCACCGCGGACATGCTCGCACTCGGCGAGGTGGTCGGCCGCCCGACCGGACAGCGGACGCTCGCCGACGGCCTGCGCGCGGACGGCGTGGCGACCGCGGTGTCGACAGTGTTCGGCGGGTTCGCCTGCACCGCCTTCGCGCAGAACGTCGGACTGGTCGCGTTGACGCGCGTGTTCAGCCGGTACGTGGTGGCCGCCTGCGGCGCGATCCTGGTGCTGCTGGGCCTGTTCCCGGTCGCCGGCGGCGTGGTCGCGCTGGTGCCGCAACCGGTGCTCGGCGGCGCCGGGCTGGTGCTGTTCGGCAGCGTCGCGGTCTCCGGCATCCGCACCCTGGCCACGGCGGCGTTCGACCGCCCGGCGAACGTGACGATCGTGGCGGCCGCGCTGGGCGTCGGGATCATCCCGATCGCCGCGCCCGAGTTCTACGCACACTTCCCGTCGGCCGTGCGGACCGTGCTGGACTCCGGGATCAGCGCCGGCTGCGTGGTCGCCGTGGTGCTCAACCTCGTTTTCGGGACGCGACGGGAACGAACTCCCGCAACAGGTTCGTGAGCAGTTCCGGCTGGTCCTCCGGCACGAGCGTGTAGCTGTCCGGCACCTCGGCCAGCCGCGCGTGCGGGAACAGCGCCGCCAGCCGCGGCCCGTGCTCGCGGGGCATGAGCTTGTCCTCCTTCGCCCACACCACGAGCACGGGCCCGGTGAACTCCCCCAGCCTGCCGGACCACTCCAGCAGCGTCTCCTTCGGCGGCGTGTGCAGGCCGTACTTCAGCAGGTCCCGCATGATCGCCGGGTTCTCGCGGGCCGGGCGGAACCAGCTGTCCATGACCTCCGCGGGCACCGGCGTCTTGCTCATCCACCCCCACGACCCCGGCGCGCGCTGGACGAACCGGAACTTCAGCAGGTGCAGCATCGCCTTCAGGCCGCCGGGGATCCGCGCGACGCGGACGAGCATGCGCCCGGACAGGCCGGGCGGGAAGTTGTCGAACGCCTCGCACGCCACGAGCGCCAGCCTGCCGACGCGGCCGGCCAGCCCTTCGGAGATCAGGAACTGGCCGCCGCCCCAGTCGTTGAGGACCAGCGTCACGTCCCTCAGGTCGAGCGCCTCCAGGAATTCGGCCAGCAGCCGGACGTGACCGCGCAGCGACAGGTCGGCGTCCGGTTTCATCGGCTTCCGGTGCGAGCCCAGCGGCCAGTTCGGCAGCACGCACCGGTACTCACCGAGGCCCGGCAGGACCTTGCGCCACACGGTGTTGTCGATGGTCAGGCCGTGCAGGAAGACGATCACCGGCCCCCCACCGCCGGTGTCGTCGTACTCGATCGTCCCCGCGGACAGCTCCACCTCGGGCATCTCCGCCCCCTCGGATTTGATAGATCGCTCTAGTGAGAGAGTAGCTAGGATCAGTGACGTGGGCAACACCAAAGAACGGATCCTGGCCGCGAGCGCGGAGCTGTTCCGGCGCAACGGTTACACCGGGACGGGCCTGAAACAGATCGTCACCGCGGCGAGCGCGCCGTTCGGCTCGATCTACCACTTCTTCCCCGGCGGCAAGGAACAGCTGGCCGAGGAGGTGATCCGCAGCTCCGGCATGGAGTACGGGAAGCTGTTCGACCTGCTGATCGCGCCGGCGCCGGACCTGGTCACCGGGCTGGAGCAGGCCTTCGCCGCCGCCGCGGTGACGCTGCGGGAGACCGACTACGCCGACGCCTGCCCGATCGCCACCGTGGCGCTGGAGGTGGCGAGCACGAACGAGACGCTGCGCCGGGCGACCGCGGAGGTGTTCCAGGCGTGGATCCTCACCGGGACGGGTGTTTTCACGCGCTTCGGCCTGAGCGAAGACGACGCCCGGCGGCTGACGATCGCGGTGATCAGCGCGCTGGAAGGGGCCTTCGTGCTCAGCCGTTCGCTGCGGGACGTGGAGCCGCTGGCCGTCGCCGGGGAGGCCGCCGTGGCGACCGCTCGTGAAATGCTCACCGGGAGGGGCCGCGGGTAGTGTCGGGTTCATGAGTTCTGCCATCGATCTGCACGGCCAGCCGCACGTCGACCGCTATCTGGAGACCGACGGCGAGGACGGCTACCACTGGCGCAACGGGACGACGATCCTGATCCTGTTCACGAAGGGCCGCAAGTCCGGGCAGGAACGCAGGCACGCCCTGATCTTCCGCGAGCACGAAGGCGCCTACCTGGTGGTGGCGTCCAAGGGCGGCACCGACGCGCCGCCGGCGTGGTTCGTCAACCTGCAGGCCGACCCGAACGTCGAGGTCCAGATCAAGGGCGAGCGCTTCAAGGCGGTCGCGAGGGTCGCCACGCCCGACGAGAAGCCCGCGATGTGGGCGAAGATGGCCGAGGTGTGGCCGGACTACGACGAGTACCAGAAGAAGACCTCACGGGAGATCCCCGTCGTGGTGCTGGAACGCGCCTGATCCACCGCCGCGGGTTCCCGGCGCGGCCGGTGGTGTGCGCCGGGAACCCGCCGAGCCCGGCGCCCCACGAACGCCTCAGCCGACGATGTGCTCCGGGCGCACCGGGACCCGTGGCAGCTCCTTGCCCGTCGCGGCGCGGATGGCTGCCACGATCGCCGGGGTGGAGGAGATCGTCGGGGGCTCGCCTACTCCGCGCAGGCCGTAGGGGGCGTTCGGGTCGGCCCGTTCCAGCACGTCGATGTCCATCGGCGGCATGTCGAGCACCGTCGGGATCAGGTAGTCCGTGAACGACGGGTTGCGGATCTTCCCGTCCCGCGTCTGGATCTCCTCCATCACCGCCAGCCCGAGCCCCTGCGCCGAACCGCCCTGGATCTGGCCCAGCACGGCCTGCGGGTTCAGCGCCCGCCCGACGTCCTGCGCGCAGTCCAGCGCGACCACCTTCACCAGCCCCAGCTCGGTGTCCACGTCCACCACCGCCCGGTGCGCGGCGAACCCGTACTGCACGTGCGCGTTCCCCGCGCCGGTCTCCGGGTCGAGCACCTCGGTCGGCCGGTGCCGCCACTCCACGGTCTCGTCGTAGACGTCGTCGCCGAGCACGTCGGCCAGGTCCGCGACCACACCGTCCCGGGTGGACACCAGCTTGCCGCCCACCAGTTCCAGGTCGGGCGATCCGATCCGCTTGGCCAGCGCCGTCCGCACCGCCACGCACGCGGCCCGCACCGCTCCCCCGGTCACGTACGTCTGCCGGGACGCCGAGGTCGAACCGGCGTTGCCGATCGAGGTGTCCATCGGCAGGATCGTCACCTGCTCCACGCCCAGCTCGGTCCGCACGATCTGCTGCAGCACCGTGACCAGGCCCTGCCCGACCTCGCACGCTGCCGTCTGTACCGTCGCAGCCGCCTCGCCGCCCACGACCCGCAGTTGCACGCGCGCGGTCGAGTAGTCGTCGAAGCCCTCGGAGAAGCAGATGTTCTTGATCCCGACGGCGTACCCGACGCCACGCACGACCCCCTCGCCGTGGGTGGTGTTCGAGACGCCACCGGGCAACGTCCGCAGGTCCCGCTCGCCGGATGGCGCGGGCGGCAGCGGTTTCGCGGCCACCCGTCGCAGCAGCTCGGCGACCGGCGCGGCCGAGTCCACGACCTGCCCGGTCGGCATGCGGGAGCCCTCGCTCATCGCGTTGCGGACCCGCACCTCGACCGGGTCGAGCCCGCACGCCTGCGCGAGCTTGTCCATTTGGGACTCGTACGCGAATGCTGCCTGCACCGCACCGAAGCCGCGCATCGCCCCGCAGGGCGGGTTGTTCGTGTACGCGCCCCAGCAGTCGACCGCGACGTTGTCCACGTCGTACGGCCCCACGCCGAGGGTCGCGGCGTTGGCGACGACCGCGCCGGTGGACGAGGCGTACGCGCCGCCGTCGAGGAACAGCCGCGCCTTGACGTAGACCAGCTTCCCGTCCCGGTCGGCGCCGTGCTCGTAGTACATCTTCGCGGGGTGCCGGTGCACGTGACCGTAGAACGATTCCTCGCGGTTGTAGACCATCTTCACCGGCTTGCCGGTGCGCAGCGCGAGCAGGCACGCGTGGATCTGGATGGACAGGTCCTCGCGCCCGCCGAACGCGCCGCCGACCCCGCCGAGCGTCAGCCGCACCTTGTCCTCGGGCAACCCGAGTGCGGCGACGATCTGCCGCTGGTCGACGTGCAGCCACTGCGTCGCGACGTACAGGTCGACGCCGCCGTCCTCGGCCGGGACCGCGAGCCCGGACTCCGGGCCGAGGAACGCCTGGTCCTGCATGCCCACCTCGTACACGCCCGACACCACCACGTCGGCGGTCGCGGCCGGGTCGCCGCGGCGGATCGGCACGTGCCGCACGACGTTGCCGTTCGGGTGGACCTTCGGCGCGTCGCCCCGCACCGCTCGCTCGGCGTCGGTGACCGGTTCCAGCACCTCGTAGTCCACCCGGATTCGTTTCATCGCCCGGCGTGCGGTCTCCGGGTGGTCGGCCGCCACGAGCGCGACCGGTTCGCCCTGGTAGCGCACCACGTCGACAGCCAGCACCGGCTGGTCCGGGTGCTCCAGGCCGTACCGGTTCACGCCCGGCACGTCCTCGTGGGTGAGCACGGCCTCCACGCCCGGCACCTTCAGCGCCTCGGTGATGTCGATGCCGGTGATGCGGGCGGAGGGGTGCGGGCTGCGCAGGGTCACGCCCCACACCATGTCCTCGTGCCACAGGTCCGAGGAGTACGCGAACTCGCCGCGCACCTTCACGATCCCGTCCGGGCGGCGCGGGCTGGCGCCAATCCCGCCGGCTGTGCCGGTGCGCTCGACTGACGTGGTCATCGCAACCTCCTGCTCGCGGCCGCCAGCTCGCCCGCGATCGCGGTCTCGTCGTCCGTGCGCAGCTCGCCGTCGGCGACCACCGTCCGGCCGCCGACGAGCAGCAGCTTCAGCGGCGGGGTCGCACCGAGCACGAGCGCGGCCAGCGGGTCGTCGATCCCCGCGTAGCGCAGGCCGTTCAGGTTCCACACGGCGAGGTCGGCGAGCTTGCCGGGCTCGATGGAGCCGAGTTCGCCGTCCCGGCCGAGGCAGCGTGCGCCGCCCATGGTGCCCATCCACAGCGCCTCGCGGACGGCCAGCGCGGTCGGGCCGCCGCGTTGCCGCGCCTGCAGCAACGCCTGGTGCAGCTCCTCGCCGAGCCCGCCGGACTCGTTGGACGCGGCGCCGTCGACCCCGAGGCCGACCGGGGCGCCGGCGTCGAGCAGGTCCCGCACCGGGGCGATCCCGGTGCCGAGGCGGCCGTTCGACGTCGGGCAGTGCGCCGAACCGGTGCGGGTGGCGCCCACGCGGCGGATCGCCGGGCCGTCGAGGTGGACGGTGTGCGCGAGCCACACGTCGTCGCCGAGCCAGCCCAGCTTGTCGGCGTACTCGGCGGGTGTGTAGCCGTTCTCGGCGACGCACTGCTCTTCCTCGTCCAGCGTCTCGGCGAGGTGGGTGTGCAGCCGGACTCCCGTGCGCCGCGCCAGGTCCGCGGCCTGGCGCATCAGATCCTCGCTGACCGAGAACGGCGAGCACGGCCCGGCGGCGATCCGGATGCGGGCGTCGCGCGCCGGGTCGTGGTGGGCGTCGATCGCGGCTTCGGTGCCCAGCAACGCGGCTTCGGTGGTTTCCACCAGGTTGTCCGGCGGCAGGCCGCCGTCGGACTCGCCGCGGTCCATCGACCCGCGCACGAGGTGCGCGCGCACGCCGATCCGGTTCGTCGCCGCGACGAGCGCCTCGATCTGGTCGCCGCTGTCCTGTGGGAAGACGTAGTGGTGGTCGGCGACCGTGGTGCAGCCGGTCATCGCCAGGTGTGCCATCCCGGCGGTCGCGGCGGCGTGGGTGATACCGGCGTCCAGCCGCTTCCAGACCGGGTACAGGTGGACCAGCCATTCGAACAACGTGGCGTCGGCCGCGAGCCCGCGGGTGGCCCACTGGTACAGGTGGTGGTGGGTGTTGACCAGGCCGGGGGTGATCAGGCAGCC
>NZ_JBHZEN010000008.1:0-216372 GCF_050958625.1 Amycolatopsis sp. 3B14
AAGCAAGAGGGGGCAACCGGATTTTTTGAATTTGACGGGGGTTCAAGGGGTGGCCCTTCCGGTCCTCCCCCAACCCCCCCCGCCCCCCCCGGAACCCCCGCGTGACCCCCCCCCCCCCCCCGCCGCGACCGCCCGTCCCGGCGCCGCCGGCTCCGCCCGGCCCGCCGCGCTCCACGCCACCGGCACGATCCCCGCGACCCCCGCCCCGACCACGGCGAACCCGAGCACCCCCACCACCGGCGCCGGCGCCACGAGCACGACCGCGAACCCGCCCACGGCCACCACCGAAGCCAGCCGCAGGAACACCACCGCCCCGATCCGCCCCACGACGCGGTCAGTGCCCAGCCGCACGACGATCATCGTCACCGAGAACGCGAAGTACACCAGCGAAGCGACCGCGGGCCCGGCCGCCGTCACCTCGCTCAGGTACACCGCGCCCCAGCTGTTCACCGCCCCCTCGGCGACGAACCCGCAGAACGCACCGCCCCGAGCGGCACCAGCGCCCGCCCCGGCCACGCGAAAGCTGGCCCGCCCTGGCCGCGGTCCGGCCCGCGGAGGAACCCGCCCAGCACCGCCGCCGGCGCGACCACCAGCAGAACCCCGCCCGCCACCGGGAAATGCACCGCCACCGGCACGTGCCAGGCCTCCGCCAGCGCGTCCGCGCCGGAACCGGCCAGCCCGCCGATGTTCCAGAACGCGTGGAACCCGGCGAAGATCGGCCGCCCGTACCCCTCCTCCACGCGCGCCGCGTGGGCGTTCATCGCCACGTCGAGCGTGCTGTTGCCGACGCCGAGCACCACCAGCGCCGCGACGAAGGCCGCCGCTCCCGGTGCGACCGCGACGAGCGGCAGCCCGCCGCACAACACGACCGCCCCCACGACCGCCGCCGCCCGGCTGCCGATCCGGGTGATCACCGCGCCGGCCAACAGCAACGCGACGACCGATCCGGCCGCCAGCCCGAACAATCCCGCGGCGCGCTGTCCCGTCGTGAGCCCCAGCCGGTCCTGCACCGCGGGCACCCGCGCGAGCCACGTTCCGAACGCCGCCCCGCACGCCGCGAACACCACGGACACCGCGCGCCGGGCACGCACCAGCTCTCCCGTCGTGATCACGACGCTACCGCCGCGGAGATTCATTTTTGCCCCGGTCACCGAGAAGCGGAATTGTTTTCCTCGTTTACCGGGAATGGCGCCGGGTAGTCGCGCGGCACCAAGTGTGGAGGAGGAGGAATGACCCAGCAGACCAGCAGTTCGACCCCGCAGGCCGTGCGCGAGCAAGCCGCGGATTCGGGCAGCCAGGTGACCGGAACCGCCGCGGAACAAGCAAGAGAGGTGGCATCCGAGGCCCAACGGCAGGCACGGAACCTGAAGGACCAGGGCGTCGATCAATTGCGCGAACAGGCCCGCACCAGCCAGCAGAAAGCGGCCGGAAATCTGAATTCGATCGCCGATCAACTGGACCGGATGTCGGAGCAGTCGGATTCCGGAATGGCGCAGGACCTCGTCCGCGAGGTTTCCCAGCGGGCGAAGAAAGTGGCGTCGTGGCTCGATTCGCGGGAGCCGGGCGACCTCATCGACGAGCTGCGTGACTTCGCGCGGCGCAAGCCCGGTCTGTTCCTCGCCGGCGCGGCCGCCGCAGGACTCCTCGCGGGCCGGCTGACCAGAGGCGTCGCGGCGAGCATGAGCGAGCAGAGCAGCGGTGGCGCGCCGCAACCACGCACCTCGACGGAAACGACAGGCACGCCGACGGAGACCGCCGCCCACCCGCCGACCACCGCGTACCCGCCGGAAAGCGCTTACCCATCCGGAGCCACAGTGTCCGGCGGCCAGCACCGGGCGGAGCCGTCATGACGTATTCGCAACCGCCAGGGCAGCGGCCGGACGTCGCCGACGCGTCGGTGGGCCAGCTGATGAGCAACATCTCGCAGGACCTGTCGACCTTGATGCGGCAGGAACTGGAGCTGGCGAAGGCCGAGGTGAAGGCCGAAGCCAAACAGGCTGGCAAGGGCGCGGGCATGCTCGGCGGCGCCGGGTTCGGCGGCTACATGGTGGCGTTGTTCCTGTCGATCGCGCTGTGGTGGGCGCTGGCCAACGTGATGGACCAGGGCTGGGCTGCGCTCATCGTCGCCGGCGTGTGGGCCGTGATCGCGGCCGTGCTGTACGTCATGGGCCGCAGCCGGATGCGCCGCGTCGATCCGGTGCCCGAGCGGACCGTCGACAGCCTCAAGCAGATGCCCGACCAGATGAGGAGGACAACGTGACCACGGACCCCGACCGCCTTCGCCAGGAGATCGAGGGCACGCAACGGAATCTCGGCAGCGACGTGGACGCGCTCGCCGAAAAGGTCAATCCCGGCCGCATCGTGCACCGCCGGGTGCACCGCGCGCGGGGTCTCGCGCAGAACCTGAAGGAGCGGGTCATGGGAAGCGCTTCCAGCGGCGTTCAGTCGGCCACGGACCGGATGCACCAGGCGGCGGACAGCGCGTCGTCGACGGCTTCGTCCGCGGCTTCGACCGTCGCCGAGCAGGTCCAGGAAGCGCCGCAGACCCTGCGTCGTCAGACCGAAGGCAACCCGCTGGCCGCGGGGCTGATCGCGTTCGGGGCCGGGTGGCTGGTGTCGTCCCTGATCCCGGCGAGCAGGCCGGAGCGAGAGCTGGCCGGTCAGGTCAAGGAATCGGCGCAGGGCATGGCGGGCCAGGTCGGCTCGGTGGCGCAGGACATGAAGGAGAACCTGCGCGAGCCGGCGCAGGAAGCGGTCCAGTCGGTGCGGTCGACCGCGACCGACGCCGCGTCGACCGTGGCGGACGAGACCAAGTCCGCGGCGCAGGACGTCAAGCAGACGGCGCAGAACCGGTAGTACGGCGCGATCGGTGCCTGGTGGACGGAGGGCCACCAGGCACCGTGCCGTCCAGGGCTGTCCGTGCCGTTCTGGGGCTACCGCCGCTCCAGCTCCGCGAGGAACCTGTCCACCGTGCCCCGCCGCTGCGCCTCGTCCGTCAGCGGTTCGCCGACGATCCGCTCCGCCAGCTCCACCGCGAGCCGCCGCAGCTCGGGCCGCATCTCGGCGATGACACGACCGCGCTGCTCGGTGAGGTCCGCCTCGCCCTGGGCGATCAGCCTCCTGGCCTCGTCCTGCGCCTCCGCCCGGAGTTCCGCGCGCAGCCGCTCACCCTCCGCGCGGGCCTCCTCCCGGATCCGCGCCGCCTCGGCACGCGCGTCGGCGAGCTGGGCCCGGTAGCGGTCGAGCGCCTCCGCGGCCGCCTGCTGCGCCTGCTCGGCCTTCTCGATCCCGCCGTCGATCTTGTCCGCCCGCTCCGCGAACAACGCCTCGAAGCGCGGCACCGCGAACTTCGCGAGGAGGAACAGCAGCACGAGGAACGCGACCAGGCCGAGGGCCAGTTCGACGATGTCCGGCGCGACCGGCAGGTCCGCGTCGAGTACGCCCATCTCCACCCCCAGTGTCGACGACGGGCCTCCACGCTAACCGAAGAACGGGCCCGGCGGAACTCCCGCCGGGCCCGGTTCCCCGTCCTACTTGTTGGTGCCCGGGGCGAGCACGCTGTCGATGACGAACACGGTCGCGTTCTCGGTCGGGATGTTGCCGCACAGCACCTTGGCGCCGTTGACGGTCATGTTCTCGCCGGAACCCTCGATCTTCACCGGCCCGCCTGCGGTGTTCAGCGTCTGCACGCTGCCCGCTGCTTCCAGCCCGGCGGCGTCGTAGCGCTGCGGGACGACGTGGTACTGCAGGATCGGCGCCAGCTGGCTCGGGTTCTGGGCCAGCTCGGTGAACTTGGCCTCGCCCACCGCTTCGAAGGCGGAGTCGGCCGGCGCGAAAACGGTGATGCCTTCCTGGCTGTTCAGCGTGTCGACCAGGTTGGTGGCCTTGACTGCGGCGACCAGCTTGGTGAGCAACGGGTTCGTGCTCGCGGCGGTGGCGACGGGCTGCGGGCCCATCGAGTCCAGGCTGCCCGGCGCGCTGCCCTGTGGCAGCTGGCCGCACGCGGGGCCGAACACGTCGGCGTTGGTGGTCACACCGTTGCCGCCGGACATCGGGGCGGGCATGGCGCTCGACGGCGCCATGGACGTGCCTGCCGCGCTGGAAGCGCTTTCGCCGTCCGTGCCGCAGGCCGCGAGCGAGAACATTGCCGCGGCGGCGAGACCGGCCCCGGCGATGCGTACAGTCTTCACGAGAATCACTCCATTCGGGATTTCCTGCTGGTGCACGGGATTCGTGGCCGGTTCCGGGCCGGATTGGAATCAGTTGGCGGTGAAGGAAATTCCGTGCCAGCCGGTCGCACCATCGGGCACGGTGCCTGCGCGGTCCTGGCTCTGGGTGTAGCCGGAGCGGTCGGTGGCGCGGCAGGTGACCTGGTGGAAGCCCGGGGAGACCGGCAGGTCCGCGTACCACATGCGCCACGTGTCGGGGTTGACCTCTGTGGACAGTCGCGCGTCCAGCCAGGGGCCGGTGTCCAAGCGCACCTCGACCCGGTCGACGCCGGTGTGCTGGGCCCACGCGGTCCCGGCGACGCGCACCGTCCCGGCAGGCACGGTCGCGAAGCCCGTGGGGAAGTCGATGCGGGACTGCGTCTTGATCGGCGCCTGTTCGGCCCAGCCGCGCCGCAGCCAGTACGCCTGGCGGGCTCGCCAGGTGGTGACCTCGAGGTCGACGACCCATTTGGTGGCGGAGACGTAGCCGTAGAGGCCGGGGACGACGAGGCGGGCCGGGAAGCCGTGTTCCAGCGGCAGGGGCTCGCCGTTCATCCCGAGGGCGAGCATGGCGCCGCGGCCGCGGTCGGCTGCGGCGGCGACGGGCGTGCCGGAGGTCCAGCCGTCGACGCTGGTGGCGAAGAGCTGCTCGGCGCCCGGCTGGACGCCGGCCTCGTCGAGCAGGTCGGCGAGGTCGATGCCGATGAAGTTGGCGGTGGAGGTGTAGGGGCCGCCGACCTCGTTGGAGACGCAGGTCATGGTGATGGTGCGCTCGACGAGCGGGCGGTCGCGGATGTCGGCGTAGGTGTAGCGCTGTTCGGCGCGGACCAGGCCGTGGAGGCGCAACGACCAGTCCTCGGCGCGCAGTTGCGGGACGGTGAGCGCGGTGTCGACCCGGTAGAAGTCGCGGTTGGGGGTGCGGAAGGGCGGCGTGCCGAAGTGCGCGAAGTCCGCGTCGAGCGGGATGGCCGGCGCGGTCCGCGCGGGCACGAGAGGCCCAACCGCGGCCCGGGAGCTCGCCGCGTTCCGTGTCCGCCCCAGCAGTTGTCCCCCAACTCCCGCGAGGACCGCCCCGGCCGCGACGAGCAGGAACGACCGCCGCGACGCGTCGTGGCCCGCGCCGCGGTGCAGGAGCCGGAACACCCCGACGCCGACGAGAAGGCTGACGAGGGGCGCGGTGAGCGCGAGCGTGTTCAGGTCGGGACGTGCGGCCACCGCGGCGACGCCGAGGAGCCCGAACAGCACGATGACGAGGGTCCCCGGCCACAACGACCGCCGCGAGGCGACGCCTGCCCCCGCGGCGACCACCAGGAGGACGACGGCCATCCCCACGAGCAGGACGAGCTTGTCGTACGTACCGAATGTACGTACCGCGAAGTCCTTGAGAGGCAACGGAGTCAGGTCGACGGCGGTGTTGCCGACCGCGAGGTACGGCGAGGCGTTGACGTTGACGACCCCGGCGACGAGATGCCCAGCCGCGAGGGCCGCGACCAGCGCGAGCACCCCGCAAAGCCCCGCCCGGACGAGGGACAGCCGCTCGGGCCGGGTGGTCGTGGTCGTGGTCGCCATACCCCCGATTCGCAGCCGATGGGGGCGGGTATTGGTCCGTCAAGCCACTCGTTTCGGCACCGTGGGCACGCCTAGGGCGTCGCTGATCTTGTCGTCGAACGTCCGGAAGCTGTTGAGCTCGTGGCTTCCGACCGGCCCGACCGGCCCCGGCAGCACGTTGCCCGCGTCGTCGTAGTGGACCTTGCGGCTGAAGCTCCAGAAACAGTGAACCGGCAGAACCTCACCGGCTTCGAGCGGGAGGTTCCCGAGGTGTTCGAAGTAGCCGCGCGACCACGGCAGCCGGTTGATCAGCAGCGGCGGCATGAGCAGCTGCTCGGGACGAAGCAGCTCACGCGGAGGCACGTCCTTGCTCTCCGATCGTGTCTGAAACACGTAGATCAGGATGTTGCGAGTCATCGCATGAATCGGCACGTCGGTCTTGATGACCCGCCCGAACGAGTACAAGTCGTCCGGCATCTGCACGGCGAACACATCGCCCGGAGCCAGCCGCTTCCGGGACGACTTCAGGATGCGGATGTTGGTCGCGACCTCGCGCACACACGCTCCTTCACCCAGCTCCACAGAGCGACCCCCGACGTCGGCACGCGTGGCCCGCTGTCCCCGGCCGCTTCAACCACCATCGCACATACGGGGAAAGCCCCGCCGACCTGTTCTCGCAGGTCAACGGGGCTTTCCCGGTGGTGTGGCGGGTAGAGGATTCGAACCTCTGAAGGCAGTGCCGTCTGATTTACAGTCAGATCCCTTTGGCCGCTCGGGCAACCCGCCATGACCGGGCGTCCCGGTCGGGGACTAGCTTACCAACCCTCCGGCGGGCCTCCGACGGGGGTGGGGGCGGCGCTATGGTGTGGTCAGCCGACAAGCGAAACGACGAGGTAGGACACGTGGCGGATCCGTCATTCGACGTGGTGAGCAAGGTCGACCGGCAGGAGGTCGACAACGCCCTGAACCAGGCGGCCAAGGAGCTTTCCACCCGCTTCGACTTCCGCGGCGTCAACGCCAAGGTCTCCTGGGCCGGCGAGGAAGCCGTGACGATCGAGGCCGACACCGAGGAGCGCGTGAAGGCCGCGGTCGAGGTGTTCAAGGAGAAGCTGATCAAGCGGGGCATCTCGCTGAAGGCGTTCGAGGCCGACGAGCCCGCGGTGTCCGGCAAGACCTACAAGGTGAACGGCAAGATCCTCCAGGGCATCGCCTCCGACAAGGCCAAGCAGATCGCCAAGGTGATCCGCGACGAGGGCCCCAAGGGCGTCCAGGCCCAGATCCAGGGCGACCAGCTCCGCGTCTCCGGCAAGAAGAAGGACCACCTGCAGGACGTCATCGCCATGCTGAAGGACAAGGACTTCGGCATCGCGCTGCAGTTCACCAACTACCGCTGACCCCTCAGGCCAGCAGCAGCGCGACGTCCCACGGGGCCGGGTTGCCCGCGTAGCTCGCCAGCGCCAGCGCCACCCCGGCGGCGCCCTGCAACAACCCGGGCTCGTCGGCCCACCCACCGGTGTGCAGGCGGTGCCGGAAGCCGAACGGCGCCGACGGGTCGAACGCGGCCAGGACCCGGTCGGCGACCCGGTCGGCCGGGACCCCCATCCGCGTGCTGACCTGCAACAACCCGGCATCCCCGTGGCACACGGTCGGGCCCTCCGCTGGGCCCGGCCTGCGCATCGCGGCCACCGCCAGCCCCGCCGCACCCGCGTCGCCCAGCTCGGTGGCCGCCAGGTGCAGCGCGTGCGCCACCCCGGCCGTGCCGTAACACCACGCCGACCGCAACGCCGGCACCGCCGAGCCCCGCACCTGCGCGTCGAACCCCACGCGCGACGGCCAGCCCACCCCGGACTCGTCCGTCCACGACCACCGCAACAACCAGTCGACGACCACCCGCATCGCGTCGGTCATCCCGCCCACCCGCAGACCGTGCCGGTGGGCCAGTGACAACAGTGCGAGTGGACCACTGATGCCGTGCGCCAGGCCGGCGTCGAAGTCGCCCCGGGGGTAGCGCTCGCGGTCCGCGTCCACCGCGTACCGCTCCGGCGCGCACCACCACCCGGGCACCTCGTGCCCGTCCACCAGCACCGGTCGCGTCAACGCGACCAGGCGCTCCAGCACGCCCTCCAGCGCGGTCAGGCACCGGTCACCGCCCAGCGCGAGCAACAACCGCCCCTTGCCGGCGAGCCCGCTGATCACGTCGTAGTCCGCGGCGGCCGGCCGGTCGCGCTCCGGCCAGGACTCGCACACCTCCGCGAGCGCCGCGCCGGCCTTGCGCATCAGCCCGTCGTACCCGCCGCCGTGCACGGCCCGGTGCACCAGGACCGCGGGCACGACCGCCTCCGGCGCGACCTCGCCCGACGCGGCCAGGTGGGCATGAGCGACCGCGGCGCGCGCGGGGTCCCATGCGGACAGTGCCGCGTGCAGAACCGCGAGCCCCGGGTGGCCGTCGAACAGGCCAGGGCCGCGATCACCCACCGAGCGCAGGCGATCGCCCACCTCCAGCGCGATTTCCTGGGCCCGCGCCCGCCGCGTGACGACAGCTGTGCTCACCGCTCCTCCTCGGAAGTCATGCGCTGGGGACAGTTGATCCCCCGCAGCCGCACCCACCGCGCCACCTCAGCCCAGGATCGCGCCCGCCGGGTCGCAACAGCAGTGCTCACCGGTCCTCCTCCGCGGGTCGTCCGCTCGTCGCGGTGCTCATCGGCCGTGCCTCCCGCGGTCCATCCGCAGCGCCAACGCCCCGTGCACCAGCGCGTACACCTCCTGCTCCCGCGCCCGGTCGATCCCGAACACGCGGTTGCAGTGCATGTGCGCCAGGCTCAGCGCCACCCGGCCGTGCCGCTCCGGCGACAGGTGCTCCAGGTAGTCGCCAAGAGCCCGGCTCCGGCGCCTCCACGGTTGGTCCAGTGACGGACGACCGGTGGCGTCGATCGCCGTCGCGAGGGACTCCCGCCGGTCGCGGGGCACGCTTCGCCGCAGGTCGAGCGGCACCGATGCCGCCAGCCAGTCCAGGATTTCCGGCGGCTGTCCGAAATGCCGGACCAGGTCGAGCACGCTCAACGCCACCGCCGGCTCGTCCAGCTCCCGCTCCAGCATCCCGAGCGCGACCAGCGAGTCGGCGTGAAAGACCCGCTCCGCCGCGGCGATCGCATCCGGGCCGCCGTACCGCTCGACCTCGGGGTCGTAGCTGTCCAGCACCAGCCGGGAAGCCAACCCCTGCGCACACAGCCCGGCCGCCCACTCGTGCAGGCGCGGCAACAGCGTCGTCCACAGCGTGTCCGGCTTGCCCGCGAACCGGATCCGGAGGTGCGGATCAGGATCGGCATATCGGACGAAGTGCCAGTCCGCCACACCGGCCACGAGATCGGCCAGGTGCGACTGCAGGATCTGACGCTGCGCGGCGTTCCCCGCGTAGAGCTTGGCGTACAACCAGTCGCCACCTGGGAGGTCCAGCATCTCGGACCGGGTTCGCGTGGCCGGCGCCGGCCGGGCGGCGGGACGCTCTCCGAACAACTGGAACACGACCTCACACGCGTGGCCGTCCAGCCAGCCGTCGCCCTGCGACAGGACCTCCTGCACGACCAGCCGCGGCGTCTTCCGCAGCTCGGCGCGGAAGACCGCGAGGTGCCCGTCGTCCGTCAGGTCGATCGGGATCCGGTTGTCCGAACTGGTCAGCTGCACCCGCCTCGGCACGTCCCAGCGCTGTCGCCACCTCCGGACTGCGTCCGACCAGTCGGACGAGGGGTCCAGCATCTCCCGGCTGGGCAGCCACCGGGCCGGCGCGAGCACGGTCCGGCCGTACCGGACGCGTGGCAGCGCCGGAGCTGTCGACAAGTCGCCCCACCGCCACGGCAGGCACGACGGGTTCTCCTGCTCCCCCAGCTCGAGCAGGAACCGCGCCACCGGCGGGACGTGCCCGCTGCGCGGGTTCAGCATCGACCCGGAGACCGGGACCACCCGCCGCCCGGACGCCAGGTCGACGACGTACAGCTCGTCCTGCGTCGCGCCCACGGCCAGCTGGTCCAGGCGCAGGTCGGGAACGTCCGCGGTGGCCGGGCCGCAGCTCACCGGGATGCGCACCGGAAGCCGCTGCGGCACCGACGCGACGTTCGCCGACCGGATGGTCCGCGGACGGCAGGCCAGCTGCGCGGCACCGGCCGGCGCGCCGTCGCGGACCAGCTCGGTCAGCTCGTCGTCGAGTTCGGGCATCAGGTGCGCGAACCGCGCGATCGTCGACCCGGCCTGCGGCGAGCCCAGGTTCTCACCGACGACCAGCCGAAACTCGCCCGCACACAAGGCGTCCCAGCTGGGCGCGAGCACCTCCGCGCACAACTCCATCGACACCGGCCGTCGCGGAGGCAGGTCCCCGGCGAGCGAATCGACCAGCTCGTCGTCGAGTTCGATCTCGTCGCGCCCCTCGCGCACCGCGGCGAGCAGGTGCTCGATCAGACCACGAGGCCCGGGACGCGAAGGGCCCTGCGAAAACTCCGGCAGCCCGAGGCCGCGGGTGTCGTCGAGCAGTTCCAGCACCGGCACCAGACGGTCGCTGCCGTACCGCTCCAGGAAGCGCTCTCGGTAGGAGTCCGACCAGGACGGTCCCGCCGTGGATCCCAGTCGCCACAACACGTCCGCCGCCCGGGCGGCTTCCGCGCCGAGCTCGGCCGGCAACGTGGCCGACACGTCCAGGCGCAGGTCGGTCTGGATGACGTCGTCCGTGTCGTGCAGCGCCCGCATCCGGGCCACCACCGCGCGCCGACGGGCCCGCCGGTCCGGCACCGCCGCGTCCGCGGCCCGCAACTCGCGCCGGACCGCGCTCAACTCCGCGTGCACCGGGTGCCCGGCAGGCACCCGGCCGAGCACGTGGGCGAGCGGGTCGACGCAGTCCGGCGGCGGATCCAGGTCCGTGAGCAGCACCCCGACCTCGACGAGCTGCCGCAGCACGCCTTCGAAACCAGTGCGCCGGAAGCGACGGCACAACTGCGCCACCAGCTCGGGCCACGGAACCGGCGTACGCGTCATTTCCCGCACCGCGCGCACCAGCGGCGTGAACCGGATCGAGGCTTCCCGGCGATGCGCGTCTTCGTACCGCTCGGGCAGCACGAGCCGGTCACCGCGGATGACGCTGACGTTGTTGGCGACCAGGACCGTGTGCGGCAGCACGACCGGATCGGTCCGCAATCGCCGCAGCACCCCGTCCAGCCACTCGGCGTCCGTCCGGCTGGTCGGACGGTGCTGCCGCCCGATCCGCAGCTCCGGCTGGTCGCCGAGGCGCACGGGCGCGACGCCGGCGAAGAGCCCGAACGGCGTCGGCCTCCCGGTCAGGCGGAGGTGGTACTTGGCGAGGGCGAGCGCGCTGCGCCGGCGGACCTTGTCCTTGACCGGCTCGCCGCGGACCACGCGGAGGACGTCGCGGGCCAGGCTGGGACTGGCCGCTTCGACCGCCTCCATCAGGGTTTCGTCCGCCGCGAGCACCTCCAGCGGCGGGATCGGCCCCGTCGTCCGCGGTCGCACCGCCGCCCGCAGCAGGGCCGGGCCGGCACACGTGAACATCGCTTCGCCTCCCGGCTGGACGGGTGGCGGGCCCCCGCGGACCCGCCACCCGCG
The DNA here is from genome assembly GCF_050958625.1 of Amycolatopsis sp. 3B14. Classification (NCBI taxonomy): domain Bacteria; kingdom Bacillati; phylum Actinomycetota; class Actinomycetes; order Pseudonocardiales; family Pseudonocardiaceae; genus Amycolatopsis; species Amycolatopsis sp. 3B14. Next base: position 11,361 of record NZ_JBHZEN010000008.1, read on the forward strand.
GATCAGGTCAGCAGGACGGCCACAGGGTGGCGCAGATGTCGCTGAAGCCCGACTTGTTCGTCAGCAGGTCCCCGTCCTGCGCCGGAGCCGAGATGCGGAGGTCCAGGTCGAAGTCCTCGGGAGCAAGGTTTTCCACGAGATTTGCCTCTCCTTCGTCGTGAACTGTGGCTTGTGCCACTGCCTTCCGAACGTAGGGGATCGTTCAACGATCCGGCAAGAGGTTGATTCTAACGTGCTATTGCGCTACAAAGTTGCCTTTTGTCCACCTTCACAGCCCAGCCGGTGATCACCCTGTGGTCTAATTCCGCTGCTGAGAGTGAAGGGGAGGCAACGGATGCGCCGAATGGCCGCGCTGATGCTCACACTGCTGGCCGCGACGGGCGTGCTGACGGTTCCGGCGTATGCGGCGCAGCGCACCGAACTGGGCGTCGGCGCGTACCCCCGGGTCATCCGCCTGGAACACGCGCCGTTCCGGCGCGGCCGGATCGTCGCGTCCGTGAACAGCTGGGACGGCGGCGGCGCGTTCGCGCGGATCTACGAGAGCACCGACGAAGGCGCGTCGTTCCGCCAGATCGGCGAGGTCCGCGATCCGGCGGGGGCACAGGGCGAATGCTGCGGCAGCATCTACGAACTGCCGCAACGAGTCGGCCGACTGCGGGCGGGCACGCTGCTGTGGGCGGCCTCCTACGGGCAGAACGGCGGCGCCGGCCGTCGCATGTCGATCCGGATCTGGTCCAGTTCGGACGGTGGACGGAACTGGAGCTTCCTGTCCGAAGCCGCCCGCTCGCACAATCACGACGGCGTGTTCGAGCCGGAGTTCACAGTGGACTCCGGCGGGACACTGTGGATGCATTACGCCGACGAAACCGAGGCGCCGCGCCACAGCCAGGTGCTCAACCGCGTCGCGTCCACCGACGGCGTCACCTGGGGCACCAAGCAGAGCACGGTCGCGATCTCGCCCGACCGCGTCCGCCCCGGCATGCCGATCGTGCGGAAACTGCCCGACGGCCGCTACTACTTCGGCTACGAGATCTGCAACTACGGCCAGCGCTACTGCGACCCGTACTTCAGGATCTCACCCGACGGCGCCAACTACGGCGACCCCGCCGACCCGGGCACCCGCGTCGTGACAGCGAACGGCAACTACTTCCAGCACGCCCACAACGTCACGGTCTTCCCCGGCGGACCGAACGGAGTTCGACTCCTGATGGTCGGCCAGATCTACACCGACCGCGCCGGAAATCCGCTGCCGTCCAACGGCCAGGTGTTGCTCGCCAACGACGACTTCGGCGCGGGCAACTGGTACGAGCTGCCCGCGCCGGTGCACGTTCCCCGCGCCTACAACAACTTCTGCCCGAACTACAGCTCGTCGCTGCTGCCCGTGGACGACGGGCGCAACGTCCTCGAACTGGCCGCCGACTACGACGGCGACGTCTGCAAGATCTACTTCGGCAAGGGCTCCGCGTCCTGATAGGCCTTGTCCAGCGCGGCCGCGAAGGTCTCGGTGGACTGGGCGCCGGACACCCCGTAACGGCGGTCGAAGACGAAGAACGGCACGCCGTTGGCGCCGAGCGCGCGGGCCTGGTCGATGTCCGCGCGGACCTCGTCGGCGTACGCGCCGTCGGCCAGCACCCGGCGGACCTCGTCGGCGTCCAACCCGGACTCCGCCGCCAGCTCGACGAGCGAATCCTCGTCGAAGACCGAACGCCGCTCGGTGAAGTAGGCGCGGAAGAACCGCTCGGCGACCGCGTCCTGCAGGCCGCGCTCACGAGCGAGGTGCAGCACGCGGTGGGCGTCGAACGTGTTGCCGATGACGCCACCGTCCAGGTGGTACTCCAGCCCCTCCGCCGCGGCGAGCTGCGTCAGGCGCTCCTCGTTCGCGGCGAACTCCGCCTCGCTGATCCCGTACTTCGCGGCGATCAGCGCCGCCTTCGGCTGCGGCTCACGCGGTGCGCGCGGGTCCAGCTCGAAGGACCGGAAGGTCACCTCGACCTGGTCACGGTGCTCGAACCCGGCCAGCGCGCGCTCGAAGCGCCGCTTGCCGAGGTAGCACCACGGGCACACGACATCGGACCAGATCTCCACCTGCACGATCCCGGCGAACGTCGGGCAGCCCGGCGTTATTCCGCGAGGAGGCCGATCAGCCAGGTGGCGAGCACCTGCTCGGCGTGCGACCTGGCCTGGGCCGGGTTGTCCGCGTGGGTGATCATCAGCGCCGCCTCGTTGACGGCGCTGAGCACGAGCTGGGCCAGCACGTCGACCGGCAGCGGCTTGATCAGGCCCTGCTCGACCGCCTCCCGCAGCACGCCGATGACCAGGCCGAGGCCGTGTTCTGCCTCGATCTCGCGCCACGTGGTCCAGCCCAGCACGGCGGGGGCGTCGATCAGCGAGATCTGCCGGATGTCGGCGCGCTCGCAGGCGTCGAGGAAGGCCTTGAGCGCGAAGAGCAACCCGGTCGCGAGGTCCGGCGCGTCCTTCGTGGCGGCTTCGACCTCGGCGGTGACCTCCAGCTCGAGCTGCTCGAACACGGCGCGGAACAGGCCCTGCTTGTCGCCGTAGTGGTGGTAGAGCGCGCCCCGCGTCACCCCGGCGGCCCGCACGATCTCGTCCGCGGGCACGGCCTGGTAACCGCGCTCGGCGAACAGCTCGCGGGCGGCCGCCACCAACGCGGCCCGGGTGCTCTGGGATCGCTCTTCCTGCGTACGGCGCACGCCCCTAATCTGCCATGACGCCCGCGAACGCCAGGATGTGCCGCACCAGCTCGGCCGGCTGGTCCTCCGGCACGAAGGCGTACGAGTCGGCGACCTCGACCAGGCGCGCGTTCGGCAGGGTCGCGGCGAGGCGCTTGCCGAGGCGCAGCGGGAAGGTCCGGTCCTCGTCCGCCCACACGAGCAGCACCGGCTTGTCGAACGCACGCAGCTTCTCCGCGGCTTCCAGCGTGTACTTCGGGCGCACGCCGCGGAGGAACTTGCGCAGGTCGCGGCGGATGGCGGCGTCCCGGTGCGCCGGCCGGACGTAGGACTCCACGAACTCCGCCGGGATCGGGTACTTGGTGACCCACCCGAACACGAACGGCATCCGGTGCAGCGCCTTGACCTGCAGCAGCGCCGCGACCGGGCGCATCGAGCCGGGGATGTGGGCGAGCGGGACGAGCGGTTGGAACAGGGGCGGGAAGAAGTGGTCGAAGCAGTCCGACGGCGTCAGCACGACGCTGCCGACCCGCTCCGGACGGCGGGACAGCATGATCTGGGTGAGGGCTCCGCCGGTGTCGTTCGCGACCAGCAGGACGTCACGCAGGTCGAGGGCGTCGAGGAAGTCCGCGATCAGGTCGGCGACCCCGGTCGGGCTGAGGTCGGCGTCCGGCCGGAGCGGGACCTCGTGCGCGCCGAGCGGCAGGTCGATGCTGAGGCACCGGAAGCCGGCTGCCGCCAGATCCGGGACGACGTGCCGCCAGAGATCGGCGTTGACCAGGGCGCCGTGGACGAACACGACCGGCCGCCCCTCGCCGCGTTCGAAGTAGCGGACGTCACCGTGGCGGAGGGTCACGCGCTTTTCTTGCCCGAGTGCTGGTGAGCGAGTCATGCCCTCGAAGATACATACAGACTGTATGTATGTGAAGGATGAAGACACGCTAGGGTGGTTCCGGATCGATCCGGAAGGAGCTGGGGACATGAAGGGCATCGTGCTGGCGGGCGGCAGCGGGACGCGTCTGCACCCGATCACCCAGGCGGTGTCGAAGCAGCTGTTGCCGGTGTACGACAAGCCGATGATCTACTACCCGATCTCGGTGCTGATGCTCGCCGGGATCCGGGAGATCCTGATCATCTCGACGCCGGCCGACCTGCCCAACTTCCAGCGCCTGCTCGGCTCCGGCGACCAGTTCGGCCTACGGCTCAGCTACGCCGAACAGCCGAGCCCGAACGGCCTCGCCGAGGCGTTCGTCATCGGCGCGGACTTCATCGGCGACGACGACGTGGCGCTGATCCTCGGCGACAACATCTTCTACGGGCAGGGCTTCTCCGGGCGGATGCAGCAGGAGGTCGCCGAGCTGGACGGGTGCGTCCTGTTCGGCTACCCGGTGAAGGACCCGCAGCGCTACGGCGTCGGCGAGCTCGACGCGGACGGCAGGCTCGTGTCGATCGAGGAGAAGCCCGAGCGGCCGAAGTCCAACCAGGCGATCACCGGGCTGTACTTCTACGACAACCAGGTCGTCGAGATCGCGCGCGGCCTCACCCCGTCGAAGCGGGGCGAGCTGGAGATCACCGACGTGAACCTGACCTACCTGCGGCAGGGGCGCGCGAAGCTGGTCGAGCTGGGCCGCGGGTTCGCGTGGCTGGACACCGGCACGCACGACTCGCTGCTGGAGGCCGGGCAGTTCGTGCAGGTGCTCGAACACCGGACCGGCGTGCGGATCGCGTGCCTGGAGGAGGTCGCGCTGCGGATGGGGTACATCGATCCGGAGGAGTGCCTCGCGCTCGGGCTGAAGCTGTCGAAGTCCGGCTACGGGGACTACGTCGTGGCGTGCGCCCGTGCCGCGGGGGCCGTGGGTTAGTGGCGGTCAGCAGGCTCGTGCGCGCCGAGCTGGCGCGGCACGACTGGGGCCGGCTGCGGTGCGGCTGCGGGCGGAGCGGGGCGCACCTGCCGGGCACGTTCGAAACGATCCTGGAGGCGGCCGAGCCACGCGAAGCCCTCGGCGCGCGGCTGGACAACCACCTGGAGATCAGCGGGAACCTGTTCGAGGTGGCGGTCCCGGCGGTCGAGGTCATCCTGGCCGCGCTGGCCGGTCCGCTGCCGGACTTCGCGCGGGTGGAGTTGCTGGACGTGCTGCCGGTGCTCGTGTCCGGTGACTCCTACGCCGGGCAGCCCGCCGATCTCGGGGAGCACTGCCGGCTCAAGGCGCGCAACGGCCTCTGGACCATCCTGCAGGTGGGCTACGAGCACGAGGCGGAGGCCGTGCGGGACATCCTGTGGGTCGTGGATCCGGACCAGCCGCGCGGCGGTTACCACGCGATGGGGTTGGCGAAGCGGATCAAGCGAAGCCGTCGCTAGCGCGGGCTGCGCCGGGCCGGTCACGGCCGCCGGTGCGGTGGCTCCGAGCGGCAGGACCGGGACGCTCGGAATGGGCCGCGGCCCGGCATGGAACGGTGCCCTCGATCCGAGGATCTCGGGTGACGCGGAAACCGGGCGACCCCAGAGCGGGGACTCGGCCGCCTACAGCGACGGACGGGCGGCGCCGGTCAAGCGGGGCTCAGAACGGGCCGCGGCGGGCCATTTCCTCCAGGCGCCTGATGCGGTCCGCGATCGGTGGGTGGGTGGAGAACATCCGGGAGAACGTCTCGCCGGGGCGGAACGGGTTCGCGATCATCAGGTGCGACTGTGAGACCAGCTGCGGCTCCGGCACCAGCGGCGCCCGCCGGGTGCCGTACTCCAGCTTGCGCAGCGCGGAGGCCAGGCCGAGCGGGTCACCGGTCAGCGCGGCGCCCGACGCGTCCGCCTGGTACTCGCGCGAGCGGCTGACCCCCATCCGGATGATGGCGGCCGCGATCGGGCCGATCAGGATGATCAGCAGCGAGCCCAGCGGGTTGTTGCCCTCGCGGTCGTTACCGCCGAACACGCCGGCGAACATCGCCAGGTTCGCCAGCACGCTGACCATGCTCGCGAGCGCACCCGCGACGCACGAGATCAGGATGTCCCGGTTGTAGACGTGCGACAGCTCGTGCCCGAGCACCGCCCGCAGCTCGCGCTCGTCCAGCAGCTCCAGGATGCCCGTGGTGCAGCACACGGCGGCGTGCCGCGGGTTGCGGCCGGTCGCGAAGGCGTTCGGCGCGACGGTCGGGCTCACGTAGAGGCGCGGCATCGGCTGGCGCGCCGACGTGGCCAGCTCCCGCACGATCCGGTACATCACCGGCTGCTCGGGCTCCGACACCGGCCGTGCCCGCATCGCGCGCAGCGCCAGCGTGTCCGACTTGAAGTAGGCGTAGGCGTTCATCCCCAGCGCGAGCGCGAGCCCGACGAACAACGCGCCACGCCCGAACAGTGAACTGATCGCGATGATGATGGCACTCAGCAACCCGAGCAACAGCGCGGTCTTCAGCCCGTTCTGGTGCCTGTGCACGTGCCCTGCGCCTCCTTACCAACACTCGCTTTCCCAACGCACGAAACGGAAGTGAAGTTCCTTCATGATCTCCGCGCGCGCCGGTGAGCACTCCGGGTTACCGTTCGACCCGCGTACCCCAAACATCGCGGGGAGGTCGGTCATGGGCGCCGCCGGGGTCAGCCGCCGCACGGTGTTCGGCCTGGTCACGACCGCGGCGCTGCTCGGGCTGCCGTCCCCGGCCCGCGCGGCGCCGCTGCTGACATCGATCCCGGTCGGGAGGCGGCCGCAGGCGGTCGCGGTGAACCCGGTCACCGGCGTCTGCCACGTCGCGAACACGGCGGACCGGACGGTTTCGGTGATCGTCCAGGGGCGCACCGTGGCGACCGTCCCCGCCGGGGGCGTCCCGGCCGACCTGGCCGTCGACGAGCGCACCGGCCTGGTCTACGTCGCCAACCGCACGCCGGGCACCACCGCGGTCCTCGACGGCGGGCGGGTCACCAACGTCGTCGCGTCCGGCCCCGGACCCGCGGCGCTCGCCCTCGACCCGGATACATACCGGCTGTATGTCGCGTCCGGCGAGACCGGCGCCGTGCGCGTGCTCGACCTCTTCGGAGGCGCGCTCGCAGCGACCATCGAAGCCCCCGGCCGGGGGTTCAGCAGCGCCGCCATCGACGGGCGGACCGGGTACTTCGCCAGCCTCCACACCGGCACCGTCGAGGTCCTCGACCTGGACACGAGCCGCTTCACCGCGAGCATCCCGGTCGGGGACGGGCCTGCCGGGCTCGCCGTCCACCACGGCACCGGCACGGTGTACGTCGCGAATTCCGGCATCCACCACCTGTCGGTCGTCGACGGCGCTCAGACCCGCACGATCCTGCTGCGCAGCGAGGCGTCCTCGGTCGCGGTGCACCAGGCCAGCCACACCGTCTACGCCAACGGCGGACCGGACGGGCTCGTCCGCATCGACGGCACCCGCGGCGAGATCACCGGCGAACTCGCGCTCGGCATCAACCCGGGGCAGGTCGCCGTCGACCAGCGCACCGGCGCCGTGCACGTCACCGATCCCCTGCACGACCGCCTGCACGTGATCACCGGATTCTGATTTTCCCCGCGCGGCACCGGGTACCAGAAACCCATGAAACTCGGACTGCAGATCCCCGACTTCACCTGGCCGAACGGACCCGCCGCGCTGGGCCGCGAACTCGCCGAGGTCGCCCGCGCCGCCGACGACGCCGGATTCGAATACCTCGCCGTGATGGACCACTTCTTCCAGATCCGCGGCGTCGGCCCCACCGAGAACGACATGCTCGAGGCCTACACGACCCTCGGCTACCTCGCCGCGCACACCCGGCGCGCCAAGCTGCTCACCGTCATCACCGGCGTCCTCTACCGGCAGCCCGGCGTGCTGGCCAAGGCCGTCACCACCCTCGACGTCCTCTCCGGCGGCCGGGCGATGCTCGGCATCGGCGCCGGCTGGAACGAGGAGGAGTCCCGCGGCCTCGGGTTCCCGTTCCCGCCCACCGCGGAACGCTTCCAGATGCTCGAAGAGACCCTGCAGTACGTGCTGCGGATGTGGTCGGACGACGACGGCCCGTTCTCCAGCGCGCACATCGAGGCCGAGCGGTTGCTCAACGTTCCGCAGGCGCTGTCCACACCGCACCCGCCGATCATGGTCGGCGGCAGCGGCGAGAAGAAGACCCTGCGGTTCGTCGCGAAGTACGCCGACGCCTGCAACATCTTCGACGGGCCGGAACTCGAACACAAACTCGACGTCCTGCGCGCGCATTGCGAATCCGAAGGACGCGATTACGACGAAATCACCAAAACCGTCTACCACCCGCTGAACATCGGCCCGGACGGCAAGAAGAGCGGGGAACTCAAGACCGAACTGAGCCGGCTGGCCGGCCTCGGGATCGACGGCGTGATCGGCTCCGTTCCGGGGATTCCGGATCTCCGCCTGATCGACGTCTTCGCCGAGGACGTCATCCCCTTCGCCGAAGCGCTGTGAACCGGCGCCGCGCCGGGCGGTTTCTTCCCCGCGGAAACCGCACCGGGTAAGCGGTTTTCCAGGCGCCGGCCGCCGTAACGATCTCCGCCCGCCCGCCGACCTCTGGGGCAAGCCGGTGGCGGCGGGAGGATTTCCATGAGGATCAGTGTCTTCGGGCTCGGCTACGTCGGATGCGTGTCGGCCGCGTGCCTCGCCGGCGAGGGGCACGAGGTGATCGGGGTCGACATCAACCCCGTGAAGATCGACCTCGTCCGCCGGGGGAAAGCGCCGGTGGTCGAGGAACGCATCGGCGAACTCACCGCCGCCGTCGTGGCCAGCGGCGCGTTGCGGGCCACGACGAACGTCGCGGAGGCGATCGCGGGCAGCGAGATCTCGCTGGTCTGCGTCGGCACCCCGTCCGCCCCCAACGGCAGCCTGTCGACCGCCTTCCTGGAGCGCGTCACCGAGGAGATCGGCGGCGCGCTCGCGGGCAAAACCGGTCGGCATACGGTCGTATTCCGCAGCACGATGCTGCCCGGCACCTGCCTCGACCTGCTGGTGCCGATCCTGGAGAAGGCCTCCGGGCTGACCGCGGGCGTGCACTTCGGCGTCGCGGTGAACCCCGAGTTCCTGCGGGAAGGCAGCAGCGTCAAGGACTTCTTCGACCCGCCGAAGACGGTGATCGGCGAGCTGGACACCGCCAGCGGCGACGCCGTCGCCAAGCTGTACGAGGGCCTGCCCGGCGACGTCTTCCGTGTGCCCATCCCGGTCGCGGAGATGACCAAGTACGCCGACAACGCCTTCCACGGTCTCAAGATCGGGTTCGCCAACGAGCTCGGCGCGATCTGCCGCGCCCTCGGCCTGGACTCGCACCGCGTGATGGACGTGTTCCTCGCCGACCGCAAGCTCAACGTCAGCCCCGCCTACCTGCGGCCCGGGTTCGCGTTCGGCGGCTCGTGCCTGCCCAAGGACCTGCGCGGCCTGGTCTACGCCGCGCACCGCGCCGACGTTTCGGTGCCGCTGCTGTCGCACGTGCTGCCCTCCAACGAGGAGCACCTGCGCCGCGCGTTCGACCTGGTCGCGCGCACCGGCAAACGGCGAATCGGCCTGTTCGGCCTGTCCTTCAAGCCGGGCACCGACGACCTGCGCGAGAGCCCGCTCGTCGAACTCGCCGAACGCCTGCTGGGCAAGGGCTACGACCTCAAGATCTACGACGCGAACGTCAGCCTGTCGCGGCTGATGGGCGCCAACCGCGAGTACATCGAGAGCCGCCTGCCGCACCTCGGCCAGCTGCTCGCCGGCAGCGTCGACGAGGTGCTCGACCACGCCGAGGTGTGCCTCATCGGCAGCACCGACCCGGCCGTGCTCGCGGCGCTGCCCAGGGCGGGCGACCGCACGCTGATCGACCTCGTCCGCCTGCCCGACGCCGCCGTGCGCCGCACCGAAGAAGGATACGTCGGCCTTGCCTGGTAAAGCCCTGATCCTCGTCGAGAACCTGTCCGTGCCCTTCGACCGGCGGGTCTGGCAGGAAAGCACCACCCTGCGCGACGCCGGGTGGGAGGTGCACGTCATCTGTCCACAGGGGACGAAGCGGGACACCGAGCCGGAAGCCGTGATCGACGGCGTGCGCATCCACCGCTACCCGCTCACGGCGGCGACCGGCGGGCCGGCCGGTTACCTGCAGGAGTACGGATCCGCGTTGTGGCACACGTTCCGGCTGGCCCGCAAGATCGGCCCGGTGGACGTCGTGCACGCGTGCAACCCGCCCGACCTGCTCTTCCTCGTCGCGCGGATGCTCAAGCGGCGGGGCGCGAAGTTCGTCTTCGACCAGCACGACCTGGTGCCGGAGCTGTACCTGTCGCGCTTCGACCGCGGGAAAGACCTGCTCTACCGCGGCGTGTGCGCGCTGGAGCGGGCCACCTACCGGGCCGCGGACGTGGTGATCGCGACGAACGAGAGCTACCGCGACGTGGCGCTCACCCGTGGCGGCAAGCGGCCCGAGGACGTGTTCGTGGTCCGCAGCGCCCCGGTCGTGGACCGGTTCCGGCAGGTGCCGCCGGAACCGGAACTCAAGCGCGGCAAGCCGAACATGCTGTGCTACCTGGGCGTGATGGGCCCGCAGGACGGGGTCGACTACGCCCTCCGCGCGCTCGCGAAGCTGCGGGACGACCTGGGCCGCACGGACTGGCACGCGGTGTTCGTCGGCAGCGGGGACGCGTTCGACGCGATGGTCGCGTTGTCGAAAGATCTCCACCTGGACGACCAGGTCGAGTTCACCGGCCGCATCCCGGACGCGGACCTGGTCCGCTGTCTGTCCACAGCGGACGTCTGCCTCGCGCCGGACCCGCTGAACCCGCTCAACGACGTGTCGACCATGAACAAGATCATGGAATACATGGCGATGAGCCGTCCGATCGTGTCGTTCGACCTGCGTGAGGCACGGGTTTCCGCCGGTGGGGCGGCGGTTTACGCGCCCGCCAACGACGAGCTCGAGTTCGCCAAGCTGACCGCCAGGCTGATGGACGACCCGGCCGAGCGGAAGCGGATGGGCGAACTGGGCGCGGCACGCGTGGCGGGACCGTTGTCGTGGGCCAATTCGGCGAAGGCGTTGCTCGCGGCGTACGCCGCGACCGGGCGGTGAATCCCTGACCGGCACCCGCCGCGGCTCGTCGGAAAAACGCCTGGTCGCGTTTTGAACAAGCCGGTAACCAATCCGGGAATCGCCGCGACGTGGTTTGTGAAAGCCCATCCGTTCGCGGACGGGCGGCATCCATGAGAGGGGGACCGGGGCGTTGAACGACGACACCGTCCGTCTGTCCATGATCGGCAGGATCGTGCGCCGCCGCTGGCGTGTCCTCGCCGCCCTCGCCGTCCTCGGCGCGCTCGTTGGGGCCGGCGCCTCATTGATCTTCTCCCCCGGCTACAAAACGACTTCGCAGGTGTTGTTGCAGGGCGCGCCCGATTCCAGCGAGCTGATGACCGAAACGCAGATCGCGACCAGCTCGGTGGTGCTGGACCGCACCGCGCAGGCGCTGGCCTGGGGCATGTCCGGGGCCGAGCTGCACGACTCGGTGAGCGCGGCCGCGGCCGACGGCAACATCGTGGGGATCACGGCCGAGGCGGAGACCCCGGAGAAGGCGCAGCTGCTGGCCGACCAGGTCGCCAAGGAGTACGTCAACTACTCCTCCCAGCTGATCGGCAGCACCGCGGACGCGGCCAGCCAGATCCGCCAGGAGCAGGAGGACGCGCTGCGCCGCCAGGTGCAGGAGACCAACGACCGCATCACCGACCTGTCCCGCCGGGTGCAGGGCGTGACGGTGGAGAGCGTCGAGGTGCGCACCCAGCTGGAGACGCTGCGGACGGCGCTGACCGAGGCGATGGCCAAGCTCGACCAGCTCGACGGCGGCGGCCGCCAGGCGCAGGTGGTCGTGATGGGCTCCGCCGAGCTGCCGGCTTCCCCCGCCCCGCCGACGATGATCCACTTCGTCGCGGGCGGCGCGCTCGTGTTCTTCCTGCTCGGCGTGCTCGGCCACCTGGTCGGCGCCCGCACCGACCGGCGGCTGCGCAACGGGGCCGAGATCGCGGCGGCGGTCGGCGGGCCGCTGCTGGGCAGCGTGGACGTGCCGGTGACGCCGGAGCACGCGCCCGCCCGCCCCGATGCGCGCTGGTGGGCCAGGCTGCTCAAGACCGACGAACCGTGGAACCTGCCGGAGCTCAACGCTTCCGCGGACGCGGCCAGCCGCGAAATCCGGTACCGCCGCGTGCTCTCCCGCCTCGGTGACGGCTCCGGCGTGTTCTCGCGGGTGCTGGTGCTGGCCGCGCAGGACGACCCGGTGGCCAGGACCGCGGTCGCGCAGCTGGCCGCCGCCGGCCACGGCGGACGCCCCGAGCTGCGCGTGGCGCTGATCGACCCCGAGCGGCCGACGGTGCCGGACGACCGCGAGGCCGCCGGTGTCCTCGTGGTGGTGTCCAGCGGGACCAGGACGGGCTGGGAGCTCGTCGCGATCACCGAGGCCGCCGCCGACGCCGGGCAGCGGGTGCTGGGCGCCGTCGTCGCCCAGCGCACGGCCGCGGTTCCCGAGCCGGGCGGCACGCACACCGCAGGTGACGAAGCATTGGCAGGTTCAGCGTGACGACACCGGACAGCAACCAGAACACGCAACCACTGCTCGACCTGCAGCGGGTGCTGATCGCGATCCGGCGACGGCGCCGCCTGTGGCTCTCCGCCGCGGTGCTGGGGCTGCTCGCGGGCGCGGCGCTGGCGGTCGTGTCGCCGACCCCGCCGACGGCGGTGACCCGGCTGCTCGTGCTGCACGCCGAGGACGCCCCCAACGACAGCGGCACGCTCATCAAGACCGACGTGGCCATCCTCGAAACCACCCGGATCGCCGGGGCGGCGCTGCAGCGGCTCGGCTCGCCGGAGCCGCCGGAGAAGTTCGTCAAGTCCTACACCGGCGCCGGGCTGACCAACAACGTGCTGGAACTCCAGGTCACGGCCCGCAGCTACGGCGAGGCCGTCGCCAAGGCGCAGGCGCTCGCGGACGCGTTCATCGCCGACCACGGCCAGCGCATGCAGGCCGCGGCGGACGCGGAGGCGCAGGCCCTGCTGGGGCAACGCGACCAGATCCAGACCGAGCTGACCGAGGTCGACCGGCAGATCGCCTCGTCGGCGAGCCGCAACAGCCAGATCGGCCCGGCCGAGCTGCAGTCGCTCTACGCCCGGCGCGCCGACCTGACCTCGCGGGTCTCCGACTTCACCAACCAGGCCAACGAGGCGAAGATCGGCACGCCGCAGCTGGCCGCGGGCACGCAGATCGTCGACGCGCCACGCGCGGTCGTCGAGTCACCGCTGACCCCGATGGTCACCAACGCCGGCATCGGGCTCGGGTTCGGGCTCGTCGCCGGGCTGGGCCTGGCCGCGGTGATGAGCGTGGTGCGGGACCGGCCGCTGCTGCGGCGGGAGATCGCCACGCACCTCGGCGCGTCCGTCATCGCGCAGCTGCCGAAGCCCCGGCGGGGGCCATGGGGAGGTGGCGCGGCGCAACGGGACCGGGTCGCGGCGACGCTGGCCCGCGCGGTCGGCGAGAGCGGCAACGTGTCCGTCCTCGAACTCGGCTGCCCGCGGGTGGCCGCCATGCTCGCGCTGGATGTGGCCCGGCACCTGGACGGTCCGGTCGTGGTCGTGGACGACCTGCCGCAACGCGACGTCACCGCGCTCTCCGGCGAGGTGGGTGAGGGTGTGCGGGTCGTCGACGGCAGCACGGCCGAGAAGGCCCGCATCGGGGTCGGGTCGGTGTCGCCGGGGACGGCGTGGACCGACCTGCGCCGGCTGGGCGCGGAAACCGTGCTGGTGGTCCGGGCGGGCAAGGCGGACGCGGCGTGGCTGCACACCGTCGCCCGCCAGCTGGCCGACCTGGGCATCCCGATCATCGGCATCGTGCTCGTGGCGCCGGATCCGCGCGACCGCACTGACGGGACGCTGTGGGACGGGCTGCACACCGCGCTGCGCGGCCGGGCGGCGTTCGCCGAGGCGCGGCCCGCCAACGGCAGCGCCAACGTCGACGACCACCCGACGAAGTGGTTCGCGCCGATCCCCTCGTCCGCGGGGCGGGGCGAGCAGACCGTGACGCTCCAGCCGGTGCACGCCGACCTGCCGACGAAGCAGTTCACGCCGGTCGACGCCCCGGAGGCACACGTGAACGGCAAGCTGCCCCTCGATCGCGAAGGCTGACCATGTGCGGTGTCGCAGGAACCTACCGCTGGCCCGACGGTGGCCCGCTGACCGACCGGCTCACCAAGCGCCTGGCCCACCGCGGGCCGGACGGCGAGGGCCGCTACGACCACGGTGACGTGCACCTCGGCCACCGCCGGTTGTCGATCATCGACCTGTCCGAGACCGGCGCGCAGCCGATGGTCTCCGGCAGTCTGGCGCTGACCTACAACGGCGAGCTGTACAACGCGCCCGAGCTACGGGCCGAACTGATGAGCAAGGGCGTGCGGTTCCGCGGCACCTCCGACACCGAGGTCCTGCTGGAGGCGTGGCGGCGCTGGGGCGTCGAGTGCCTGCCGCGGCTGCGCGGCATGTTCGCGTTCGGGATCTTCGACGAGCGCACCGGTGAGCTGTTCCTCGCCCGCGACCAGCTCGGCATCAAGCCGCTGTTCTACGTGCGCCGCGGCGACGGGATCGCGTTCTCCTCGGAGCTGAAAGCGCTCGCCGGTGAGATCGGCGGGCTGCACGTCGACGAGACCGCGCTGGTCGCGTCGCTGCTCTACTACTGGGTCCCGGACAGCCGGTGCGCGTTCCGCGAGGCGCGCAAGCTGCCGCCGGGATCGTGGCTGCGCGTGCGCCCGAACGGCCGGGTGGACACCGGCCGGTACTGGATCCTGCGGGACGTCGCGACCGAGGCCCGGCACGGCCCGCCCGCCGACCTGGCCGCGGTCGTCGAGGACTCCACCCGCAAGCACCTGCTCTCCGACGTGCCGGTGGCGACGTTCCTGTCCGGCGGCCTGGACTCCAGCTACCTGACCGCGCTGGCCGCCAAGTACTCCCCCGGGATCTCCGCCTACACCATCGGGTTCCGCGCCGAGGACGCGAAGTTCGAGGCCATGCCGGACGACCTGCGGTACGCGCGGATCGTGGCCGACCGCTTCGGGGTCGACCTGCACGAGATCGAAATCGCGCCGAACGTGCAGGAACTGCTGCCACACCTGACCTACCACCTGGACGAGCCGATCGGCGACCCGGCGGCGATCAACAGCTACCTGATCTGCCTGGCCGCGCGGGAGGCCGGCGTGAAGGTGATGCTGTCCGGGATGGGCGCGGACGAGCTGTTCGCGGGTTACCGCAAGCACCTGGCGAACCTGATCGCGTTGCGCTACCAGAAGATTCCCGGCGCGGTGCGCACGCCGCTGGAGTCCGTTGTGGACCGGCTGCCGGTGGCGACGTCGAAGCGCGGGTTCCGGTCGGTCCGCTTCGCCAAGCGGTTCCTGTCCTTCGCGACCCTGCCGGAGGAGACCGCGTTCCGGCGCAGCTACACGATGTACGACCGGGACGAGCTGGCCGGGCTGGTCGCGCCCGACCTCGCCGGCGCGGTGGACGACGTGCTCACCGAGCACGCCGACACCTACCACGACAACCTGCTCGACGACTTCGTCAACCGGATGTGCCTCGCCGACGCGCGGATGTTCCTGCCGGGGCTGAACCTGACCTACACCGACCGCTCCACCATGGCCGCCTCCACCGAGGTGCGCGTGCCGTTCGTGGACGTCGAGGTCGTCAAGGCCGCGTTCAGCCTGCCCGGCAACCGCAAGATCGCCGGGCGGCAGGGCAAGGCCGCGCTGAAGGAAGCCGCGCTGTCGATCCTGCCGAAGGAGATCGTCTACCGGCCGAAGGGCCTGTTCAGCGCCCCGCTGCGGGCGTGGATGAGCCGCGATCTGGCGCCGCTGGTGCGCGAGGTCGTGCACGACGGTGTCCTCGTCCGGTCCGGGTTCCTGCGGCGCGAGGCGTTGCAGCGGCTGGTCGACGAGGACGCCGCGGGCCGCGAGGACCGGTCCAAACACCTCTGGCACGTCTTGACCCTGGAGTACTGGTACCGCAGCGCGACCGAAGCCGGTGCGGCCGAGCGAGCAGCGTAAGGAGCCCTGGTGAAGCAGGTCGTACAGAACTACAAGAGCGGCGAGCTGGCGCTGCTGGACGTCGAGGCGCCGGCGTGCAAGCCGGGCGGCGTGCTCGTGCGGACCGCGTTCTCGTTGATCTCCACCGGCACCGAGATGATGAAGGTGTCCGAGGCGAGCATGTCGATGCTGGGCAAGGCGCGGTCGCGGCCGGACCAGGTCGCCAAGGTCGTGCAGAGCGTCGCGACCAACGGCGTCGGCGCCACCTACCGCAAGGTGATGAACCGGCTCGACTCCTACACCCCGCTGGGCTATTCGCTGTGTGGCGTGGTCGAGGAGGTCGGGCCCGGGTTGGAAGGCACCATCGATGTGGGCGACCTGGTCGCCTGCGCGGGCAACGAGCACGCGCTGCACTCCGAGCTGAACTGGGTGCCGAAGAACCTCTACACGCGGGTGCCCGCCGGGGTCGCGCCGCGGCACGCGTCGTTCGCCACCGTCGGCGCGATCGCCATGCAGGGCGTCCGGCGCGGCGAACCGCAGCTCGGCGACGTCGCGCTGGTCATCGGGCTGGGCCTGATCGGGCAGCTGGTCGTGCAGCTGCTGGCCGCGTCCGGCGTGCGGGTGGTCGGCGTGGACCCGGACCAGGAGCGGTGCAAGCTGGCCGAACGGCTCGGCGCGTCGGTGTGCGGGCACCCCGGTTCCGGGGACGTGGAGATCGCGGTCGGTGAGCTGACCGGCGGGCACGGCGTCGACCAGGTGTATCTCGCCGCGGGTGGCAGCACGAACGAGCCGGTCGAGCTGGCCGCGAAGCTCGCGCGCGACCGCGGCCGCGTGGTCGACATCGGCAAGTGCCGGCTCGACCTGCCGTGGAACGCCTACTACGAAAAGGAACTCGACGTCCGGTTCTCCCGCTCGTACGGTCCCGGCCGGTACGACCCGGAGTACGAGCTGGACGGCCGCGACTACCCGATCGGTTACGTGCGCTGGACCGAGCGGCGCAACCTGGAGTGCTTCCTCGACCTGATCGCCCGCGGGCGGGTCGATGTCGAGCCGCTGGTCTCGCACGTCGCGGACTTCTCGACCGCCGTGGAGACCTACCGCAGGCTCAACGAGGGCGAGCTGAAGGCCGTGGCCGTCCTGTTCCGCTATCCGGACGTCGAGACCGGCCAGGACGAGCCCGCCCTCGTCGCGGAAGTCCCGAAGCGCGAGCCGATCCGCACGTCGCAGCGGATGGGCAAGG
This sequence comes from Amycolatopsis sp. 3B14, assembly GCF_050958625.1. NCBI lineage: Bacteria > Bacillati > Actinomycetota > Actinomycetes > Pseudonocardiales > Pseudonocardiaceae > Amycolatopsis > Amycolatopsis sp. 3B14. The sequence continues at coordinate 28,299 of NZ_JBHZEN010000008.1, forward strand.
TGCGCACGGCGTTCATCGGCGCGGGTAACTACGCGTCCTCGATGCTGCTGCCGCACCTGGCCGAACGGGAGGACGTCGAGCTGCGCCGAGTCGTCACCACGTCCGCGCTGTCGGGCGCGAACGCCAAGCGGAAGTTCGGGTTCGCCGAGGCCACCACCGACGTGGACGCCACACTCGCCGACCCGGAGATCGACGCGGTGTTCGTGGTGACCCGGCACAGCTCGCACGCCGAGCTGACCCGCCGCGCGCTGCTGGCGGGCAAGGCGGTGTTCGTGGAGAAGCCGCTGGCGCTCAGCGAAGCCGAGCTGGGCAAGGTGCTCGGCGCGATCGAGGAGTCCGGCAACGACCGGCTGCAGGTCGGGTTCAACCGCCGGTTCGCGCCGCTGCTGCACGAGGCCACCGGCCGGTTCGGCAGGCGCATCGGCGCGGCGTCGGTGCGGTACCTGGTGAACGCGGGCCGCCTGGAGCACGGCAGCTGGTACAACCAGGCCGGTTCGGAGGGCACCCGGTTCGCCGGCGAGGGCGGGCACTTCATCGACACCGTGAGCTGGCTGCTCGGCGCGGACCCAGTGTCGGTCTACGCGTGCGCCACGCCGGACCAGCAGGACCTGCAGGTCGTGCTGCGGTACCCGGACGGCTCGACCGCGACGATCAGCTACGCCACCAGCGGTTCGACCAGCTTCGCCAAGGAGACGCTGGACGTCGTCGCCGACGGCAAGGTGCTGAAGTTCGACGACTTCGCGCGAGCCTCGGTGTACGGGCGCAAGCGGTGGACCAGCTCGCGCCTGCCGAAGGGCCGCGACAAGGGGCAGCACGCCGAGCTGGACGCGTTCGTCACCGCGGTCACCTCGGGCGGGCCGATGCCGGTGCCGCTGGAGTCGCTGGTCGCGACCACGCTCGCCACGCTCGCGGTGCAGACCAGCCTGGCCACGGGCGTGCCGGTCAAGATCGGGACCCCGTCATGACGGACCCCGCCTGGTACCTGCGGCGGCTCTCCCGGATGGGCCCGCGTGAGGTCGCCGGGCGCGCGGCGGACGTGCTGAACCGGCGCAGGCTGCGGCGCGCGCTGCCCAAGGCGTCCGCTCCGCTGCCCGACCGACGGTTCACCGCCGTGCTGCCTGAGGCCGTGCAGGTCCCGGCGGACGCGCGGGCACGCGTGCTGGAGACCGCGGACCGGCTGCTCGACGGCCGCGCCGAGTACTTCGGCCTGCGGCGGCACGACATGGTGAGCCCGGACTGGTCGTTCGACCCGAAGACCGGGCGGCACGCGCCTACCGACACCTTCGCCTTCGACATCCCGTACCGGCACGAGGACGTCGTCGGCGACATCAAGCAGATCTGGGAGCCGTCGCGGCACCAGCACCTCACCGTGCTGGCCACCGCGTACGCGCTGACCGGCGAGGACCGCTACGCCGAGCGGGTCGCCGACCACCTGAAGTCGTGGTGGGCGGCGAACGCGCCGATGACGAGCGTGCACTGGGTCAGCGGGATCGAACTGGGCATCCGGCTGCTGTCCTGGGTGTGGGTGCGGCGGCTGCTCGACGGCTGGCCCGGCGCGCCCGGGTTGTTCGAGGACAACCCCGAGGCGCTGCACCAGATCTGGCACCACCAGCGGTGGCTCGCGACCTTCCCCAGCCGCGGGTCGTCGGCCAACAACCACGTCGTCGCCGAGGCGGCCGGGCAGCTGGCCGCCTCCTGCGCGTTCCCGTGGTTCCCCGAGTCGGCCGGCTGGCGGTCCGCCGCGCTGCGCTCGCTGGACGAGCACCTCGCGGCCAACACGTTCGGCTCGGGCCTGAACCGGGAGCTGGCCACCGAATACCACGGCCTGGTCCTCGAACTGGGCCTGGCCGCGGCGATCGAGGCCGGCCCGGCGGCGCCGGACTCGCTGCGGCGGACGCTGCTGCGGATGACCGACGCGCTCGCGGCCGTCGTCGACGTGCGGCTGCACCCGCCGCGGCAGGGCGACAGCGACGACGGGCACGGGCTCGTTCTCGACGGTGCCGGTGTCAACCGGTGGTCGTCGCTGCTGGCCACCGGGGACGTCCTGTTCGGACGGCTGGACTGGTGGCCGAGCCCGCGCGGTGGGGACGCCCGCACGCCGCTGCTCACCGCGCTCGCCCGCCGGTTCGAGGCCGCGGACCGGCCACGCACGCGGCCGGACCACTTCGCCGACGCCGGGCTGACGCTGCTGCGCACCACGCCCCAGGACGGCCACAGCGAGATCTGGTGCCGCTGCGACGGCGGCCCGCACGGGTTCCTGTCCATCGCCGCCCACGCGCACGCCGACGCGTTGTCGGTCGAGGTGCGGCACGACGGCGTCGACATCCTCGCCGACCCGGGGACCTACTGCTACCACGGCGAACCCAGGTGGCGGGCGTACTTCCGGTCCACGCTCGGCCACAACACGGTGCAACTGGACGACACCGACCAGTCCACGTCGGGCGGCCCGTTCCTGTGGACGCGGCACGCACGCACCCGGGTGCTGTCCCGCCCCGGCGGCGGCGTGCCGCGGTGGTCCGCCGAGCACGACGGCTACCGGCCCGCCGTGCACCGGCGCACGGTCGAGCTCGACCCGGCCGAACGGGAACTGCGGATCACCGACGAGATCACCGACGTCCGGCACCACCCGGCGCGGCTCGCGTTCCACCTCGGACCGCGGGTGAGCGCCGAGCTGACCGGCAACGCGGCGGTGCTGACGTGGACCGCGGGCGGCCGCGACCGGGCGGCGATCCTCGACCTGCCCGCGGGGCTCACCTGGACCGCGCACCGCGGTCAGACCGATCCGCCGCTCGGCTGGTACTCGCCCGGCTACGGCCGCCGCGAACCGGCCACGACCCTGATCGGCAGTGGGCTCACCGGGCGTGCCGGCCCGCTCACCACACTGCTGCGCTTCGCCGACTAGCCGGAGGTTGCCCGCCGTGCCCGCACCAACGACGACACGAGCCCGCTGGGTGGCGGTGTTCCTCGGCGTCCTGGCGCCACTGGCCGCGCTCGCGTGCACCCCCAGCCCGGAACCGGCGGACACCACCGCGACGCTGGCGGGTTCCGGGGCGTGCGGCAACCTGCCGCCCGGCCCCGCGGAGCCACCCGCAGGCGCGGTCGTCGTCGACGCGGCCGTGCCCGGCGACCTCCAGGCCAAGACGAAGGCCAGCCCGCCGGGCACGACGTTCTGGCTGCAGCCGGGCACGCACACGCTCGGCACCAACGAGTTCGACCAGGTCATGCCGAAGGACGGTGACACCTACACCGGCGCCCCCGGAGCGGTCGTCGACGGGCGCGACACGAACCGCTACGCCTTCACCGGCAAGGCGAGCGGGGTGACCATCGAGCACCTCACGGTGACCGGGTTCGACGCGCCGGACAACGAGGGCGTGGTCAACCACGACTCCGGCGCGGGCTGGGTCATCCGGTCGAACCTGCTCACCGACAACCGCGGCGCCGCGATGATGGCAGGCGCACGCCAGGTGATGACGGGCAACTGCCTGAAGGACAACGGGCAGTACGGGCTCAACGCCTGCTGCGGCGATGTCACCGACATCGTGCTGGAAGGCAACGAGTTCGTCGGCAACAACGCCGACGACGTGGAGAGCAAGTACGCCGACGGCTGCGGCTGCACCGGCGCGATGAAGTTCTGGGAGGTCGACGGCGCCGACATCCGCGGCAACTGGATCCACGACAACCGCGGGCCGGGCATCTGGGCGGACACCAACAACAACGACTTCCTCATCGAGAACAACCTCATCGAGAACAACGACGGCGCCGCGATCTTCTACGAGACCAGCTACAACGCGACCATCCGCGGCAACACGCTGAAGCGCAACAACCTGGTCAGCGGGCGCGAGTTCGTCGACCGCGACGACAACTTCCCGTCCGCGGCGGTCTACATCTCCGAGTCCGGCGGCGACGCGCGCGTGCCCGCCCGCACCGACCGGATCGACATCCACGACAACGAGCTCCAGGACAACTGGGGCGGGGTCACGCTGTGGGAGAACGCGGACCGGTTCTGCAACAGCCCCGCCAACACCTCCACCGGCACCTGCACGCTCGTCGTCGGCGACGTCGCGAAGTGCGCCCCGCCGGGCATCGACACCGACCCGCTGCACGGCGACTGCCGCTGGAAGACGCAGAACGTGCAGGTCCACGGCAACCGGTTCGAGGTGAACCCGCGGAACATCGGCTGCCAGGCGATGTGCGCCCGGATGGCGTTGCTGTCCAACTACGGCAGCTCGCCGGACTGGTCGCCGTACCAGGGCGACGTGGTCCCGCAGGCCATCACCTTCGACCAGAACAACCGCTGGTACGGCAACACCTACCTGGGGCCGTGGACCTTCGTCGCGCACGACGCGAGCAGGCTGGTCGAGCAGATCGAGTGGCAGGGCCCGGTCTACCGGCAGGACGCGGGCAGCACCTTCGCGGTGGGGGGCGGCAAGTGATGAGCCTCACCGGCATCCGGCCGCGGACACTCGACGAGGACGACGTCGCCCGAAGCCCGCGCACCTTCCGGATCCTGGGCGCGATCTGGGCCCTGATGATCTTCAACACCCTCGCCACCCAGGGCGTCTCGGCGCTCATCCCGATCCCGCGCCCGGTCACCCAGGCCCTCACGATGAGCGCGGTCGGCATCGCGTTCGCGCTCGCCCTGATCCTCAACCCGCGCGTGAAGATCCGGCCCAGCGCGTTCCTGGTGCTGCTCAGCCTGCTGCTGGTCGCGAGCTTCGCGAGCAGCGTGCGCATGGAGTCCGGCTTCGGCTCGCTGTTCCGGTGCGCCAGGCTCGGGTTGTTCGTCGGGACGTTGTGGCTGATCAGCCCGTGGATGAACGGCTCGATCTGGTTCGTCCGCCAGCACATCAGGGTGCTGACCGTGCTGCTGGTCTCCGTCGCCGTCGGCCTGGTGATCTCGCCCGGTCTGGCCATGCCCGAACTCAACGACGGCAGGCTCACCGGCGTGCTGTGGCCGCTGACCCCGACGCAGATCGGGCAGTACGCCGCGATCGTCGCCGGGCTGGCCGTGCTGCTGTGGATCAACAGGCTCACCGACGCGCGCAGCGTGGTCATGGTCGCCGGCCCGGCGATCGTCCTGCTCGTGCTGACCCACACCCGCACCGCGACCCTCGGCCTGGTCTCCGGGCTCGTGGTCGCGATGCTGTCGATGTGGCTCACCAGCGGCCGCGCCCGCAAGGCGTTCGCCTGGGGCATCGCCGTGGCCGGGATCGGCGCCGTCCTGCTCGGGCCCCTGCTGCAGACCTGGGTCCTGCGCGGCCAGGACGCGGAGAACTTCGGCAACCTCACCGGCCGTGCGAAGGTGTGGGAGCGGCTGCTGTCCGCCCCGCGCACCTGGTTCGAAGAGATCTTCGGCACCGGGCTGTCCAACAAGTCCTTCGACGGCCTGCCCATCGACAACAGCTGGCTGGCCGTCTACCACGAGCAGGGCTACCTGGGCGCCACGATCGTCGTGTTGTTCCTGGTGACGCTCGTCGTGGTGGCCATCGCCCGCCCACCGTCGCCGGGGCGTGCGTGCGCGTTGTTCCTGATCACGTACTGCCTCGCGGCCTCCTACACCGAAGCCGGCCTCGGGGACGCGTCGCCGTACCTGCTGCACCTGGCGGTCGCGGCCGGCCTGCTCGCCGGTACTCCACAAAGGACGGTACCGCGGTGAGCGCCGCGCCCGTAACGGACCAGCGCCCGCGCGCGACCTCAAGACATCGCAGAGAGGTGGTCGAACCGTGAGCCAGCCAGGGGTTCTGCTCGATCGCGACGGCACGATCATCGTCGACAGCGGGTATGTCGGCTCCGTCGACCGGGTCGAGTTCATCGACGGGTCCATCGCGGCGATCGCCGCGCTCAACCGGGCCGGCGTCCCGGTCGCCGTGGTGACCAACCAGGCCGGCGTCGCCCGCGGGTACTACGGCATCGCTGACGTGGAGCAGGTCCACAAGCACATGATCGCCGAGATGGCGCGGCACGGCGCGCACGTCGACCTGTGGCTGTTCTGCCCCTACCACCCGGACGGCATCGTGGAGGCGTTCGCCCGGCGCAGCGCCGACCGCAAGCCGGGGCCGGGCATGGCGCTGGCCGCGGCGGAAGCGCTCGACCTGGACCTGTCCGCGTCCTGGGTGGTCGGGGACAGCCCGGCCGACGTCGGGCTCGCGCGGGCCGTCGGCGCGAAACCGCTGCACGTCGGGCCGCCCGGCTCGGCCGTGATGGGTGTGGACACGTTCCCCGACCTCGCCGCCGCCGTGCGGTTCATCCTCGGCGGCGACACCGCACCGGCGCCGGAGCAGCAGAAGGCGCCCAAGTTCCCGGCCGCGAAGTTCCACCGGGCCGACTCCTACGGCGGCGCCTACGTCGCCGAACTGGCGCGCGCCTTCGCCACCGTGGACCTGGAGCAGGTCAGCCGCGCGGCGAAGATCCTGAACGCCGCCTACGACCGCGATGTGGCCGTGTTCGCCTGCGGCAACGGCGGATCCGCGTCGATCGCCAACCACCTGCAGTGCGACCACGTGAAGGGCGTGCGCAACGGCACCGGCGTCACGACGCGCGTGCAGAGCCTGAGCACCAACGTGGAGCTGTTCAGCGCGATCGCCAACGATCTCGGCTACGAGCACGTCTTCGAGTACCAGCTGCAGTCCCAGGCGCGGCCGGGCGACGTGCTGATCGTCATCTCGTCCTCGGGCCGCTCGCCGAACATCGTGCGGGCACTGGACTGGGCGGCGGCGCACGAAATGCCGACGATCGCGCTCACCGGTTTCGCGGGCGGGCCGGCCCGCCGCCGGGCCGAGGTCTCCATCCACGTCGACTCCGCCAACTACGGCGTCGTGGAAGACGCCCACCAGGCGTGCATGCACCTGCTGGCCCAGTACGTCCGACAGTCGAGGATGACCCCAGATGCCGTTGTCTCGCAGACATTCTGACCGCATGCGCGTCGCGATCAACCTGCTCACCGACGACCCGTTCAACCCGTCGGGCGCGCACTGGTTCTGGACCCGGGTCATCCCCGAGATGACCCGGCTGCTCCGCGACGGCGAGTCGTTCCACCTGATGGTGAGCCCGAAGTCGCGGCCGACACACGACTACGGCCGCAGCGTCGGTTACATCACCTACCCGTGGTCCAACGAGAAGCGCAACCTGCGCACGCTGTCGGAGCACCTGTACTCGCCGCTGCGGCTGCCGCTGAGCGGGATCGACGTGCTGAACACGTTGATGGCGCCGATCGTGAAGTCGGCGCCGAAACTCGTGGTGCACATCAAGACACTGCACGCGTACACGACACCGCACGCGATCTCACCGCCCGCGCGGCTGTACCGCCAGCTGAGCTACCCGCGCACCGCGCGGCTGGCCGACGCGATCATCCTCAACTCACGCAGCCTGGTGGACGAGGTGCAGCAGTACCTGAAGGTGGATCCGGCGAAGATCCGGCTCATCCCGGAGGCGGTGGACCACGAGCTGTTCAACCCCGGCGACCGGGACGAGGCGTTCGCGCACGTCGCGAAGCGGTACGGGGTGCGCGAGAACTTCGTGTTGTTCGTGTCGTCGCTGTGGCCGTACAAGAACTGCGAAGGCCTGATCCGGGCGTTCGCCGCGGCGAAGTCCGACCTCGGCGGCAGGCGGCTGGTCGTCGTCGGACCCGGCCGGGACGTCGAGTACGTCGGCGAGCTCAAGGCGCTGGCCGCACGGCTCGGCGTGGCGGACGACATCGTGTGGGTGGGCGGGGTGCCGCTGGAGGAGACCGTGCACTTCTACCGCGCCGCGGACGTGTTCGTGTACCCGTCGCACAACGAGACGTTCGGCCTGCCGATCCTGGAGGCCATGGCCTCGGCGTGCCCGGTGGTCACCTCGAACGTCACGGCGATGCCGGAGACCGCGGGCGGGGCGGCACTGCTGGCCGACCCGAAGGACGCCGACTCGATCGCCGACCAGATCGTCAAGGCCTGCGGCCCGGAGGGCGAGCGGCTGCGCGCCCGCGGACCGGAACGCGCGGGCGAGTTCACCTGGGCGGCCACCGCCGCGCGGACGCTCGACGTGTACCGGGAGGTGCACGCTCGATGAGGGTCCTGGTCACCGGCGGCGCCGGCTTCATCGGCTCGCACACCTGCGACCGGCTCGTCGAACTGGGGCACGACGTGGTCGTGCTGGACGTGCTGGCCGCGCCGGTGCACCGCGACGGCAGGCCGAACCACCTCACGCCCGGCGTGGAGTTCTACGAGGGCGACGTGCGCAACCGCGACCTGATGCGCAACCTGCTGCGCCGCGTGGACGCGGTCTACCACTTCGCCGCCTACCAGGACTACCTGCCGGACTTCGCGAAGTTCACCGACGTCAACGTCACCTCGACCGCGATGATCTACGAGATCGCGGTCGCCGAGAAGCTCGACCTGCAGCGGATCGTCGTGGCGTCCTCGCAGGCGGCGATGGGCGAAGGGCTGTACCGGTGCGCGGTGCACGGCGAGCAGACCCCGGACATGCGCCCGGAGTCCGCGCTGCGGGCCGGGCGCTGGGACATCGGCTGCGCGGTGTGCGGCGAGCCGATCGAGGTGCTGCCGACGCCGGAGCGCATCGCCAACCCGCAGAACGCCTACGGCATGTCCAAGCACGGCGAGGAGGTCGTGGCGGTCAACCTCGGGCGCCGTTACGGCATCCCGACCGTCGCCCTGCGCTACAGCATCGTGCAGGGCCCGCGGCAGTCGGTCTACAACGCCTACTCCGGCGCGTGCCGCATCTTCAACCTGCACTACCTGCTGGGCGGCGCGCCGACGCTGTACGAGGACGGGCAGAACATCCGCGACTATGTCAACATCCACGACGTCGTCGACGCGAACGTGCTGGTGCTCGCCGACGACCGCGCGGCGGGGCGGGTGTTCAGCGTCGGCGGCGGGACCGGGTACACCACCCAGGAGTTCGCCGAGGTGGTGCGCCGGCAGTACGGATCGGACCGGCCGGGCCGGATCAGCGGCGAGTACCGCTTCGGCGACACCCGGCACATCCTCTCCGACGTCGACGCGCTCAAGCAGCTGGGCTGGTCCCCGAAGCGGACCCCGGCAGACTCGGTCGCCGAGTACGCCGCGTGGTTGCGGGACATGCCGGGCCTGGAGGAAATCCTCGCCGAGGCCGACGCGAAGATGCGCTCGCTCGGCGTGGTGCGCAAGGCGGGGTCGTGAAGGCGTTCCTGCTCGCGGCCGGGCTGGGGACGCGGTTGCGGCCCCTGACCGACCACACGCCCAAGTGCCTCGTCGAGATCGGCGGGCGGCCGATGCTGGACATCTGGCTGGACGCGCTCGAAGCCGCTGGGGTGGACGAGGTGCTGGTCAACCTGCACCACCTCGCACCGCTGGTGTGGGCGCACCTGGCCGAGCGGCGGGGCGGCCCGCTCGTGTGCACCGCCGAGGAGCCGGAACTGCTCGGCAGCGCGGGCACCCTGTCGGCGAACCGGGACTTCGTCGCGGGCGAGGAGATGTTCCTGGCGCTCAACGCCGACAACCTGACCGACTTCGACCTCCGGGTGCTGATCGAGGCGCACCGCGCGGGCGGGGCGATCGCGACGTTGTCGGTGTTCCGGGCGCCCGATCCGACCCAGTGCGGGATCCTCACGGTTGCCGACGGTCTGGTGACGGGGTTCGTGGAAAAGCCAGTCGACCCGCCGGGCGACCTGGCCAACGCGGGGATGTACGCGTTCTCCCCCGCCGTGCTCGACCTGATCGGCCCGCCGCCCCGGGACATCGGCTACGACCTGCTGCCCGCGCTCGTCGGGCACGCTCGCGCGGTCTCCCTCGGCGACTCCTGGTTCCTCGACATCGGCACCCCCGCGGCCCTGGCCAGGGCGCGCGAAGTCTGGCAAGGCAGGCGAGCATCGTGATCATCACCCAGACCCCGCTGCGCATCGGGCTCGTCGGTGGCGGGACCGATCTGCCCAGCTACTACCGCGAACACGGCGGCCGGGTGCTCAACGCGGCCATCGACAAGTACGTCTACGTCGTGGTCAAGCAGCGCTTCGACGACGAGATCTACGTCAACTACTCGCGCAAGGAGATCGTCTCCCGCGTCGAGGACCTCGAGCACGAGCTGGTGCGCGAGGCCATGCACATGACCGGGGTGCGCAGCGGCGTGGAGATCACCACGCTCGCCGACATCCCGTCGGCCGGGTCCGGGCTCGGGTCGTCGTCCTCGGTGACGGTGGGCCTGCTGCACGCGTTGTTCGCCTACCAGGGCAGGCAGGTGACGGCCGAGGAGCTGGCCGACCGGGCGTGCGCGATCGAGATCGACCGGTGCCGCAAGCCGATCGGCAAGCAGGACCAGTACGCGGCCGCCTTCGGCGGGTTGTGCGACCTGCAGTTCGGGCCGGGCGACGCGGTCGGGGTCGAGCAGATCGACCTGCCGCGCGCGGACTGGCGGAAGCTGCAGGACGAGCTGATGTTGTTCTTCACCGGCATCACCCGCAGCGCCGACAAGATCCTCGGCGAGCAGAACGCGAACGTCGGGAACAAGCTCGCCCAGCTGGGGCAGCTGCGCGACCTCGCGGGAGAGGCGGCGGACGGCTTGCGCGGCGGCGAGCTGTCCGCGCTGGGCACCGCGCTGCGCAAGAGCTGGGAGGCCAAGCGCTCGCTCGCGTCCGGGGTGTCCAACCAGCAGATCGACGAGGCCGTCGACGCGGCGCTGTCGGCGGGCGCGAGCGGGGCGAAGGTGACCGGCGCGGGCGGCGGCGGGTTCCTGCTGGTCAGCTGCCCGCTGGAGCACCAGCAGGCGGTGCGCGCCCGGCTCGCCACGATGACGGAACTACCGATCAAACTGGAGCGGCTGGGGTCCCGGATCATCTTCAACGTGCACCGCGACATCTGGAGCTGACCAGCGCCGCGGCAAGACCGACAGCGACGAGCAGCAGATCGACGGCGTCCGCGAGCCGCACGTCGAAACCGGGGATCAGCTTCGTCGAAACAGTGTGCAGGTGCAGCACGACGAGGGTGAGCGCGCCCACCGCGACGCGGTCCGCCGTGCGGGTCAGCTCACCGCGCACCGCCATGCCGATCCCCAGCGCAACCGGCACGAAGAGCACCAGCAGGTCATACGGCGCGTGGTAGAAGCCGATGAGCATCGCCGTCGTGATCCCCGCGGCCACCGCCAACGGCCGCCTGGTGGCGCGCACCACGAACACGACGGCCACGACCGCCAGCAGCGGAACCGCGATCTGCAGCCACGCGGGCGGCTCGGTCAGACCCCAGCGCGCGAGCTGCCCGAGCAGGTCGAAGCGCCGCTGGACGGGGTTGCTCAACCCGGTCGGCGCCACATCGGAACTCAGCACCGCGAGGTCACGCAGAACCGACCGCACGAAGCCGGCGGGACCGCCGGCGGCGATGGTGCACGCGACCACCACCGGAACCGACGCCACAGCCAGCCACAGCACGCCGCGCCAGGCCGATCGCAGCCGCCCGCCGACGGCCGCGGCCAGGGCGAACACGCCGAACTGCACCTTGATCAGGACCAGCGCGACACCCCAGCCGGCGCCTGGCTTCGCGGTTGCCAGTGAGCGGAGGATCAGCACCGCGCCGAGCACGCCGAGGAGGCTGCCCAGTTGCACGGAAATCGCGCCGCGACCGGGATACCAGATGTTGCACCAGAGCAGGCCGAGCGGAACCGCGAAATCGGCCAAGTGCGGCATCGACCATTTCGCCAGAATCCGCAACATCACAACAGCGACACCGATCGACAGGACTTGGAAAAGGGCGACCGAAAAAAGGTAAGGGAGTGGCGCGAGTGGAACCGCGAGGGTCAGCCAGGCCGGCGTGTAGAGCGACATCGGCAGCGCCCACGGGTACGTCGCGAGGTAGGTGTCGGGATCGTACGGGTTCCCGCCGCTGAGCAGGTCACGGCCAGGAGTCCAGACCGTGTCCCGGAAGTCGAGGAAGTACCCCTCCGCGCCCCGGAAGGACTCCCCGGGCCGGATCGGCTGCGCGAACATCACCGACAACCGGACCGCGATGGCGGCGGCCACGAAAGCCCACAACACGAAGACGATCCAGCGCCGGGCCTTCGTTTTCCCAGCGGATTTACCCAGACGAACAGCGACAGCCATGATTACCCCTTCCACATTCCCCGGCGGACAAGTCGGAAGGTCGTTGAACCACGTTACGACAATGGCGTGTGATGCATTCGGCTCACCATTTCCGCCTGCCGGGTGGAAACAATCCGTCGCTTGGCGGCGACTTCCCCACGTGGAGCAGACGAACGTCCCGCGGCCCGCCGTCCCGCCCGTGCTGCGGGCCCCGCTGGCGGCTGCCGCCGTTGTCGCGGGGGTGGTGGCGGTCGCGCTCGGCGTGCTGTTCACCGGTGACGGCGCCGGCTCCGTGCTCGACCAGCGCGCGTACGAGGCGTTGCGGGACAGCGTGCGCGAGCCGTCGTTGTCGTTCGACATCTCGTGGGCCGTCGGGACCGCGGGTGATCCGGCGTGGGCCGCCGGGCTGGTCGTGGTCGTCGCCGCGATCTGCTTCGCCACGCGCCGCCGTCGCCTCGCGCTGCTCGCCGTCGCCGGGCCCGCCGCGACCGGCGTGCTCACCACCGTGGTGAAACCCGTCGTGGACCGGACCATCAACGGCGACCACCTGTCCTACCCCAGCGGGCACACCGCACTGATCACGTCGCTCGGGATGGTCGTCGGGCTGCTGCTCGTGGACCGGTTCCGGCTCGGTCGCGCGGGGCTGCCGCTGGTCTTCGGCCTCGCGGTGCTGTGCGGCGCGGCGATGTCGTGGTCGCAGACCGCCTCCCGGGTCCACTACCTCACCGACACGATCGGCGGGTTCTGCACGTCCCTGGCCGTGGTGGTCGCCGCCGCGCTGGCGATCGATCGAGTAGCCGATCGTGTGAACGCCGGCGGGTAACGGCGCTTTTCGCCCCGACGACTTCCGTAGACGAACACCTTGACGGACGGGGGCGGGGATGACCACGAGGAGCCGGGCGTTCCCGCTCGCGCTCGGGGCCGCCGGCGTCCTCGCACTCGCCGGCGTCGTCGCGGCCGTCGCGCCCGATCCCGGCCCGCCGGCCGTGGTTCCGACCGCGCAGGGCGCCCCCGCCGCTCCCCCCGCACCGCCGGCCGCCGTCTGCGGCAGCCCGGCGCTGACCGGGCCTGCTTCGCCGCCGCCCGGCGCGGTGGTCGTCCCGGCGGGCAGCAACGCGGGCTTCGACTTCAGCACGCCGGGCGCGACGTACTGGTTCGCGCCCGGGGTACACACGCTCGCGCCGGGCGAGTACTCGCAGATCAGCCCCGGCGCGGGCGCGACGCTGCTCGGCGGGCCCGGCGCGGTGCTGGACGGCAACCGCGACAACCGGTACGCCATCACCGGCCGCGCCACCGGCGTCACGATCCGGCACCTGACGATCCGCAACTTCGCCGCGCCCCGCGACGAGGGCGTGGTGAACCACGACTCCGGCGACGGCTGGACCGTCGAGCACAACATCCTGACCCGCAACCGCGGCGCGGCGCTGATGGCGGGCGCACGCAACCGCATCGCCGGGAACTGCCTGGCGGACAACGGCCAGTACGGCCTGAACGCCTACCAGTCCGGCAACCGCATCACCGGTCTCGTCGTCGAGGGCAACGAGTTCACCGGCAACAACACCGAGGACTGGGAGACGCAGCTGCCCGGCTGCGGCTGCACCGGCGCGATGAAGTTCTGGGCGGTCAACGGCGCCGACGTGCGGAACAACTGGATCCACAGCAACCGCGGCACCGCGGTGTGGGCCGACACGAACAACAACGACTTCCTCATCGAGGGCAACCTCATCGAGGACAACGACGGCACTGGCATCTTCTACGAGATCTCGTACAACGCGGTGATCCGCGGCAACACGTTGCGGGACAACGCGTGGCGCACCGGACGCGAGTTCGCCGGCGAGCGCGACCCGTTCCCGACCGGCGCGATCTACCTGTCCGAGGCCGACGGCGACGCGCGGATCCCGGCCCGCACCGCGAAGATCGAGGTCACCGGGAACCTGCTGGAGAACAACTGGGGCGGAGTGGTGGCCTGGGCCAACGCGGACCGGTTCTGCAACTCGTCCGCGTCGACCACCTCCGACTGCACGCTGATCGTCGGCCCGGAGAACACCTCGGCCTGCTCGCCGCCCGCGATCACCCGCGAACCGCTCTACACCGACTGCCGGTGGTGGACCTCGGACCTGGAGATCCACGGCAACACCTTCCGGTTCGACCCGGCCGCGGTCGACGGCGGCTGCCCGGTCGAGTTCTGCGGGCGGATGGCGCTGCTGTCCAACTACGGCAGCTCGCCGGAGTGGTCGCCGTACCAGGGCGACGTGATCCAGCGGCACATCGTGTTCGCGGCGGGCAACCGCTGGCACGACAACACCTACACCGGGCCGTGGCGGTTCACGGTCCCGGACATGAGCACGACGGTGCCGGTTCCGCAGTGGACCGGGGCGCCGTACCACCAGGACGCGGGCAGCACGTTCGACGGCCGCCCGGGACGATGAGCGGAGGGCGGATGGGACGCAGGTTGTGCGCGGAGAGCGAGTACCCGGCGGCGCTGCTCGCCGCGGCGGCGTACCGCCTGCCGGGGAGCGACCGGGCGTTCCCGGCGGAGCCGGTGGCCGCCGAGGAGTGGCCGGGGCTGCTCGCGGCGGCGCGGAAGCACCGGATGACGGGGTTGCTGACGGCGGCGATCACCGCGGGCGCGTTCCCGGCGACCGCTGAGCAGGCACGCGAGGTGAAGTCCGCGCACGCCACCAACCAGATGCGCGTGCTGGTGCTGGAGCACGAGCTGCTGCGGATCCTGGACCTGCTGGACGGGGCGGGCATCGAGGCGCGGGTGCTCAAGGGCACGGCGGTGGCACACCTGGACTACCCCGATCCGGCTCTGCGGTCCTTCAACGACCTGGATGTGATGGTGCGTGCGGCGGACATCGACCGGACCGTCGCGGTGCTGGCGACGGCCGGGTTCCAGCGCACGCTCGCCGAGCCGCGGCCCGGGTTCGACCGGCGCTTCGACAAGGGCATGACGTTGCGCCCGCCCGCCGGGTACGAGCTGGACCTGCACCGCACCTTCGTGCTCGGGCCGTGGGGGCGGCGGGTCGACCTGGACGCGGTGTGGGATGCCGGGCAGGAGTTCTTCATCGGTGGTCGCGCGGTGCGGGCGCTGTCGCCGCCGAACCGGTTCCTGCACGCCTGCTACCACGCGGCCCTCGGCGACTGGCCGCTGCGGCTCGGGTCGCTGCGGGACGTGGCGGAGATGCTGCGGGTGGTGGATCCGGGGCCGGTGCTGGCGCTGGCCGGGTCGTGGGGCGCGGAGGCCGTGGTCGCCGCCGCGGTGGCCGACACGGTGCGCCTGCTGGGGATCAAGGTCCCCGGCCCGCTCGCGCGCTGGGCGGTGGCCTACGTGCCGTCGCCGCGGGACGAATCGTGGCTGGGGTTGCACACGACGCCGGACAAGACGTTCGCGGCGCAGGCCGTGGCCACCCTGCGGGTCCTGCCGTGGCGCGACAAGCCGGCGTACCTGCGTGCTCTGGTCTTCCCGGACGCGGACTACACGGCGGACCGGCACCGGAACCCGTTGAGCCGCTTCACCTACGCGCTGCGCGAGGTTCGGAAGGGCTCGCCGACCGGGACGCGCTGATGGTCAGCGCCGCAGCCGCGCGACCAGCAGGTTCGAGTCGTCGCCCACCAGGTTGGCGCCGTTGGTCACGTAGACCCGGCTCCCCCGCACCACGACGGCCGTGGTGCCCCGCATGCCGTCCCCGGCGTCGAGCAGGGTTTCCCGGGAGCCGTCCGCGCCCACCCGCACGAGCTTGCTGTCCTGGTTGATCGCGGCGAGGATCTCGTCGCCCCGGCCGGTGAAGTCGAAGTCGTCGATGCCCGCGAGCCCGGTGGCCCGGACCTCGGCGGCGCCGCCGGTCAGCGGGATGCGGACGATGGTGCCCCGGTCGGAGTTGCTCGCCCAGACGGCGCCGTCATGGACCTTCAGGCCGTTGACGCCGAAGAAGCCGTCCGGCGCCAGTGCGCGGTCCGCCGACCACACGGTTGCCGCGCCGCCACGCAGCGGGGCCTGCCAGATGCGCCCGCCCGCCGAGTCGGTGATCAGGAAGCGGTCGCCGTCGATGACCAGCGCGTTCGGCATGGTGTCGGCGGGGAGCGGCACGACGAGCCGGGGCGTCCCGGCGCGGACCTGCCAGATCCCGGTCAGCCCGCCCTGTCCCGCGGAGTAGAGGAAGTACACGTCACCGCGGCCCGAGCGGGCCACCCCGGTGACCACGGGGGTCCCGACGACCGGCGTGGTGCCGCCGCCGTCCGGTGGGAGCGGCATCGTGACGAGCACCCGGACGGCTCCGTCCGGCGCGACCCGCACCACCTGCCGGGCGGGGATCATGCCGATGACCGCACCGCCGCCGGGTTCCGGTGCGATGCTCTCGGCGGCCTGGCCCGCGGCCCGGTCGAAGTGGGCGAGGACGCGCACGTCGGCCAGGCGGGTGCCGCCGGTGTCGGCGCTCGCCGGGACGCCTGCGGTGAGGAGGGCGGCGGTGAGCAGGGCGGCGATCCGGTGGGCGGTCATGCTTCTCCTCGGGTGGTGAAGGTCTCCTGGCCGAGCACGGCCAGCAGCTCCAGCTGGGACACCGCGGCGCTGCCCGGCGCGGGTGAGTACACGATCAGGCGCTGGTCCTGCCGGGCCGTCGCCAGCACGTCGAAGTCCAGCTCGACGAGGCCGATCGCGGGGTGCCGGATGCGCTTGCGGTCGCTGCGGCGGACGGCGACGTCGTGCCGCGCCCAGAGCCCGGCGAACTCGGCGCTCTCCGCCCGCAGCGCCTCGACCAGTTGGCGGGCCGCCGGATCGGACGGGCGGGCCGCGAGGGTGGCGCGCAGGTCGTCGACCTGCGCGTGGCTTTCGTGGTCGTGGTCCTCGGCGGGGTGGCGCTCGCGCATCGCCGGGTCGGTGAACCACCGGTAGGTGCAGCTGCGGGCCAGGCCCCGGAAGCGGGTCTGCTCCCCGAGCAGCGCGTCGGCCATCGCGTTCTGGGCGAGCACGACGTTCAGGTCGGTGGCGATCAGCGCGGGCAGGCCCGTGAGCCCGTCCAGCAGCCGGAGGAGGCCGCGGCTGACGTGCTCGTCACCGCCGGTGCGCGGCGGGGCCTGGTGGCCGGCGAGCCGGAAAAGGTGGTCGCGCTCGTCGACGGTCAGCCGCAGCGCGCGGGTCAGCGCGGTGAGCACGGCGGCCGACGGTCGGGGGCCGCGGCCCTGCTCCAGGCGGGCGTAGTAGTCCGGCGACATGCCGGCGAGCTGGGCGACCTCGAAGCGGCGGAGCCCCGGCGTCCGGCGCCGCCCGCCCGACGGCACCCCGACGTCCGCAGGCTGAAGCAGCGCCCGGCGACGCCGGAGGAAGTCCGCGAGTTCGTTCCGTTCCACGTCCCCAGCATGATCCGCGCGTGGTGCGGACAACCAGGACTTGTCGATACCACCTACCGGACGGTGGCCAGCCAGGCCCGCTGCGGAAACGCCAGAGCAGGACCCGGGGCCGGCAGCCGGTCCACCCCCGCGGGAACGCCGGCCCCCGGCACCAGCCGCGCCCTCACCGGCACCACCCGACGGACCGTCGCGAGCCAAGCCCGCTGCGGCAACGCCACAGCAGGACCCGCGGCCCGACGCGGCAACCCGCCCGCACCATCCACCGCGCCGAGGCCAGTCAAGCGTGCTGCGGCAACGTCACAGCACGCCCCGCGGCCCGGCGCACCCGCACCACCACCTACCGGGCCGTCGCCAGCCAAGCCTGCTGCAGCGACGTCCCGCCATGCCGCGCGGGCCGGCGCCGCAACCCGCCCGCACCACCTACCGGGCCGTCGCCAGCCAAGCCTGCTGCAACAACGTCATCGACGGCGCGGGCGGCCTCGCCGACAACCACCCGTCCCGCAGCGCCTGCGCATCCACCAGCTCGTGGTCCACCCCGCGGCCGGTCCACTCCCGCGCGAACGCCCGCGTCCGTTCGGTGAACACCGCGCCCGTGAAGGTCGCCTTCGTCCGGCGTTCCAGGACCTCCCGGGGCAGCAGGTCGCCGAACACGTCGCGCATCGTGGCCGTCCGCCCGCTCCATCCCCAGAACCCGGCGGCCCGCGCGATCGCCGCCACGAAGTCCGGCTCCGCGAACGTCTGCACGTACCGGCAGTCCAGTTCGGACCCCAGCGTGCGCACGCTCTGGTAACCCAGCCGCGCGCACCGCCGCGTCGTGAACTGCCACGCGTGGCGGCCGGCGTGCAGCTCGTACGCCGCCGCGTCGGCCGCGTCCAGTTCGGCGAGCAACTCCGCCGCGGCAGGCCGCAGCCACGGCCGCTGGTGCCGGTTGCGCAGCGCCGCCCGCCGCCGCACCCGCGCCGGGGCCAGCGCACGCGCCGCATCCGGGAACACGCTCGCCCGCACCCGGCCCCGCGCCTTGAGCACCTTCGTCAACGGCGTGATCCGCTTCAGCCCGAACACCTCGTCGCCGCCCTCGCCGGTCAGCAGCACCCCGCCGCGGGCCGCGTCCATCATCCGCCAGGTCGGTGCGAAGTTCGGCGGCCACACCAGCCCGTGCCGCCGCAGCACCGCCGCCGCGATGGGCCCGACCGGGTCGTGCTCGTCGTCCACGGTCAGCACGATCCGTTCGGTGACACCGAGGTGCGTGAGCACGGCGTCCTGCCACGCGGTCTCGTCCGACTCGGGCGCGGCCGGATAACGCAACGTGATCGGCACCGGCAGCGGCAGCCCTTCGCGCCGGGCCAGCGCCACCGCCGCGGCCAGCAACGCGGAGGAGTCCCGGCCACCGGAAAAGGCGACCAGGCACGGTGTGCGGTTCAGGTGGCCGAGCAGCATCCGGTCCAGCACCCGTCGCGGCTCGCCGGGATCGCCCAGCGGCAGCGGGATGAGGTCGTACCCGTTGATCCAGCCACCCGCGATCTCCAGCCGGTCCATTGTGTACAGGGTCACCGGGTGCTCACTTCCGGACAGTCGGCGGACGTGGACAGGTGGTCACGGGCCCGGCGGCCGACCGCCGGGCCCGTGACCGGGAAACGCATCACGAGTAGGCGTCGTTGTCGCCGAGAATCGGGATCGCCCACGTGAGGTTGTCCGGCGAAGAACCAAACAGGTTCGCCTGTGTCAAGTCCGTCACCGAACCCAACAGGGTGATTTCCGGGGTGGTGTAGGGCTCGCGCATGTGTTCACCTCCCCCCGCCACTGGCAGGAACGGGAAAACCGGGGTCACGAAAAGGTCAGGTCCCCGAAGATGGTGCCGGCGGCGAAATCGGCGTCGAGCCGGCTTCCCGACGACTGACCGAGCGTGAGCTCGGACAACGAGCCGATGTCCTCGATGCCCGGGGCGGCGTACTCTTTCTTCATGTCACTCCTTTCCGTTAATCGTCGACGAGCGAGAACCCAAGGACCTCGATCGGGATTCGCCTGATTGCGCCAAGCCGTTACAACCACTCGCCGAATGTACTGGTGACGTTGTCCAACCGGTACCGCCACAATTCTTGGAATACGTTTTCCCGGCGGTACGATTCGACGGTGGGGATCACAGGCATCGCGCGGGCTTCGGCGGCCACGCCACGGCTGATCGCGGCCGCGACGCGCGAGGTCGCCGCGGCCGACCGGTTCGGCACCGTGACCGCGGCGATCTACCAGATCATCGGCGCCGTCGGCGCGCTCGGCGTGGTCGCGGCGAGCAAGCTCACCTTCGACGCGTTGCTGCAACCGGAGAGCGCGCGCTTCGGGCTCACCGTTTCGTTGCTGGCGCTGGCGTTCATGACGGCGCTGACCGGCTCGGTCAGCGCCCTGCAGACCCAGCAGCACCGGCTGCTCGGCGAGCGCGTCTCGCAGCGGGTGTGGGACCGGGTGCTGGACACGACGGCACGCGCCGACCTGGTGACCTACGAGTCCGCCGGGTTCGCCACGTCTCTGGAACGCGTCCAGCAGAACGCGCTCACCCGGCCATTCGCGGTGACCACCGCGCTGCTCGGCCTGACCGGCAGCCTGCTGGGCGTGGTCACGATGTCGGCGGTGCTGATCGGCGTCGAACCGCTGCTGGTGCCGATCCTGCTCGCCGCCGGGCTGCCCGCGGTGCTGCTCGCGCGGTGGGCCAGCCGCACCGAGTTCGCGTTCGCCCACCGGCTGACCCCGCTGTTCCGCCGACGCAACTATCTGCGGCAGCTGCTCACCCAACGCCCGTACGCGGCGGAGTTGCGGGCGTTCCATTCGACGAAGCCGCTGCGCGAGCGCCACCGCGAGCTGAACGCCGGCATCAACGTCCAGCTGCGGCAACAGGTCCGGCGGCGGCAGCTGATCGCCGGTCTCACCACGATCGGCGTCGCGCTGTCGCTGACGGCCGCGCTGCTGGCGATCATCGGCCTGGTGCGCAGCGGCCGCATCGACCTGCCTGCCGCGGGCGCGGCCGCGATCGCCGTGCGGTTGCTGAGCAGCCAGCTCGGCACGCTGTTCACCTCGATCGGCGGGCTGCTCGAATCGGCGCCGTTCCTGGCCGACCTGGAGCGGTTCGTCGCCTCCGCCCCGCCGTCGCCCGCCGCCGGGGAGAAGCGGCCGCTGCGGCAGGGAATCGTGTTGCGGGACATCAGTTTCCGCTACCCCGAGCAGGAGCGGCCCGCGGTCGACGCGGTGGACATCGAGATCGGCGCGGGCGAGGTGGTCGCGCTGGTCGGCGAGAACGGTTCCGGCAAGACGACGCTGGCCAAGATCGTCGCCGGACTGTACGACCCGGACCTCGGCACGCGCCGCTGGGACGGCGCGGACGCCCCGCCCGCCGACATCCGCGCCTCGGTGACGGTGATCTTCCAGGACTTCGTGCGGTACCAGATGACGCTGCGCGACAACATCACGATCAGCGACGGCGACCGGCCGGGCGACGAGGAGTCGGTGCACGACGCCGCCCGGCGCGCGGGTGTCCTCGGCGTGACGCGCGAGCTGCCGCACGGCCTGGACACGATGCTCGGCCGGGACCTGGACGAGGGTTCCGACCTGTCCGGCGGGCAGTGGCAGCGGGTGGCGCTGGCGCGGGCGCTCTACCGGGACACGTCGCTGGTGGTGCTGGACGAGCCCGCCGCGGCGCTCGACCCGCGCGCGGAGCACGAACTGTTCGCCGACGTCCGGGCGATGCTGGGCGGGCGGGCCGCGCTGCTGATCTCGCACCGCTTTTCCAGCACCCGCATGGCCGACCGGATCTACGTGCTCGACGCGGGCCGCGTGGTGGAGTGCGGCACGCACGACGAGCTGATGGCGCGCGCCGGCCAGTACGCCGAGCTGTACCGCCTCCAGTCAGCGGCCTACCGCTGACAGCAGGTCCGCGAGCACCTGGTCGCGGAACGGTGGTCCCCACGGCACGGTCGCCTCGTACACCGGGACCTGCGCGACCAGATCGGCCAGACCCTGGAACGCGAAGTCCATCACGGCCGGATCGCGCCAGCCGAGCACGCGCGGGAACTGGCTCATCCGCAGGAACGCCCGCGTCCCGGTGAGCCGCTCGACGGAAACGTCCACAGCGGACCGGCTCGGCCGCGGGATCACGCACGCCGCCAACGGCAACGCGTCCGCGTACACCGGCGACCGCAGGGCCAGCCGCCCATCCGCGGTGGGCCGCACGTCCGCCGCGGCGGCTCCCTCGGCTAGGCCCCGCGCCGCCATCCGCAGCCGGTTCTCCGTGCTCCCCGGGTGCACGAGCCCGCCGGGGTCCACCCGCAGCACGTCGTCGGCCACCAGGTCGCACCCGTGCCCGCACAACGCCGCGGCCAGGGTGGACTTCCCCATCCCGGACGCGCCGACGAACGCCAGCGCCCGCTCGCCTGCCCGCACCGCGCTCGCGTGCAGCACGAGGTGCGAGTTCAGCGTCAGGTGCACGGCCAGCAGCGCGCCCGTCGCGAGCACGGTCAGCAACCCGTGGTCGGCCGCCGGGTCCAGGTGGTAGGTCACCTCACGCAACAACGGATCGCCGGCGAACTCGCACAGTCCCGGATAGCGCAGCACCGTCCGGTCGCCGTCCGTGGCGAGCGTGTAGAACACCCGCCCGTCCGGTTTCGCCAGCTCGGCCAGGCACCGCCCGGGCAGCGCCGCGCGCGGCACCTCCCGGTCGGCGCCCCGGCGCAGCACCAGGTCCGGCTCGCCGCCGTCCCCGGCGGGCAGCGCCAGCTCGACGTCGCTCCACACGGTCAGCCCGTGCGCCCGGTACGTGAAGTCCATTGTGGTCACCCCGCCGATCCGAGTACCGCGTACCGCCCCGCCGTGGGGTCGAGCGCCCTGCCGTCGATCTCCAGCCAGGAGTGCGCGGAGAACCGGCCGTCGGCCTCGCGCCGCACGCCGATCCGCAGCACCGGTTCCAGTGTCCGCAACCGGTGGCCGATCAGCAGGCACTGCCGCAGGCAGGTGTCGCCGGCAGGCCACCGCGACACCACGAAGTACGAGGCCCGGATCGGCGCCCGCGACCACCGCGGCAGCACGGGCGACTCGTCGGCGGGCGGCGCGGCGCTGGTCAGGTCGCACCGCACTCCGAGCCGTCGGCAGGTTTCCCGCAGGTCGGCGCGCCGCAGGCTGAGCTCGATCCGCACCATCGCCGGGAGCGCGCGCAGCACCTCCCACGCCAGCCGCCGCCTCCTCATGTCGCCAGCCACGCCTGCTGCAGCAGCATCGCCGTGGCCGCGGGCGGCTCGTCGGCGAGCCACGCGGCGCGCAGCGCGTCCGGGTCGACCAGTGCGCCGTCGACGCCGCTGCCGCCCCAGTTTCGCGCGAACTCCCGCGACCGCGGGCCGAACCGGGACGCGTTGAACCGCGCCTTGTCCCGCCGCTGCAGAACCTCCTCCGGCAGCAGCCCGTCCGCCACCAGCCGGGTCCCCGCCGCGCGGGTCATCGGTCGCCCAGCCGCGTAGGACGCCACAAAGGACGGATCGGCGAACGGCTCGACCAGCTCGCAGTCGTACTCCGCCGCGGCGTCGGCCCGCGTCCGGAAACCCACCTCGTACGCGCGCGTCGCCAACGCCGTCCGCACGCTGGTCTCCCACCGCAGCGGGCGGTCCGCGGCCTCACGCCAGACCACGCGCCGCAGGTCCGGCCGCAGCCACGGCATCGGGACGGACCGGCGGGCCACCTCGCGGCGCGCGAACCCGGGCGCCGCGCACACCCCGAACCGCGCCCAGTCCGCCGCGGTCATCCCGCGGCCGCGACGGCGCGCCACCGCACGCAGCGTCCCGAGCCGGTGCCCGCCGAGCACCTCGTCCCCGGCGTTGCCGGTCACCAGGCTGCCGCCCGGCGCGTGCGACGCAAGCAGCATCGTGTTGCCCAGCGCGGCCGGGTAGACCGGGCCGCGCGCCCGCAGCACCGGCTGCACGAGCGGCCCGATCAGGTCCAGCTCCTCACCGATGTCGCGGCGCACCCAGCTGCCGACGCCGACGTGCCGGATCACCGACTCCTGCCAGGCCGACTCGTCGGCGGCCGGGTCGCCGGGGTAGCGGAAGGTGAGCGCGATCGGCGGCGCGACCCCCTCGCGCGCGGCGAGGTCCGCGGCGACCGCCAGCAGCACCGACGAATCCCGCCCACCGGAGAAGGCGATGACGCACGGCTCGCGCAGCAACGCGGGTCGCAGCGCGTTCCGCAGCGCGAGCACCGGATCCGCCGGCTCGCCGAGCGGGAACGGCGCGGCTCCCAGCGGGCGTCCGGCCGCGATGTCCAGTGTGGACAGCCGCGGCGGCGCCTCAGTGGAGGAGCTCGGCATCGCGGAGCCTGCCGAGGAACGCCTCGATGTCGCGGCGCGCGGTGTCCGCGTCGATCTCGTACTCGCTGGTGATCGCGCCGACCAGGTCGTCGAGCGAGCGGTCCTCGGCGAGCAGCTCGAACAGCCGCGTGCCGACACCGGTGATGGTGAAGTACTTCGAGGTCGACAGGCTGAGCACGATCGTCTCGTCACCGATGGTGCGAGCCGAGATGTCGGATGCCCGTACGCGCATGGCGGCCCTCCCGGAGCTGGCGGCTTCACCTGCCAGTCGCCGATGATCATTCCCCTGTTACGGCGAAACGAACCCCGCGGCGGGACCGACTCCCAACGGTGACCACCGCCGTGCTGCCCACGCGAACCGCCCTGCCCGACGCCCTGCGGCGCCCGCTGCTGGCGCTCGCGATCCCGGCCGCGGTGATCGTCGCGGTGCTGGCCGTCCGCGTCGCGGGCGCCGGCTCGGCGAGCGCTCTCGACCGCTGGATCCTGGACGCGTCAGGCGGCGCGATCCCGTACCCGTCGGCGCAGCGGGTGACCGCCAAGGGCCTGGACTTCGCGGGCGAACCGGCGGGCGCGGGCCTACTGGTGGCCGCGCTGGTCGTGCTGTGCCTGGTGCTCGGGCACCGGCGCACCGCGCTGCTCGCCGTGCTCGGGCCCGGTCTGTCGGTGGCCGTCACGACGCTGCTGAAACCCGTGGTGGGGCGGACGATCAACGGCCCGCACCTGTCGTTCCCCAGCGGGCACACCGCGATCGTGACGGCGATGGTCCTGGTGTTCGCGTTCGTCCTGGCCGACCGGCTGCGGCTGCGCCCACCTGCGGCCACGGCGGTCGTGCTCTACGCCGCGGTCACCGCGGGCGCCGCCGAGGCCTGGGCGCAGTTCGGCATGGTCGTGCACTACCCGACGGACACGCTCGGCGGCTTCTGCGTCGCGCTCGTCGTCGTGCCCGTGACGGCCTGGCTGCTCGACCGCGTCAAGCGTAGGGCCGGAACACCGGCTTGACCGACCGGCCGCCGATCCACGGCGTCGGGTCCTCGACGTCCAGCGCCTTCCGGTACACCGCGCAGGCCTGGGCGACCACGTCCACCGTCCGGTCGATGTCGGCCTCGGTCAGCGCGCTGCTCACCACGAACGACGGCCCGAGCACGCCGCCGGCGACCAGCTGGCGCAGGAACAGCGTCCGGTACGGCTGGGACGGCCGCAGCTGCTCGTCGAGCGTGCCGAACACCAGGTTGCTCGCCCGGCCGCGCACCACGACGTGCTCGCCGACGCCCATCGCCGCCGCCACGTCCCGGACGCCGGACGCCAGCCGCTCGCCGAGGGCGTGCAGCCGGGCCGAGATGCCCTCCTCGACGTAGGTGTCCATCACGGCCATCGCGGCGGCCAGCGAGTGCGTCTCCGCGCCGTGCGTGGTGGACAGCAGGAACACCCGCTCGCGGGAGTGCCGCAACCCGCCCAGCTCCATCAGCTCCCGCTTGCCCGCCAGCGCGGACACCGCGAACCCGTTGCCGAGGGCCTTGCCGAACGTCGACAGGTCCGGCGTCACCCCGTAGTAGCCCTGCGCGCCCGCCTCCGACCACCGGAAACCGGTGATCATCTCGTCGAAGACCAGCACCACGCCGTACCGGTCGGCCAGCGCGCGCATCCCCTCCAGGTACCCCGGCGGCGGCTCGACGCCGGTCGCGGCCTCCATGATCAGGCACGCGACGTCGTGGTTCCGCAGGATCTCCTCGGTCGCGGCCAGGTCGCCGTACGGGAAGCGCACGGTCAGTCCGGTGATCTGCGGCGGGATCCCGGCCGGCATGCCGGTGGTGCCGATGAACCAGTCGTCGGTGGAGAAGAACGGGTGGTCGGCGCAGATCGCGACCACCGGGCGCCCGGTCGCCGCACGCGCGAGCCGCACCGCGGCGGTGGTGACGTCCGAACCGTTCTTGGCGAACTTGACCATCTCCGCGGTCGGCACGGTCGCCAGGAACTTCTCCGCCGCGGCCAGCTCGACGATGGACGGCCGCACGAAGTTGCTGCCGCGGTCCAACTCGCGCCGCGCGGCCTCGACCACCCGCGGGTGCGCGTGCCCGAGGCTCACCGCGCGCAGGCCGGAGCCGTACTCGATGTAGGAGTTGCCGTCGATGTCCCACACGTGCGCGCCGCGGCCGTGTGAAATCACCGGCGCCAGCCCCTCGGGGTACTGGTCCTCCCCCTTGGCGTAGGTGTGCGCGCCGCCGGGGACGATCTGGTGCAGACGCTCGTTGACCTCGGTGGACCTGGGCAGGATCTGCGCGTCCATGACTGTCACCTCAGGGTTCTCAGGACTTCGGCGAGCGAGGGCGCGCTTCGGTCGCGGTCGGAGGTCAGGGTCACCGGCAGCGGCCACGGGATGGCCAGGTCGGGGTCGTCGAAGGCGATGGTGACGTCCTCGGACGGGTCGTGCGGCCGGTCGATGCGGTAGGAGACGTCGGCGGGCTCGGTGAGCGCCTGGAAGCCGTGCGCGCAGCCCGCCGGCACGTACACGGTGACCTGAGTGTCCCCAGAGAGCCGGAAGTACTCGGTGTTGCGGAAGGTCGGCGAGCCCGGCCGCAGGTCGACCACGACGTCGAACACCTCGCCGTAGGAGCAGCGGACCAGTTTGGACTCGCCGGCGCCGGAGCGCAGGTGCATGCCGCGGACCACGCCCTTGACCGACCGGGACAGGCTGTCCTGCGCGAAGCCGTCCGGGTCGATGCCGACGGACGCGACGACCTCGCGGTCGAACGTGCGCGAGAAGAACCCGCGCGCGTCCACGTGCGGTGTCGGTTCGAACAACCAGGCCCCGGCGATGCCGGGTACCGGAACGGCCTTCACGTCCGGCTCCCTTCGACGACGGATTCGGACATGATGGCGAACTGGCGCTCCAGCCGCTCGCTCATCACACGATTGCGTTCCTTGAGGACCGCGGTCAGCTCCTCGCGCCGGTCCTCCAGCTCGCGGAACTGCGCCACGAGCCGGTCGAAGTCGGGCTCCCGCGCGGACTGGCAGAACTCGCCGAGGCCCATCGCGGACATCAGCACGTCGTTCTTGCGCGCGTAGCCCAGCGAGATCGTCGGCTTCGCGGTCTTCAACGCGCACAACACGTTGTGGTAGCGGGTGGCGACGACGACGTCGACCTCGGCCATCCGGCGCATGAGGTCCTGCAGCGAGGTCAGCGGTTCGGCGGTGATGTCCGCGCCCGGCACCGTGGCGATGATCTCCGCGGGCACCTCGTCGTCGGCGACGTCGCCGGTGAACAGCCGGATCGGACGGCCCTCGTCGGCCAGCAGGCGCACGAACCGCTTCACCGTGGACAGGTACGCGCGGTTGATGTCGTCCGCGCGGGCCCGGTCGTCGTTGCCGCCGTGGAAGGCCATCACCCCGACCCCGACGGCCCCGGTGGAGGGCCGCGGCTCCGGATCGGCCAGCCCGAACGCGAGGTCGGGGAAGACGGCGTCCGCGCTCACATCGACACCCATGCGCGCCATGGCCTGGCGCGAGTGTTCGTCCCGGTAGGAGCGGTAGTGCGCCAGCCGCGCGGCGCGTGTGATGACCCACCGGGTGGCACGTTTGCGCACCACGTCGGCGCCGACGCTGACGAGCGCGACCCTGGTGCCAGTGAGCCGCGCGGTGGCGCCGAGCCAGAACAGCGAGTACGGCAGCGCCCACGGCCGCAGCGGCAGCGTCGCCTCCAGCACGCCCATCCCGGGCACGATCACCACGTCGTAGTTGCGCACCCAGGCCCAGGTCCGGAACGGGTCCAGCAGCTTGCCCAGCACCTTCAGCCCCGCGGCCCGCAGGCCCGTCGCGTCACCCGCGTGCGGCTCGTACCACTGCAGGTGCGTCGCCGGCGCGCCGTACCGCGCGGTGAGCTGCTCGGGGCCCATCGCCAGGAAACCCAGCTCCGCGTCGGGATATCGCTCTCGCACATAAGTCATTACGGCGTCGAGCGATCCGTCGTTGCCCAGGTTGCCCGAACCGAGGATGCCGAAGAACCCGATACGCGTCACGAAAGCAGACCCACCTTCCGCAGCGGCTTGCCACCGAGCCACTCGCCGAGCACGCCGTAGCAACGCAGCCGCTCGCTCGACGACAGCGGCGCGCGCCGGATCGCGGTGACGTACCCGGCCAGGTATTCGGCGAACAACCGCGCCTTCGACTGCCCCGTCCGGCGCGGGTCCAGGTTCGCGCAGACCTTCTGCACCGAGCCCAGGTTGTCGCCGCGGCCGGGGTGCTCGCGGCGGAAGAACATGACCTCCGGGACCTGCACGAACGTGCCGTATAGGGCGAGTTCGCCGACCAGCTTCCGGCCGGCGTTGTGGTAGCTGTCGTGCGGGGCGATCCGCCGCATCACCGAGGTGCGGATCACGCCGTAGAAGTCGTCGCCGCCCTCGGTGAACATCAGGCTGCGGAACCGGACCGCCGCGTCCGGCGAATCGGTGGCCAGGCCGTAGTCGTAGTTCTCGATGACCTCGCCCCGCTCGTCCACGATCGCCATGTACGAGTGCGCGAGCGCCGCTTCCGGGTGCCGGTCGAGCGCCTGGACGCACTTCGCCAGCAGCTCCGGCGCGAACAGGTCGTCGTGCGCCGCCCACTTGAAGAACTCGCCCCGCGCCGCCTGCACCACGAAGTTGTGGTTGGGCGCGGCGCCGATGTTGCGCGGCTGCCGCAGGTAGCGGATGCGCTCGTCCTTCGCGGCATACTTCTCGCAGATCTCCTGGGTGCCGTCGGTGGAGGCGTTGTCGGAGATGATCAGCTCGAAGTCGGCGAAGGTCTGGGCGAGCAGGTTGTCGATGGCTTCGGCGACGTAGTTCTCCCCGTTGTAGACGGGCAGGCCGATGCTCAGCCTCGGTGCGGTCGTCATGGGGTCCTCGCTTCCTCGGGAACGTGCTCGCGGATTGCGACGTGCAACTGGCTCCACCACACGAACGCACCGGCGAAGGTGGCGCACGCGACGCCCCAGCCGGACCCGACGGCGCCGCCGATCGCCGCACCGGACAGGCCGCCGATCACGTAGAGCGCGGACGCGACGAGCTGGCACCGCATGCTGCGCTTGGCCGCGCCGAGCGCCCGCAGGCCGGTCGCGGCGCCGGTGATGAAGCTCGCGTTAACGACGGACAGGGTGGCCGGGATGATCATCGCCTCGGCGGTGTGCCAGACGTCGCCGAGCACGAGTTCACCGAGACGGTCGTTCAGCACGAGCAGCAGCGCGCCGCCCCACAGCAGCGCGGCGAGCGCCTGGCCCCCGCCCAGGACCAGGCAGAACGTCCTCAGCCGCCGCACGTTGCGGCGCACCACCCTGGCCGCCTCGGGCACCGCGACGAACGCCAGGCCCATCAGCACCGCGAGGAACGGGCCGAGCAGCAGCTCGCCACCGCGCACCGTGCCGACCGCCGCCACCCCGGCGATCGCACCGAGGCCGTACATCCGGATCTGCGAGCCACCGCTGTTGCTGACGTTCTCCACCAGGTAGCGCGGGCCCAGGTCACGCTGGTCGTGCAGCCACGACCGCACCCCGTCGAGGCTCGGCCGCAGACCCGTCTGCAGGTAGCCGTACCCGGCGGCGACCGCGGCCGCGCCACCCCAGGCCAGCAGGAACGCGACGACGCTGCCGTGCAGGTCGGCCAGCACCATCGCGGGGATCATCGCGACGCCCCACAGCGTGTCGTTGACGAACGCCTTCTGCCCCTCGCCGGAGGCAAAGAACGCGAACCGCCAGCTGTCCTGCAGCAGCAGCGCGGGCAGGATGACACCCAGCGCGACGAACGCGGGCCCGAGGCTCCCACCCACCACGATCCCGAACACCACGCTCAGCAGGCCCGCCAGCGCGCCCACGGCCAGCGCGGTCGCCGACGACCGGGCCACCGCCGCCCGCCACACCCCGGTGCCGACGCCGCTGAAGCGCACCATCAGCGGATCGGTCGCCAGGCCACGGGAGATGTTGATCAGAACGCCGTAGGTGACCCAGGCGAGGCTGAAGATGCCGAACGCCGTGACGCCCAGCTCGCGCGCGACGTAGATACCGACCGCGAAGTTCGTCAGGCTCGACACGGCCTGGTCGCCGAGGCCCCACGACAGCCGCCCGGCCATCGCGCGCAGCCCGGAAGGCTTCGCGCCCGATTTGCGGTGGCGGCCGGTGGTCGTCATGCGATCACCCCGCCACCAAACCGGCGTCACGGAGGGCGTCGGCCGCCGCGGCGACCGCGTCGAACTCCAGGCCGGACCGGCGGGTGATGTCGAGCAGGTCGTGGTCGCCGTCGGAGAGGTTCAGGACCCACAGCATCGCCATCTGGGCCTGCTTGGCGTCACTGCGGCCGCCGAGCGAGTCGTAGAGCCCGCGTTTGCCCAGCTGCGGCTCGCCGTACGGGCTCAGGTTCGTGTAGCGGCGGTTGCGGTCCAGCACGGCGAACGCCTCGCGCAGCACGGCGAGCGTGTCCTCCATCGCCGCGGGTGACACGAAGTCCGGGTTGTCCGCCGAGGTGTGGTACTCCGGGTAGCCGGCGTACGGGGTCCGGGTGAGCGAGCCGACGCCGAGGTTGAACCCGGGCGAGCAGAACTGCCGCTCGTCGTAGCCGTACGGCGAGAAGTCCAAGATCCGGTGTGGACGGTCGCGCAGCACGTGCGCCAGCACGCGGTCGATCTCCGCGTCGCCCCGGCGACTGCGCTTGTACGTCAGGTCGCCCCGGTCGCCCGCGCAGGCGAGCACGACCCCGTGCTTGACCCGGTCGACGTCGTTGCGCGCCAGCCAGGTGATCGCGCCGATCGTGCCCGGCATGAACAGGAACCGGTAGGTGTACCAGGGGTTCACCAGCGACTTGGCGACCGCGATCGCGACCGCGACGCCGGCCAGGTTGTCGTTGGCCAGCGACGGGTGACAGATGTGGCAGGACACGATCACCTCGTCGGCGACCTGCCCCGGCACCACGTGCTCGCCATAGCTGAGGTGCCCGTCGGCCAGCGTGGAGTCGATCCGGACCTCGTAGTCGCCCTCCGGGAGCGCGTCCAGCGTCTCCTGCGCGAGACAGAAACCCCAGGCCGGCGAGTAGTAGCTGGTGCGGTACGGGACCCAGGACGGGCGATCCGGCAGCGTGTGCAGGTGCGGCCGCAGCTCCGCCAGGCTCATCGTCGCCGAGACCGGCACGCTGTAGCCGACGACGTGCAGGTTCGACTCGGCGAAGTCGACCACGCGCTTGCCGTCGGCGTCGGCGATCCAGGCGTCCCGGATGTTCCACTCCTGCGGCACGGTCCAGTCGAAGACCTGCGTGCCGGTGGGCACCTCGTGCCGGTCCAGCGGGATGTGCTCGCCGATGATGTCCAGCGTGGCGCGGACGCCGTCGCCCGTGATGCTGCGGCAGAGCGGGTACAACCGCTCCACCAGCGCGTGCATCCAGGCCCCGTCACGCATCACACGAACCGCAGGGTGTCGTCGACCGCGCCGTCCTCGCGGTGCTGCTTGAGCCGGGCGAGCCGGATGAAGCTCTGCTCGAACGAGCGGTGGGTGAGCCCGTGCCGCTGGTAGGCCTCGACCAGCTCGACCGCGCCGTCCTTGACCGACCACTCGCAGGTGAAGCCGGGGACCGCCGCACGGAAGCGGGAGAAGTCGACCCGGTAGGAGCGCGGGTCGGCGCCGGCTTCGCCGGTGATCCGCAGCCGCGAGCCGGGCACGGCCTCGACGACCTGCTCGGCGATCTCCGCGACGGTCACGTTGTTCCGCTCGGTGCCGATGTTGAAGGCTTTGTCGTGCACGGCTTCCCGGGGCGCGACGAGCGCGGCGGTGAAGGCCCGCGCGATGTCCTTCGCGTGCACCAGGGGCCGCCACGGCGTGCCGTCGGAGAGGACCAGCACCTCGCCGGACAGGCACGCGTGCCCGACCAGGTTGTTCAGCACGATGTCCGCGCGCAGCCGCGGGGAGAAGCCGAACGCGGTGGCGTTGCGCAGGTAGACCGGGGAGAAGTCGTCGTCGGCCAGCTCGTGCAGGTCGTCCTCGACCAGCACCTTCGACTCCGCGTACGGCGTCACTGGCCGCAACGGGGCGTCCTCGTTGACCAGGTCCGCGCCGCCGGAGGCGCCGTACACCGAACAGGTCGACGCGTACAGGAAGCGGGACACCCCGGCGTCCTTCGCGAGCCGCGCCAGCCGGACGGCCGCCTTGTGGTTGATCTCGTAGGTCAGCTCGGGGGCGAGCGCGCCCAGCGGGTCGTTGGACAGCGCCGCCAGGTGGATCACGGCGTCCACACCGGACACCTGCGCGGGTGTGACGTCCCGCAGGTCCACCCGGTGCCCCGGCGGGTCCTGCGGCTTCGGGCCGAGCACGCACTCGTCGAAAAGACCGGAGTCGAGCCCGGTCACCTCGTGACCCGCGGCGGTGAGCACCGGCGCCATCACCGTGCCCAGATACCCCTTGTGCCCGGTCAGCAGCACACGCATGACTCAACCCTCCACCCGGAGACACAGCTTCCTGACGTGGAAGGCCTCCGCGTACCGCGCCTGGCATTCGATCCCCCGAATGCGGGCCAGCCCGAGGAACGCCTCCCGGTCGTACCAAGGACGATGTCGCTGCGAGGCGTAGTGCTGTTGCAGCAATTCCACTTTTTTCTCGGCGAGTTCGTCACGCAGCGGGACGTAGGCCGACGGCGTGGTCAGGTCGCCGTCCCACTTGACGATCTCGTAGCCGAGGGTGAGGTGACCGCGGAACGCGGTGGTCACGAGCTCGGCCAGGCCGCGGTGGTCCTGGTGCGCGTCGTCGGTTCGCGGCGCGAGGATCAGGTCCGGATCGGTGCGCGCCCGCAGCTCCTCCAGCGCGTTCTTGGCCTCGTCCCAGTGCGCGGGCAGCCGCCCGTCCGGCATCTTCAGCACGGTCACGTCGAGGTCCGCGCCGGGGCAGAACGCCGCGAGCGCGGCCCGTTCCTCGTCCTCGCGCTCGGTGCCGCCGCCGGAGAGCACCAGCGCGTCCACCCGCAAGCCGGGGCGGCTCAGCGTGAGCAGCGTGCCGCCCGCGCCGATCGCGATGTCGTCGCAGTGGGCGCCGAGCACCACGATCCGCTCGAGCCGTTCCGGAACCAGTCCGATCACGCCGGCACTCGGTCCTTCTCCCACAGCGCCCACGGGCGCACCCCGCGCGTGTAGGCCTCGTCCAGCGCGTAGCGCTCCTTCACGGTGTCCGTCGGCTTCCAGAAGCCGCGGTACGGATAGGCCAGCAGGCGGCCGCGCTTGGCCAGTTCGGCGCACCCGTCGGCGACCAGGTCGCCGTTCTCCGGGATGTGGTCGAACACCTCCTGGCGCAGCACGAAGTACCCGCCGTTCTCCCACAGCGGCATCTCGCTCACCGCGGTGATCGAACCGACCAGGCCGCCCTCGTCCATCTCCACGCAGTGGAACGACGACTGCGGCGGCACGACCATCATCGACGCGCCGGCCTCGGACTTCGCGAACCGCTCGATCATCGACGGCAGCGGCGCGTCGGTGAGCACGTCGGCGTAGTTGGCGAGGAACATCTCGTCACCGTCGAGGTGCTCGCGCACGCGGCGCAGCCGTTCCCCGATCGGCGACTCGATCCCGGTCTGCACGAACGAGATCGTCCAGTCGGCAATGTCGGTGGACAGCAGTTCCGCCTTACCGCCGCGCAGCACGAAGTCGTTGGACGTGGTCTCCTCGTAGTTGAGGAAGAAGTCCTTGATGTGGTGGGCGCCGTAGCCGAGGCACAGGATGAACTCGGTGTGCCCGAAGTGCGCGTAGTAGCGCATGACGTGCCAGATCAGGGGCCGGGGACCGACCATGGCCATGGGCTTGGGCACGTCGGAAGCGGTGCCGTTGCGCATCCGCATCCCGTACCCGCCGCAGAACAGGACGACCTTCACGTTGGGTTCACCTCGACGATTTCCAGGCGGGGGATGGGGAAGACGAGCTTGCCGCCCCACTCCCCGACGTAGGACAGCTGCTGGGTCAGTTCGTCCCGCAGGTTCCACGGCAGGACCAGTACGTAGTCGGGCCGGTCCGCGGCGATGCGCTCCGGCGGCAGGATCGGGATTCGCGTGCCCGGCGTGAACCGGCCGTGCTTGTACGGGTTGCGGTCGACCGTGTAGGCGAGCAGGTCCGGCCGGATGCCGCAGTGGTTGAGCAGCGTGTTGCCCTTGCCCGGCGCGCCGTAGCCGACCACGGTCAGGCCGTCGTCGGCGGCGTCGACGAGGAAGCGCAGCAGGTCGCGGCGCACCTTGGCGACCCGGGCGGCGAACTCGGTGTAGCCGGAGAGCTCGTGCAGACCGGCGGCCTTCTCCCTGGCCAGCACGTCGACCATGCGCTGGCTCGGCTCACCCGCGGCCTCCGACGGCCGGGCCCACAGCCGGATCGAGCCGCCGTGCGTCGGCAGCAGCTCGACGTCCACAAGGGACAGTCCGCCGGAGGCGAGCGCCCGCTGCGCCGAAGCCACCGTGTAGTACTGGAAGTGCTCGTGGTAGATCGTGTCGTACTGGGTCTTCTCGATGAGCGTCAGCAGGTGCTGCACCTCGATCGACACCCAGCCGTCGTCGGCGACCAGCGCCCGCAGGCCCTTGGTGAAGCCGATGACGTCCGGGATGTGCGCGTAGACGTTGTTCGCCACCACCAGGTTCGCCGGCCCGTGCTCGGCCCGCACCGCCGCGCCGGTCTCCGGTCCGAGGAACGCGGTCAGCGTCGGCACGCCCGCGTCCCTGGCGGCCTGGCCGACGTTCACCGACGGCTCCACCCCGAGGCAGCGGATGCCCTGTGCCACAACGTGTTTGAGCAGATACCCGTCGTTGCTGGCGACCTCGACGACGAACGAGCCGCCGTCCAGGCCCAGCCGGTCCACCGCGCCCGCGACGAACCGGCCCGCGTGGTCCACCCAGGATTCCGAATACGACGAGAAATACGCGTATTCGGTGAATGTTTCCTCCGGTGTGATCAACGGCGGGATCTGCGCGAGCCAGCAATCCGTGCACACCCGCAGGTGCAACGGAAAGGTATTTTCCGACTCGTCGAGTTGCGCTTCGGTCAGGAACAGCTCGCACGGCGGAGTCGCACCGAGATCGACGACACTCGCCAGCCGGGTCGAGCCACAGAGTCGGCAGGTGGTCATGCCCCCTGATTCGGGAGACGAGAAGGACCTGTTACAAACACCGCGGCCGGTTCGTCCCACCGTCTTCGAAATGAGACCCTACTTGCGGATCTCCAGCGTGCAGCACTTCGGGCCGCCGCCCGCCTTGCGCAATTCGGAGATGTCGACGAGCACCGGTTCGTAGCCGCGCACCACGAGCCGCTCGGCGAGGTCCGTCGCCTCCAGCGGCAGCACGACGTTGCGCCCGTCGGAGACGCCGTTGAGGCCGAAACACTCCGCGTCCGCCGCGGTGGCGAGCACGGCGTCCGGAAACAGGCGCGCCAGGACGCGGCGCGAGCCTGCCGAGAACGCCTCCGGGTAGTAGGCGATGTGCGCCGGCATGGTGTCGGTCGCCTCGCTGAGCACGAACAACGCGGTGTCGAGGTGGTAGTAGCGCGGGTCGGTCAGCCGCAGCGACAGCACCGGCACGCCGAGCACCTCCTGCGCTTCGGCGTGCGCGGCGGGATCGGTGCGGAACCCGGTGCCGGCGAGCAGCATCCGCCCGGTCCACGCGAAGTCGCCCTCGGCCTCGTTGACGTAGGACGGCATGACGACGTCGCGGTAACCGTGCTCGGTGAACCAGCGGCGGAAGTGCTCGGCCTCGGCGGCGCGCTGCGGGGCGCGGAAGCGGGCGCCGAGCACCCGGCCGTCGATCACGGTCCCGGAGTTGGCGGCGAAGACCATGTCCGGCAGCCCCGGCTGCGGCTCGATCTCCTCCACCGTGTGCCCCAGACGGCGATACGTGTCCCGCAGCTCGCGCCACTGCGTCATCGCCCGCTCGGCGCTGACCGGTTGCGTCGGGTCCATCCAGGGGTTGATCGCGTAGTCGACGGCGAAGAACCGGGGCGGGCACATGAGGTACCGCCGGGTGGTCGGAACCCGAGTCGTCATGACCTCACGGTATGTCTCGATTCAGGGACAATCAATCGCTGTTTCTTGCTCATCCACCTGCTAAACATTGCGTGTGAACTCGCTCGACCAGCAGATCGTTTCGTGCCTCGTGACGAACGCACGCGCCAGCTACGCCGAGATCGGGAAGGTCGTCGGGCTGTCCGCGCCCGCGGTCAAACGCCGGGTCGACCGGTTGCTGGAAACCGGGGTGTTGCGCGGCTTCACCGCGGTGGTCGACCCGGAGGCGCTGGGCCGGGGCACCGAGGCGTTCGTCGAGGTGCACTGCCGCGGCAACATCTCCCCGGCCCGCATCCGCGCGCGGCTGGAACCGCTGCCCGAGGTCGTCGCCGCGTACACGGTCACCGGCGCGGCGGACGCCATCGTGCACCTGCGCGCCGCCGACATCCACCAGCTCGAAACGGCGCTGGAGCGGCTGCGCGGGCTGGAGATCGTCGACCGCACGGTGTCCACGGTCGTGCTGTCCCGGCTCCTTGAGCGCCCGCCCAACCCCGCGACATGATGGCGGGCATGACCGAAC
This sequence comes from Amycolatopsis sp. 3B14, assembly GCF_050958625.1. Classification (NCBI taxonomy): domain Bacteria; kingdom Bacillati; phylum Actinomycetota; class Actinomycetes; order Pseudonocardiales; family Pseudonocardiaceae; genus Amycolatopsis; species Amycolatopsis sp. 3B14. The sequence goes on from NZ_JBHZEN010000008.1 coordinate 64,564, forward strand.
GCATCGTGACCGAGCGGCGCGGCAGGGTCGCGGTGATCACCGTCGACGCCCCGCAGCGGCGGAACTCGCTGACCCTGGCGCTTTCCACCGACCTCGCCGCGGCCGTGGCCGAGGCCGAGCAGGACCAGGGCGTGCACGCGCTGGTCGTCACCGGCACTCCGCCGGCGTTCTGCGCCGGAGCCGACCTGACGACGCTGGGCAGCGCGCAGGAGGAGGGTCTGCGCGCGGTGTACGAGGGCTTCCTCTCGGTAGCGCGGTCGCCGCTGCCGACGATCGCGGCGGTCGGCGGCGCGGCCGTCGGTGCCGGGCTGAACCTCGCGCTGGCGGCGGACGCCCGCCTCGCCGGCCCGCGCGCGAAGTTCATCCCGCGGTTCCTCGAACTCGGCCTGCACCCCGGCGGCGGTTTCACCTGGATGTTGCAGCGCGCGGTGGGTATCCAGCGGGCACGGGCGATGACCTTGTTCGGCCAGTCCCTCGACGCCGCGGCGGCGGAGGCGGCCGGGCTGGTGTTGCGCACCGTGGACGGCGACCACGACGACCTGCTGGAGGCGGCACTGGAACTGGCGGAACCGGCGGCGAACGCACCGCGCGAGATCGTGCTGGCGACCAAGCTCTCGATGCGGCAAACCTCGACCATGGCCGAGCATTCCCGAGCAGTGGACACCGAGATCGAACCGCAGCTGAAGTCGCTGAATTCCCCCGACTTCGCAGAACGGCTCGCGTCGATGCAGGCCACGATCACCACGCGGAAGTAGACGCTACCGTAAGTTACAGGTAACCGGTATCACACCGCCGATTCTCGTCACAGAACAACAAGTAAGGTGGAGGTATCGGCGGAAGTGTGCCCACCGGCCACGTGTCGACGAGGACGCAGCCTGTCGGGAGAGAGGGATTCTCTGACCCATGAGCACGAGCACGAACGGCAACGGTGTGCTGTCGGCGAGCCGGCCCACTGAAGTCGCCAAGCTGGACCGCGTGGTCATCCGGTTCGCGGGTGACTCCGGCGACGGTATGCAGCTCACCGGCGACCGCTTCACCTCGGAGGCCGCGGCCTTCGGCAACGACCTGGCCACCCTGCCGAACTTCCCCGCCGAGATCCGGGCGCCACAGGGCACGATCCCGGGCGTCTCGTCGTTCCAGGTGCACTTCGCCGACTACGACATCCTGACCCCCGGCGACCGCCCCGACGTCCTCGTCGTGATGAACCCCGCCGCGCTCAAGGCGAACCTGCGTGACGTTCCCAACGGCGGCACGATCATTGTCAACACCGACGAGTTCACCAAGCGCAACCTGACCAAGGTCGGCTACGACGCGGATCCGCTGGAGGACGACACGCTGTCGGCGTTCCAGGTGCACCGGGTCGCCATGTCGACCCTGACCCAGGGCGCGCTGGAGGGCACCGGCCTCGGCAAGAAGGACGCCGAGCGGTGCAAGAACATGTTCGCGCTCGGGCTGCTGTCGTGGATGTACCACCGGCCGACCGAGGGCACCGAGGCGTTCCTGCGGGAGAAGTTCGCCAAGAAGCCGGACATCGCCGAGGCCAACATCCTGGCCTTCCGCGCGGGCTGGAACTACGGCGAGACCACCGAGTCGTTCGCCACCACCTACGAGGTGGCGCCGGCGAAGCTGGACAAGGGCACCTACCGGCAGATCACCGGCAACACGGCGCTGGCCTACGGCATCGTGGCCGCCGGGCAGCGCGCCGGGCTGCCGGTCCTGCTGGGCACGTACCCGATCACGCCGGCCTCGGACATCCTGCACGAGCTGTCCCGGCACAAGAACTTCGGCGTGATCACCTTCCAGGCCGAGGACGAGATCGCCGGCATCGGCGCCGCGCTGGGCGCCTCCTACGGCGGTGCGCTCGGCGTGACCTCGACGTCCGGGCCCGGTGTGGCGCTGAAGTCGGAGACCATCGGCCTCGGCGTGATGCTGGAGCTGCCGCTGGTCGTCATCGACGTGCAGCGCGGCGGCCCCTCGACGGGTCTGCCGACCAAGACCGAGCAGGCGGACCTGCTGCAGGCGATGTTCGGCCGCAACAGCGAGTCGCCGCTGCCGGTCATCGCGCCGCAGTCCCCCGGCGACTGCTTCGCGGCGGCCATCGAGGCGGTGCGGATCGCGTTGAAGTACCGGACGCCGGTGATGATCCTGTCCGACGGCGCGAACGCCAACGGCTCGGAGCCGTGGCTGATCCCGAACGTCGAGGACCTGCCTGATCTGTCGGTGGAGTTCGCGTCGGAGCCGAACGCGGCCGACGGGTCCGGCGAGTTCTGGCCGTACGTGCGCGACCCGGAGACGCTGGCCCGCGCGTGGGCCGTGCCCGGCACGCCCGGTCTGGAGCACCGCATCGGTGGTCTGGAGAAGCAGGACGGCAAGGGCAACATCTCCTACGACCCGGACAACCACGATCACATGGTCCGGCTGCGGCAGGCCAAGATCGACGGCGTGGACGTGCCGGACCTGGAGGTCGACGACCCGTCCGGCGAGGCGCGGGTGCTGGCGCTGGGCTGGGGGTCGACGTTCGGCCCGATCGGCGCCGCGGCCCGCCGCGTGCGCAAGCAGGGCATGCCGATCGCGCAGGCGCACCTGCGGCACCTCAACCCGTTCCCGAAGAACCTGGGCGAGGTACTGGCCCGCTACGACAAGGTCGTGGTGCCCGAGATGAACCTCGGTCAGCTCGCCCTGCTGCTGCGCGCCAAGTACCTCGTGGACGTGCACTCCTACACGAAGGTCGCCGGCCTGCCGTTCAAGGCCGAGGAACTCCAGCACGTCTTCACCGACATCATCGAAGGAGCGCTGACCCGATGACCGCCACCGACTTGGGCCTGCCCACCCTGGGCGGTCTGGACCTGGTGCCGACCACGGACGAGACCCAGAAGGCGAAGGACTTCAAGTCCGACCAGGAAGTGCGCTGGTGCCCGGGCTGCGGGGACTACGTCGTGCTCAACACGGTGCAGTCGTTCCTGCCCACGCTCGGGTTGAAGCGCGAGAACATCGTGTTCGTCTCCGGCATCGGCTGCTCGTCGCGGTTCCCGTACTACCTCAACACCTACGGGATGCACTCGATCCACGGCCGCGCGCCCGCGATCGCGACCGGTCTGGCGACCACGCGGCCGGACCTGTCGGTGTGGGTGGTCACCGGTGACGGCGACGCGCTGTCCATCGGCGGCAACCACCTGATCCACGCGCTGCGCCGCAACGTCAACATCAAGATCCTGCTGTTCAACAACCGGATCTACGGCCTGACGAAGGGCCAGTACTCGCCGACGTCCGACCCGGGCACGATCACCAAGTCCACCCCGATGGGCTCGGTGGACACGCCGTTCAACCCGATCTCGCTGGCCCTGGGCGCGGAGGCCACGTTCGTCGGCCGGGCGCTGGATTCCGACAAGAAGGGCCTGACCGAGGTGCTCACCGCGGCGGCCCAGCACCGCGGCTCGGCGCTGGTGGAGATCTACCAGAACTGCCCGATCTTCAACGACGGCGCGTTCGACGTCCTCAAGGACAAGGACGAAGCCGCGCACCGGATCATCCCGCTGCGCGCGGGCGAGCCGATCCGCTTCGGCCCGGAAGGCGAGTACGGCGTGGTGCCGAACCGCTGGGGCGGCTTCGAGATCGCCAAGGTGGCGGAGGTCGGCAAATCCGAGCTGATCGTCCACGACCCGGCGATCACCGACACCGCGTACGCCTTCGGGTTGTCCCGCATCGGCGACCAGCACCTCAACCACACGCCGACGGGCATCTTCCGCCAGGTCTCCCGCCCCACCTACGACGACCAGGCCCGCGCCCAGGTCGAGCAGGCCCGCTCCGCCAAGCCGGCCGACCTGCAGGCACTGCTGACGGGCAAGGACACCTGGACGGTCGACTGATCGCACGACGAAGCCCCGCACGAATCGTTCGTGCGGGGCTTCTTCGTTGGTTCAGAGCGGCCGGAACCCGACCCGCTCGGCGTCGTCGGCGGTGCGGAACCACACCTCGGCGATCATGCGGCCGTACTGCGGTGAGTCCTCGGTGCAGTAGCGCAGCGCGGTGACGCTGGCCTTGACCGTGAACTCCTCCGACGGCTTCCCGCCGCCGGGCCGCGGCATCGCCGATCCGGGGCCGAACGGGCCCGGCGGCACCGAACCGTCCGCGCGCGTGCGCGGGGTCGGTTCGAACAGCGAACCGCTGCGGCCGCCCTCCTCGGGCCGGGGCTCGCGCCGCTCCACGGTCCGCATGGAGGGCTGGACCGGCTTCGGCGGGTCGAAGGCGTGCGCGGACCGCCGCGGCTGCCGCTTGGGCAGGACCTGGGTGGTCTCGGTGGCCGTCTCCTCGGTCGGGGGCTGCGGCTGGTCGTCGAACGCGTAGGCAGGCGGCTCGGGCTCCGCCGCGGCGAACGGCGTGAAGGCCGACTCTTCCGCGCGCGCCGGTTCGGGCGCGTGGTCGGGGTCGAACAGCGACCCGCGCTCCGGCTCCGGAGCCCGTTCCCGCCCGAACAGCGAGCCGCGCTCCTCCTGGCGAGTCTGGTCCGGCTCGAACGAGCCGCGGTCCTCACCCCGGAGCGCCGGATCCGGCTGGAACAACGTGGTCCGCTCGGCAGGCGACTCGTCCCGCTGGAACAACGACCCGGCAGGCTGCTCCTGCTCGAACGCCGACGGCGCGGCCTGCTCCTGCTCGAACAACGAACCCCGGCCGGCCGGCGCCTCACTCTGCTCATGGCGCGGCGTCCGCTCGGCCCCGGCGTCGTCCTGCTCAGCCACCTGGCCGTATGCGGCGGCCTCGCCCTGCCCGTAGCGCGGCTCCTGCTCGAACTCCTGCCGGTACCCGGCGTCGTCCTGCTCAGCCACCTGGTTGTAGCCGGCAGCCTCGCCCCGCTCGGACTCCTGCCCGTACCCGGCCTCATCCTGCTCAGCTGCCTGGCCGTGGCCTGCGGTCTCGCCCGGCTCGAACAGCGCGCCGCGCTCGGACTCCTCACGCCCGTACCCGGCGACCTGCTCCCGGCCGAGCCCGGCGTCGCCCACGTACAGCGCGCCACGCTCGGCGGCGTCGTCCCGCTCGTGGCCGAACGCGTTGAAGACCGTCGTTTCGTCGGCCTGCGGTTCCTCCGGCTCGAACAGCGAGTCGTCGTCGATCTCGGAGCCCGGCTGGTACCCGGGCGACCGTCCGGCGAGGCTGTCGCGCTCCAACCAGGACGGGGTGGCGTGGTGCTCCTCCGCCTCGGGCGTCTCGGCGCCGACCCGTTCCTTCCGCGCGACCGGCGCGGACACCGGGTCCCGCTCGATCGTGCGGGTCGGCTGCGCGGCGGGCGCGCTCTGCGCGGCGAGGAGCCTGCGCTCCAGGTGCCGGCTTCTCGCCTGAGCGGGCCGGGCCAGGAACAACCAGGTCAGCAGCACCCCGACCACGAATGCCGCCGCGCTCCACAGCCAGACCTGTCCGAAAATGGACATCCGTGCTGCCCTTCCTTTCCTACCGCGCGGTTACCACTCACAGTGACGCCGCAGCGGCTCACGCATGACGCGCGATCTACCTGGTCCGCGCGACGAGGTAGTCCGCGACGGACTCGCACGCGTCCCTCGCGGGCCCGGCCGGCAGGGGGGCCAGCTCCGTCCTCGCCCGCTGAGCGTAGTCCGACAGGGTGACCATGGCGCGGTCCAGCCCGGTGGACGCCCGCAGCAGGGTCAGGGCCTCCTCGACCAGGTCGTCGTCGGTGATCGGGCCCGCCAGCAGCTCGACCAGCCGCGGGTCGGTGTCCGGGTCGGCCAGCGCGTACAGCATCGGCAGCGTGCGCACGCCCTCCCGCAGGTCGGTGCCCGGCGTCTTGCCGGACTCGTGGGACGGCGAGGCGATGTCGATGATGTCGTCGGAGATCTGGAACGCGGTGCCGATGATCTCGCCGAACCGCTGCATCGCCCGGATCACGTCCGGCTTGGCGCCGGAGACCATCGCGCCGAACCGGCCGGAGGTGGCGATCAGCGAGGCCGTCTTCTGCGCGATGACGGTGAGGTAGTGGTCGACCGGGTCCTCGCCCTCGCCCGGCCCGACGGTCTCCCGCATCTGGCCGGTGACCAGTTCGCTGAACGTCTCGGCGAGGATGCGGGCGGCGTCGGTGCCCAGGTCGGACACCAGCCGGGAGGCGTGCGCGAACAGGAAGTCGCCGGTGAGGATCGCGATGCTGTTGGTCCAGCGGGCGTTGACGCTGGGCGCGCCGCGCCGCATCGTCGCCTCGTCCATCACGTCGTCGTGGTACAGCGTGGCCAGGTGGACCAGCTCGACGGCCGCCGCGGCGATCACGACGTCCGAGTGGTTGCCGTCGCCGAACTCACCCGCCAGCAGGGTCATCATCGGTCGAAAACGTTTGCCACCCGCCTCGACCAGGTGCGACGCGGCGTCGTGGACGGCCTGCACCTCGCTGCGCGCGGTGTCGCGCAGCAGCTTTTCGACGTCGTCCAGTCCAGCGGCCAGCGTGCGCAGCAGCTGCTCGTCGGCGATCCGCAGGCCCACGCTCCCGCGCAGCTCCTCGATCGTGCTACCCCGGTGCCGCACTGACACGTTGTCCGCCCTCTCCGCACTTCACTGACCGGTCCTCACCAGCGTAATGGCTGCACCCGGGGTGTTCGTGCGCCCTCTGCGAACCACCCTGGTGATGCACGCGACAACGGGTCCCCACACCATCGGGTGAGCCGCCCCGCAAGCCCTTCTGACCAGCACTAACGTTCGCGAGGTGACCAGCAGGAGGGCGCAGAACACCATCGTCGCGGCGATCATGCTCGGGATGCTGCTGGCGGCGCTGGACCAGACGATCGTGTCCACCGCCCTGCCGACCATCGTGGCGGACCTCGGCGGCGCGAACCACCTGTCGTGGGTGGTCACCTCGTACCTGCTCGCCGAGACGATCATGACGGTGCTGATCGGCAAGTTCGGCGACCTGTACGGGCGCAAGCGGGCGTTTCTGGCCAGCGTGGTCCTGTTCCTCGCCGGGTCGTTCCTGTGCGGGTGGGCCGACTCGATGGCCATGCTCGTCGCGTTCCGCGCGCTGCAGGGTCTCGGCGCGGGCGGGCTGATGGTGACCTCGGCCGCGGTCATCGCCGACGTCGTCCCGCTGCGCGAACGCGGCAAGTACCAGGGCGCGATCGGGGCGGTGTTCGGCGTCTCGACGGTGGCCGGCCCGCTGCTCGGCGGCCTGTTCGTGGACCACCTGAGCTGGCGGTGGGCGTTCTACGTGAACGTGCCGCTCGGGGTGCTGGTGGTCCTCGTGGCGATGTTCGCGCTGCCCACGGTCAAGTCGGCGGTGCAGCCGCGTATCGACTACCTGGGCATCGTCCTCATCGCGCTCGCCTCGACCGGGCTGACGCTGGTGACCAGCTGGGGCGGCACCGAGTACGCCTGGACGTCCCCGGTGATCATCGCGATGGCGGTCGGCTCGGTCGTGCTGCTGGTGGCGTTCGTGCTGGTCGAGCTGCGGGCCGCGGAGCCGATGCTGCCGATGCGGCTGTTCCGCGGCCGGGTGTTCTCGGTGGCGGGCATCCTGAGCTTCGTCGTCGGGTTCGCGATGCTCGGCGGCATCACCTACCTGCCGACGTACCTGCAGCGAGTGCAGGGCGCGAGCGCGACCGAGTCCGGGCTGCGGATGCTGCCCCTGGTGGCCGGGATCATGATCACCTCGCTGGTCAGCGGCGTGGTGATCAGCCGCACCGGGCGGTACCGCGTCTTCCCGATCGCCGGATCGCTCGTGCTGGCGCTGGGCCTGTACCTGCTGTCGCACCTGGACGCCACCACGAGCTTCTGGGTCACCTCGGCGTACATGGTCGTGCTGGGCCTCGGGCTCGGCTGCACCATGCAGGTGCCCACGATCGTCGTGCAGAACACCGCGGACTACGCCGACCTCGGGGTGGCGACGTCCGGCGTGAGTTTCCTGCGCACGCTGGGGAGTTCCTTCGGGGTCGCGGTGTTCGGCTCCATCTACGCGAACAACCTGCCGCCGCAGCCGACCACGGAGTCCTATGTGGACGCGATCGGCACGATGTTCCTGATCGCCTCGCCGATCGGGTTGCTCGCGCTGGTGGTCGCGTTGTTCCTCAAGGAGGTTCCGCTGCGGGACACGTCGAAGGCGCTGGCGTCGGGCAACAGCGGGGTCGGCGAGGGCTTCGCGGTGCCGGGCTCCGGGGATTCGCGGCAGGAGCTGGAAAAGGTCGTGGCGACGGTCTGGTCGAAGCAGAAGACCGATCCGGGGCCGGAGATCCTGGCGCGCTCCGGCGTGCCGCTGAGCTATGCGCAGGCGTGGCTGATCGCGCAGGTCTACCGCAACAGCGTCGACGACGGCGACGCCACGCTGCAGGAAATCGCCGTGCAGACCGGCGTTCCGGCGGGCATCTTCGAACCGACGGCGCGGCAACTGGTGGCGGCCGGGCAGCTCGCCGAGGCGGACGGGCACTTCACGTTCACCGGGCACGGCAGCGACACGTTCGCCCGGCTGGTCGGCGCGTGGCGGTTGTGGGTGCTGGACAACGTGACGGGCTCGGAGGCCGCCGCGGGCCGGGACTTCACGGCGTGCGTGGACGAGATCGCGACGCAGCTGATCAGCAACAGCCGCGCGCTGACGCCGGCGGGCAGGCACGCGACGCCGGTCGGCTAGCACACCCGACCGACAAAAACGGCGCCACACCGGCGAAACGGCGCGACTTGTCCACATCGCCCTCAGCCATCCACAGAATCCCGTTCTGTTTCCCACTCCGCCGCCACACCGGGCATGCTCGAGACATCCCTCCCGAAAGGAGCCTCGAGAAATGACCGAGCAGACCCTCCCCGGCCGCCGCACCCGCAACCAGGCCCTCCGGCCCGTGATGGGCGAGGCGCGTGAGCGCGGGCTCGCCCAGCGGCACCTGCGCAAGCTGATGCGGCTGGCGCGCGAGCAGCCCTGCCGGTGCGGCGACGTGCACCGGCACGCGTGTTCCTATCCCGACGTGGTGCGCGCGCTCGATCCGACCTGACCCCGGACGCGGAAGTGCCCCCGCGCCCGGGTGGGCGGGGGGCACTTCCGGTAGCGCGGTCGTCAGAAGGCGAAGGCGCCCGCTCCCGCCCAGTCCAGGGCGAAGGCGGGGGCGACGCCGAGCAGCAGGGTGATGATCACACCGAGCGTGATCGCCGCCGTGGTGAACGCGCCCGGCACCGTCACGGTCGGGCCCTCGGGAGCCGGCTTGGAGAAGTACATGAGCACGACCACCCGCAGGTAGAAGAACGCCGCGACGGCGCTGAACACCAGCGCGATCACCACCAGGGGCGCCATGCCGTCCCGCAGCGCCGCCGAGAACACGACGAACTTGCCGACGAACCCGCTGGTGAGCGGGATCCCGGCCAGAGCGAGCAGGAGGAAGGTGAACACCCCGGCCAGCACGGGCGACCGCTTGGCCAGGCCGGCCCACGCCGACAGGTGCGTGGCCTCGCCCTTGGCGTCACGCACGAGCGAGACCACGCCGAACGCGGCGAGCGTCGTGAAGCCGTAGGCCAGCAGGTAGAACAGGGTCCCGGACAGGCCCTGGTCGGTCATCGCGAGCGTGCCGACGAGCAGGAAGCCGGCGTGCGCGACGGACGAGTAGGCGATCATGCGCTTGACGTCGGTCTGGGTCAGGCCGAGCACAGCGCCGATCGCCATGGAGATGATCGCGACGGCCCACAGCACGCCGCGCCACTCCCAGCTGGTCGACTCGAACCCGACGGTCAGCACGCGCAGGATGCCGCCGAACGCGGCGACCTTGGTGCAGGCCGCCATGAACCCGGTGACCGGGGTCGGCGCGCCCTGGTAGACGTCCGGCGTCCAGGTGTGGAACGGGCCGACCGAACCCTTGAACAGCAACCCGACCACGAGGAGGCCCATGCCCGCGAACAACAGCATGTCCGACCGGTCCGAGCCGGCCGCTGCATTGGCGATGTCGGCCAGCTTGACCGAACCCGCGTAGCCGTAGAGCAGCGCCAAGCCGTAGAGGAAGAACGCCGACGAAAAGGCCCCGAGGAGGAAGTACTTGACCGCCGCCTCTTGCGACAGCAGGCGCCGGCGCCGGGCCAGGCCGCACATCAGGTACAGCGGCAGGCTCAGCACCTCGAGCGCGATGAACATGGTGAGCAGGTCGTTGGCCGCGCAGAACGTCATCATCCCGCCCAGCGCGAACAGCGCCAGCGGGAAGACCTCGGTCTGCATGCCCGTCGAGCCGACCTGGGCCCGGTCCTGCACGGTGCCCGGCCGGATGGCGGCCTGCGCGACGAAGGCGCCGCCCGGCTCGACCGAGCGGTCCGCGATCAGCAGGATCGCGGGCAGCGCGAGGGCGAGCAGCGTGCCCCACAGGAACAGGGCGGGCTTGTCGACCGACACCGCGCCGCTCAGGGTGGTCAGGCCCTTGACCGGCGAACCGCTGACGTACACGGCCAGCGCGACACCGGCGGCGGCCAGACCGGTCAGGCTGAGCAGCACCTGCGACGGCCACCGCATGTGCCGGGGCAGGAACGCCTCGAACAACACGGCGACGCACGCCGCGCCGAGCACGATCAGCACCGGCAGGATCGCGTCGTACGCGATCTCCGGTGCGGAGATTTGCCCTTGCTGGGCCAGAATCCCGAGCATTTCACTGGCCTCCGTTGAGTGCGGAAAGCGTCGCGTCGACCGACGGGGTCACCGTGTCCAGCACGGGTTGCGGGTAGAAGCCGAGCCCGATGATCAGCACCACCATGGGCACCAGGATCGCGAGCTCCCGGCCGCCGAGATCCCGGATCGTCTTCCGGGCGCCCAGCTCGGGGGCGATCGCGGTGCCCGGGCCTCCCCCGGCGCCGACCAGCGCGGTCCCCCGCACCGGGCCGGTCATCAGGCGCTGGTACAGCCACAGCACGTATGCCGCGGCGAGCACCATGCCGACGGTGGCGAGGATCGCGTACACCGGCTGGGTCTCGAAAGCGCCCAGCAGCACCAGGAACTCACTGACGAACGAGTTGGTACCCGGGAGGGACAAAGTGGACAGACCGGCGATGAGCAGCATGCCGCCGAGCAGCGGCGTCAGCTTGAACATGCCGCCGTAGTCGGAGATCCGTGTCGAGCCGCCGCGCGCGATCACCAGGCCCAGCACCACGATCAGCATGCCGGTCGCGAGGCTGTGATTGAGCATGTAGGTCACCGCGCCGACGGTCGCCTGCTGGGTGAAGGCGAAGATGCCCAGCGCGATGAACCCGAAGTGGGCGATCGAGACGTAGGCGACGAAGCGTTTCATGTCCTGCTGCCCGGCGGCGAGGATCGAGCCGTAGAGCACGCCGATCACCGCCAGCACCAGCACCAGCGGCGCCAGGTCCTTGCTGGCTTCCGGGAACATCGGCAGGCAGTAGCGCAGGAACCCGAACGTGCCGACCTTGTCCAGCACACCGACCAGCAGGACGGCGACGCCGATGGGCGCCTCACCGGCGGCGTCGGGCAGCCAGGTGTGGAACGGCACGAGCGGCGCCTTGATGGCGAACGCCAGGAAGAACCCGAGGAACAGCCAGATCTGGGTGCTCGCCGGCGCGTCCCGGACCACCGTGACCAGCGTCGCCCAGTCGAACGTCCCGTTCCCCAGCTCGTCGGCGGCGAGCGAGTAGGCCCCGATCGCCGAGGCCAGCATGATCAGACCGCCGAGGAAGGAGTACAGGAAGAACTTGACCGCCGCGTACTGCCGGTTCGCGCCGCCGTAGCCGCCGATGAGGAAGTACATCGGGATCAGCATGATCTCGAACAGCACGTAGAACAGGAACACGTCGGTGGCGGCGAACACCGCGATGGTGATGGCCTCCTGCACCAGGATCAACGCGAGGAAACCACCCGCGCTGCGGTCCTGCGGCAGCTTGTCCGCCGTGCCCAGGGCGCCGATGACGATCGGCACCAGGAACGCGATCACGGCGATCATCACCAGCGCGATGCCGTCGATGCCGAAGGAGATGTGCACGCCGAAGCTCGGGATCCAGTCCATCGAGCTGGTGTGCTGCAGGCGGGCGCCGTTCGGCTCGTAGGTCGCCCACGTCGGGATGATCATCGCCAGCTCGACGATGGCGAACGCCACCGCGGTGAGGATGGCGAGCCGGTCGTTGCGGCGCAGCCCGGTGACGACGCACGCGCCGATCAGCGGCCAGAGGATGAGGGCCAGTACCCAGGTCATGAGAACCTCACCATCAGCAGTGCGGCGACGAGGACGAACGAGCCGGCCAGCATCGACAGGGCGTACGAGCGGACGAAGCCGGTCTGCAGTCTGCGCAATCGCCCGGATCCGCCACCGAGGGCGGCGGCCAGTCCGTTGACGGCGCCGTCGACGCCCCGGCTGTCGAGGTAGACCGAGAACCGGGTGAGCCACATGCCCGGGGTCGCGACCAATGCCTCGTTGACCGCGTTGCCGTACAGGTCCTTGCGGGCCGCCTTGACGACCGCGGAGACGTTCTCCGGCCGCTCGACCGGGGTGTCCCGGCGCCCGACGACGAGCCAGGCGAGCAGCACGCCGAGCGCGGACAGGGCGACCGTGATCCACGGGATGAGCGAATGCGGGATCGCGGTGTGCTCGGCCTCGCCGAGCTCACCCAGCGCCGGGGCGAGCCACTCGGAAAGGCGGTCGCCGAGGGCGAAGAACGCGCCGGCGCCGACCGAGCCGATGGCCAGCACGATCATCGGCGCGGTCATCACCGGCGGCGACTCGTGCGGGTGGAACTCCTTGCCCTCGGCGGTGCGCAGGTCCCGCCAGCGTTCCTTGCCGAAGAAGGTGAGCAGCATCAGGCGGGTCATGTAGAAGGCGGTCAGCGCGGCGCCGAGCATGGCGGCGAGGCCGAACACCCAGCCGCGCCAGCCCTCCTGGCCGAAGGCGGCCTCGATGATCGCGTCCTTGGAGAAGTAGCCCGACAGGAAGGGGAACCCGATGAGCGCCAGGTAGCCGAGCCCGAAGGTGACGAACGTGATCGGCATGTGCCGGTACAGGCCGCCGAACTTGCGCATGTCGACCTCGTCGTTCATGCCGTGCATGACCGAACCGGCGCCGAGGAACAGCCCGGCCTTGAAGAAGCCGTGCGTGAGGAGGTGCATGATGCCCAGCGCGTAGCCGAACGGCCCGAGCCCGACGGCGAGCATCATGTAGCCGATCTGGCTGACCGTCGAGTACGCGAGCACCTTCTTGATGTCGTCGTAGGCGCAGCCGATGATGCACCCGATCAGCAGGGTTATCGCGCCGACGAGGGTGACGATCAGCCTGCCCGTCTCGGTCTCGTTGTAGATCGGGTTGGCGCGCGCCACCAGGTACACGCCGGCGGTGACCATGGTTGCCGCGTGGATGAGGGCCGACACCGGGGTCGGGCCTTCCATCGCGTCCGGGAGCCACGCCTGGAGCGGGAACTGGCCGGACTTGCCGCACGCGCCGAGCAGCAGCAGGATCGCGATCGCGGTGATCACGGCGGGCGGGGCGTCGCCGATGCGGTCGAACACGCCCGCGTAGGTGACGGTGCCGAGGTACTTGAACATCAGGAAGATCGCGAGGGCGAGGCCGACGTCACCGACGCGGTTCATCAGGAACGCCTTCTTCGCGGCGGTCGCCGCGGAGGGGCGGTCCGAGTACCAGCCGATGAGCAGGTACGAGGCCAGGCCGACGCCCTCCCAGCCGAGGTAGAGCGTCACGAAGTTGTTGCCCAGCACCAGAACCAGCATGGAGGCCACGAAGAGGTTCAGGTACCCGAAGAAACGCCGCCGGTTGCGGTCCTCCGCCATGTAGCCGATCGAGTAGATGTGGATCAGCGCGCCCACACCGGTGATCAGCAGGACGAAGACGAGCGAGAGCGCGTCGATGCGGAGCCCGAAGTCGATCTGGAGGTCACCGACGCCGATCCAGGTGAACATCCTGGTGTCGGTCACGTGCCCGTCGCTGCCGAAGAACAGCACCAGGCCGTACACGAACGACGCGATGACCGTCGCACACCCGAGGAGGTGACCCCAGCGGTCGGTGCGCCGTCCCCCGGCCAGCAGGACGAGCGCGCCGAGGGCCGGGAACGCGACCAGCAGCCACGATGATGCGATCACGCGGATCCTTTCTGCGGCGCGAAGCGCCTCCGTTGAGGGTGGTGGTGGGCCGGTGGGCGGGCCCTAGTACTTGAGCAGGTTGGTGTCGTCGACCGAGGCCGAGCGGCGGGTGCGGAAGATGGCCATGATGATCGCCAGCCCGACGACGACCTCCGCGGCGGCGACGACCATCACGAAGAACGCCATCACCTGGCCGTCGAGCCCGCCGTTGATGCGGGAGAACGTGACCAGGGAGAGGTTCACGGCGTTGAGCATCAGCTCGATGCACATGAACACGACGATGGCGTTGCGCCGCACCAGCACGCCGACCGCGCCGATGGAGAACAGCAGGGCTGACAGCAGCAGGTAGTAGGTGGGGGTCATTCCTCGTCACCCTTCCCGACCAGCGCGTGGGCGTCGGGCTGCGGTTCGGTGCCCTCGACCTGCTTGCGCTCGGCTTCGAGCCGCGCCGTGGGCGTGGACTCGATGATGGTGGACAGCGACTCGGGCGCGACCGTGCCGTCGGGCAGGATCGCGGGGGTCGTGACCGAGTGGGACGTGGCGAACACGCCGGGCCCTGGCTTGGGCGAGATGCGTTCGTACTCGCCGCGGAACCGGGCTTCGACGAGTTCCTTCTGCGTGCGGCGGCCGCGTTTCTCGGTGAAGGCCAGCACCATCGCCCCGAGCGCGGCCGTGATCAGCAGTGCCGAGGTGAGCTCGAACGGGAACAGGTAGTCGGTGAAGATGAGGCGGCCGAGGCCGCCGGCGGTCCCGTTCGGCGCGGGCGCCGGGGTGACGTTGGCGAGCGCCCGGGTGAGCGCGGTGGCCATCAGCCCGGCGATGCCGATGCCGAGGATGCCGCCCCACAGGCGCTGCCCGCGCAGCACCTCGACGACCGAGTCGGAACTCTCCCGCCCGACGAGCATCAGCACGAACAGGAACAACATCATGATCGCGCCGGTGTAGACGATGATCTGGGTGAACCCGAGGAACGGCGCCTGCTGGACCATGTAGAGGATGCCCAGCGAGAACATCGTGAGGGCCAGGAAAAGCGCCGAGTGGACGGCGTTGCGGGCGAAGATCAGCCCGAGTGCGCCCAGCAGGGCGATCGGACCGAGGATCCAGAACGCGATGGCCTCCCCGGTGGACACCGTCTCGGCGGCCTGTGCCAGCACCATCACCGCACCTCCTCACGGACGGCTCCCGCGGCGTCGCCGCGCGCGGGGCGAAGACCCCGGACAGGGAATCGGTAGCGGCTCATCGGACAGTCTCCTCACCGGAGTGACCCGAAGCCGGGGCGTTGCCCCGGAACGAGGAGCGTCCCGCGGGCAGGTTCGCCCGGCTGCGGATCGACGGGACGCGCAGCGAGACCCGGGCCGTCATTGGATCGCCTCCTCGCGGGAGGTCTCCACCGTTTCGCCCGCCGGGATGCCACGGCCGCGGGCCAGTTCGGGGCCGTGCACGTAGTAGTCCTGCTCGTCGTCGCCCAGGCGCATCGGGTGCGGGGGTTGCTCCATGCCCGGCAGCAGCGGCGCCAGCAGGTCCTCCTTGGTCCAGATCAGCTTCTGGCGGTCGTCGTCGGCCATCTCGTAGAAGTTGATCATCGTCAGGGAGCGGGTGGGGCACGCTTCGACGCACAGGCCGCAGCCGATGCACCTCAGGTAGTTGATCTGGTAGTCCTTGCCGTAGCGCTCTCCTGGCGAGTACCGGGCGTCCTCGGTGTTGTCGCCGCCCTCGACGAAGATCGCGTCCGCCGGGCAGGCCCACGCGCACAACTCGCAGCCGACGCACTTCTCCAGCCCGTCCGGGTGCCGGTTGAGCTGGTGCCGCCCGTGGTACCGGGGCGCGGCGGGGGCGCCGATCTCCGGGTACTCCTCCGTCGCCACCTTCTTGAACATCGTGCCGAAAGTGACGCCGAAACCCTTGATGGGGTCAAACAGTCCCATCGGAACCCTCCTTCCCGGCGCCCACCTGGGCAGGCTCCGAAGTACGGCCGGCCGCCCGGCGCCTGCGCTTCCCGGCGCCCCGCTCGGGCACCTCGGGCACGCGCAGATCCAGCGGCGGCAACGGGAAACCGCCGCCGGTGACCGGCACCGAATCGCTGTCGGCCTGCTTCTTCTCCGGCACCAGCAGCGCGATCGCCACCGCGACCACCACCACGACCGCCCCGCCGATCAGGATCTGGCCCGTCGTCAGACCGCCGTTGTTCCGGATCGCGCGGATCGACGAGATGATCACGATCCACACCAGGTTGGCGGGCACCAGGACCTTCCAGCCCAGCTTCATGAACTGGTCGTACCGGAACCGCGGCAGCGTCCCGCGCAGCCAGATGAACCCGAACAGCAACGCGAACAGCTTCACCGCGAACCAGATCAGCGGCAGCCACCCCTGGTTCAGCGGCGAGTCCAGCCCGACGAACGGGAACATCCAGCCGCCGAGGAACAACGTCGTCGCGAACGCCGAGACGATCACCATGTTCACGTACTCGGCGAGGAAGAACATCGCGAACTTCATCGACGAGTACTCGGTGTGGAACCCGCCGACCAGCTCCGACTCGGCCTCCGGCAGGTCGAACGGCGCGCGGTTCGTCTCGCCGACCATCGAGATCAGGTAGATCACGAAACTCGGCAGCAGCAGGTAGAAGTACCAGCCGCGGGCCTGCGCGTCGACGATCGCGCCGGTCGCCATCGACTGCGAGTACAGCACCACGCCGACGATCGACAGGCCCATCGCGATCTCGTACGAGATCACCTGCGCCGCCGACCGCAGCCCGCCGAGCAGCGGGTACGGCGACCCGGACGACCACCCGGCCAGCACGATCCCGTACACGCCGACCGACGAGCAGGCCAGGATCACCAGCACGCCGACCGGCAGGTCGACCAGCTGCAGCACGGTCTGCTCACCGAAGATCGACACCCGCGGCCCGAACGGGATCGCGGCCAGCGCGATCAACGCGGGCACCGCGGACAGCACCGGCGCCAGGAAGTACACCTTCCGGTCCGCGCCGTCCGGGATGATCTGCTCCTTGAACGGCAGCTTGATCGCGTCCGCCAGCGACTGGAAGTAGCCGCCGGGGCCGACGCGGTTCGGGCCGGGCCGGTTCTGCATCCGGCCGATCGCCTTGCGCTCCCACACGATGAGGAAGATCGTCAGGAGCGGCCCGATCAGCAGCACCACGACAGTCTTGAGCAGGATCAGCCACCACGGGTCGTCCGCCAGCAGCTCGGCCCGCGTCATCTGGTCCGCGGCCTGCTGCGCGAAAAACGGTGTCATCGCCGCGCTCCCTCGATGTTGACGACCGCCCCGTGCCCGGCGGCGAGCGTTCTGCGCAGCCGCGAGCCGTCGGAGTTGCCGGGCAGCCACACGACGTCGTCGGGCAGGTCGGCGACCTCGACGGGCAGCGTGATCGCGCCCCGCTCGGTCGACACGGTCACCTCGTCACCGAGCTCCGCCGCGGTCTTCGCCGACACCCGGGCCACCACGCGCCGCGCGGTGCCCGCCAGGTGCGGCTCGTCCACCTGCAGCGAGCCCTCGTCGAGCAGCTGCCGCCAGCTAGCCAGCCGCGCCTGCCCCGGCCCGACCTCGGCGGCGGCCCGCGCGGGGCCCGACTCCCAGAACCTGCCGTGCGACGCGCCGGACGAGCCGAGCCGGGCGAAGTCGCCGTACGCGGCGACCGGAGTCTGGGTGAACAGGTCCGCGTCCATCTCCACGGCCAGCGTGTCCAGCACCCGGCAGTCCGGCAGCGCGCCGGTGCCTTCGAGCGTCGCGTCGAACGCGCGGCGCCTGCCCTCCCAGTTGACGAAGCTGCCGGACTTCTCGACCACCGGCGCGATCGGCAGGACCACGTCGGCGTGCTCGGTGACCGTGCTGGCCCGCATCTCCAGGCTGACCACGAACTCCGCCCGCTCCAGCGCCTGCCGCGCCAGCGCCGGGTCGGGCAGGTCGTCCAGGTCGACGCCGCCGACCACCACGCCGGACAGGTACCCGCCCGCCAGCGCGCCGATGATGTCGTTCGTGTCGCGGCCCGGCTCGGCGGGCACCGGCACGCCCCACGCGGCCTCGACCTCGGCGCGGGCGGCCTCGTCGGTCACCGGCCGTCCGCCGGGCAGCAGCGTCGGCGCCGCACCGGCCTCCAGCGCGCCGCGCTCGCCGGCCCGGCGCGGGATCCAGGCGACCTTCGCGCCGGTCCGCGCGGCCAACCGCCGCACCGCGGCGAACAAGCCCGGCACCTCGGCCGCCCGCTCGCCGACCAGCACGACCGCGCCGTCCGCGCCCAGCGCCGACTCGACGTCCGGCGCGTGCTCGGGAATCCCGTCCAGCGCCGCGGCCTCCGACCCGGGCACGCAGGCCAGCAGCTCGCCGAAGGTCTTGCGCACCGACGGCGTCGTCCACTGTCCCAAGTGGACCACCCGGGTCCGCTTCTTGCGGGCGGCCTTGCGCAGCCGGAGGAAGACGATCGGCGCCTCCTCCTCGGGCTCGAACGCCACGCACAGCACCGTCGGCGCGTTCTCGATCGCGCCGAACGTGACGCCGTACTCCGGTGTCGTGCCGGCCACCTCGGCGGCGAGGAAGTCCAGCTCCTCCGGCGAATGCGCCCGCGCGCGGAAGTCGACGTCGTTGGTGCGCAACGCGACCCGCGCGAACTTCGCGTAGGCGTAGGCGTCCTCCAGCGTCAGCCGTCCACCGGCGAGCACCGCGGCGCCGCGGCTGTCGCGGGCCTTGGCCAGCCCCTCCGCGGCGACGCGCAGCGCCTCCGTCCACGGCGCTTCCCGCAGCTCGCCGGAGGCGTCGCGAACCAGCGGCCGCCGGATCCGGTCGGCCGCCGTGGCGTACCGGAACGCGAAGCGGCCCTTGTCGCAGATCCACTCCTCGTTGACCTCGGGGTCGTTGGCGGCGAGCTTGCGCATCACCTTGCCGCGCCGGTAGTCGGTGCGCTCGGCGCAGCCGGACGAGCAGTGCTCGCACACGCTGGGCGCGGACACCAGGTCGAACGGCCGCGACCGGAACCGGTACTGCGCGCTGGTCAGCGCGCCGACCGGGCAGATCTGGATGGTGTTGCCGGAGAAGTACGACTGGAACGGCGCGCCCGACGACGTGCGGGACGCCAGGTCGAACACGTCCGCCGTCTCCGCTGTGCCGATCTGCTGGTGCGCGCCGCGCTCCAGCAGGTCGATGAACGGGTCGCCGGCGATCTGCGCGGAGAACCGCGTGCACCGCTGGCACAGCACGCACCGCTCGCGGTCGAGCAGCACCTGCGTGGAGATCGGCAGCGGCTTCGGGAACGTGCGCTTGGTGTCGCGGAACCGCGAGTCGGCGCGGCCGTGCGCCATCGCCTGGTTCTGCAGCGGGCACTCGCCGCCCTTGTCGCACACCGGGCAGTCCAGCGGGTGGTTGATGAGCAGCAGCTCCATCACACCCTGCTGCGCCTTGTCCGCGACCGGCGACGTCAGCTGCGTCTTGACGACCATCCCGTCGGCGACCGTCATCGTGCAGGACGCCTGCGGTTTCGGCATCGGCCGCCCGCCCATCTCGACCTCGACGAGGCACTGGCGGCAGGCCCCGGCCGGGTCGAGCAGCGGGTGGTCGCAGAACCGCGGGATCACCGTGCCGAGCCGCTCCGCCGTGCGGATCAGCAGCTCGCCCTTGGGCGCGATGACCTCTTCGCCGTCGATGGTCAGCTTGACGTGACCTTCGGGGACCGGCGTCTCGGTCTTGGGTTCTTCCGGCGCGATCGTCATGCCTGTGCTCCCACCAACTCGCGCTTGTTGCTCTCGCACAGGGCGAGGAATTCGTCGCGGAAGTACTTGATCCCGCTGGTGATCGGGCTGACCGCGCCGTCACCCAGCGCGCAGAACGACCGGCCGAGGATGTTGTCGCAGACGTCCAGCAACGTGTCGATGTCCTCGGCGGTGCCCCGCCCGTCGACCATCCGCTCCAGGATCTGCGCCAGCCAGTACGTGCCCTCCCGGCACGGCGTGCATTTGCCGCACGACTCGTGCTCGTAGAACTGGGTCCACTTCATCACGGCCCACGGCACCGACACGGTTTCGTTGAACACCTGGACCGCGGTGGTGCCGAGCATCGACCCGGCCTCCGCGGCGCCCTCGAAGTCGAGCGGGATGTCCAGGTGCTCGGCGGTGAACATCGGCGTGGACGACCCGCCCGGCGTCCAGAACTTGAGCGGGATGCCGTCCTTCATGCCGCCGCACAGTTCCAGCAGTTCACGCAGGGTCGTGCCGAGCGGCGCCTCGTACTGGCCGGGCTTCTCGACGTGCCCGGAGATCGAGTAGATCTTCGGGCCGGGCGACTTCTCCCGGCCCATCTTGCGGAACCAGTCCGCGCCGCCGTTGACGATGAACGGAACGCTCGCGATGGTCTCCACGTTGTTCACGGTGGTCGGCGCCGCGTAGAGGCCGGCGGCCGCGGGGAACGGCGGCTTGAGCCGCGGCTGACCGCGGCGGCCTTCGAGCGAGTCGAGCAGCGCGGTTTCCTCACCGCAGATGTAGGCGCCCGCCCCGGCGTGCACGGTGATGTCCAGGTCGAACCCGGAGCCCAGGATGTCCTTGCCGAGGTACCCGGCGCGGTAGGCCTCGCGCACCGCCGCGTTGAGCCGACGGTACGGGTGCAGCGCCTCGCCCCGCACGTAGATGAAGCAGTGGTGCGACCGCATCGCGTAGGTGGCGATGATGCAGCCCTCGATGAGCGAGTGCGGGTCGGCCATCATCAGCGGGATGTCCTTGCAGGTCCCCGGTTCGCCCTCGTCGGCGTTGATGACCAGGTAGTGCGGCTTGTCCTCGTTGGGCGGCATGAACGACCACTTCACGCCGGCCGGGAACCCCGCGCCGCCGCGGCCGCGCAGACCGGAGTCCTTGACCAGCTGCACGAGTTGCTCGGGCGTGCCGCTCAGCGCCTTGCGCAGCGCGGTGTAACCCTCCAGCTGTTCGTAGGTGGACAGCCGCCAGGAGTTGGGGGACAGCCAGCGTTTGGTGAGCACCGGGGTGATGGGATCAGCCATTACTTCTTCTCCACTTCCGGCAACGGGGCGTCCGCCATGGCCGGGGCCGTCCAGCCCCGCTCCTGGGCGATCCGCGCGCCCATCAGGGTCTCCGGGGCCTGGGACGGTCCGTCCACTTGCGACCGGTAGGTCTCCTCGTCCTCCGGGAAGAACCCGGCCAGCTGCAGCTCGGCGCTCTTGAAGTCGCCCAGCGGAGCCCCGCGCGTCGGCTGCGGCTTCTCACCGCGCCGCAGGGCGTCGACCAGTTCGACCGCGCTGTCCGGCGTCTGCTTGTCGTAGTACTCGTAGTTGACCTGCAGCACCGGCGCGAGGTCGCAGGCGGCGAGGCACTCGGCGTGCTCCAGCGTGATCGACCCGGGCTCGCCCGGGGTGCCCGCGGTTTCCTCGTGCCCCAGCGGTTTCCCGTCCTCGCCGAGGTGCTCCTGCAGGGTGCGGTAGATCGCGTCCCCGCCCAGCGCCGCGCACAGCGTGTTCGTGCACACGCTCACCAGATGCTCGCCGCACGGCTTGCGCTTGTACATGGTGTAGAACGTGACGACCGCGCTGACCTCGGCCTCGGACAGCCCGAGCTGCTGCGCGCAGAACGTCACGCCCTCCTGGCTGACGAACCCCTGCACCGACTGGACCAGATGCAGCATCGGCAGCAGCGCCGACCGGGACTGCGGGTAACGGGCCATCAGCTCCTGCGCCTTGGCCACGGTGTCCGCGTCGAACAGCTCTTTCGCTTGGGTCATCGATCCACTCCGCCCATGACCGGGTCCACGGACGCGACCGCCGCGATCACGTCCGCCACCAGGCCGCCCTCTGACATCGCCGGCAGGGACTGCAGGTTGACGAAACTCGGTTCCCGCACGTGCACGCGCACCGGGCGGGTGCCGCCGTCGGAGACCAGGTGGAAGCCCAGCTCGCCGCGCGGCGACTCGATGGGCGAGTACACCTGGCCCGCAGGCACCTTGAAGCCCTCGGTGACCAGCTTGAAGTGGTGGATCAGGGACTCCATCGACTGGCCCATGATCTTGCGGACGTGCTCGAGCGAGTTGCCCATGCCGTCGCTGGAGATCGACAGCTGCGCGGGCCACGCGATCTTGCGGTCCTCCACCATCACCGGGCCCGGCTCGATCTTCTTCAGGCACTGCCGGATGATCCGCAGCGACTGGTGCATCTCCTCGACCCGGCACAGGTACCGGCCCCAGCAGTCGGCCTCGGTCGAGGTCGGCACGTCGAACTCGAACTCGTCGTAGCGCGAGTACGGCTCGATCTTGCGCAGGTCCCACGGCAGGCCCGCGGAGCGCAGCACCGGCCCGGTGACGCCGAGCGCGAGGCACGCGTCGACCGGCAGGTACCCGACGCCCTTGAGCCGGTTGCGCCAGATCGGCTGACCGGTGAACAGCTTGTCGTACAAGGGAAGGCGCTCGTCCATCGTCTTGACGAACTCGCTCACCTTCTCCTTCCAGTCGGTCGGCAGGTCCTGCGCGACGCCGCCGGGGCGGATGAACGCGTGGTTCATGCGCAGCCCGGTCAGGTACTCCAGCAGGTGCAGGACCTCTTCCCGCTCGCGGAATCCGAAGGTCATCGCGGTGGTCGCGCCCAGCTCCATGCCGCCGGTGGCGATGTAGACCAGGTGCGAGCCGATGCGGTTGATCTCGCACAGCATGACGCGGATCAGTTCGGCCCGGCGCGGCGCCCGGATGCCGAGCAGCTTCTCCACGCCGAGGCAGTAGCCCAGCTCGTTGAACAGCGGGGACAGGTAGTCCATGCGCGTCACGAACGTGACGCCCTGGGTCCAGGTCCGGTACTCGCAGTTCTTCTCGATGCCGGTGTGCAGGTAGCCGATGACCGAGCGGAGCTGGGTGACGGTCTCGCCCTCCAGCTCCAGCACGAGCCGGAGCACGCCGTGCGTCGACGGGTGCTGCGGGCCCATGTTGATGACGATCCGCTCGTCGTGCTGGGCGTCTTCCAGCACGTCGTCCCAGTCACCGCCGGAGACGTGGTAGATGCGGCCTTCGGTGGTGTCGCGCGATTCGGCGTAGTCGACACTGTCGCGGCCGGTGTCGCTCGTGTCGGTGCCGGTGCTGACGTCCGCGAGTCGATCGGTAGTCACGAGTACGACCTCCGCTGATCGGGGGGCGGGATCTCCGCGCCCTTGTACTCCACCGGGATCCCGCCGAGCGGGTAGTCCTTGCGCTGCGGGTGGCCGTCCCAGTCGTCCGGCATGAGGATCCGCGTCAGGGCCGGGTGGCCGTCGTAGACGATGCCGAACAGGTCCCACGCCTCGCGTTCCTGCCAGTCCGCCGTCGGGTAGACCTCCACGATGGACGGGATGTGCGCGTCCTCGACGTCGACGGCGACCTCCAGCCGGATGCGCCGGCGGTAGGTCATCGACGTCAGGTGGTACACCGAGTGCAGCCGCTGCGGCACGTCCGGCCCGTAGTCCACACCGGACACCGAGCTGCACAGCTCGAACCGCAGCCCCGCGTCGTCGCGCAGGATGCGGCACATCGCGACGAGGTGCGCGCGGTCGACGTAGAGGGTGATCTCGCCGCGGTCGACGGTCACCTGGTGCACCGACTCGGCGGGCACGTCGTTCTCGGCCAGCGCGGCGAAGAACTGGTCGGCGAACTCGTCGAACCAGCCGCCGTAGGGCCGTTCCGCCGGTGGCGGCAGGTAGGCGGGCAGCCGCAGGCCGCCGTAACCGGAGGTGTCCCCGCTGTCGGAGACACCGAACATCCCGCGGCGCTCACGGCCCGCGACGATCGGCTGCGCCGGGCGCGGCCCACGCGGCTCCAGGCCGGTGTCCGGGCGCTGGGCGCTGGACTGTTCCCCGCCGGGTTCGGGCTTTTCCTCGGTCATGAGCGCATCACTTCTTCGCGTACTTGATCGACGACGGGATCAGCTCGGTCTGGTGCCCGGCCAGCGCGGCGGCGCGGCGCGGCCCGAGCGGCTCGTCCTGGATCTTGGCGTGCAGCTTGAGGATCGCGTCGAGGAGCATCTCCGGGCGCGGCGGGCAGCCCGGCAGGTACATGTCGACCGGCACGATGTGGTCCACGCCCTGCACCACGGCGTAGTTGTTGAACATGCCGCCGGAGGACGCGCAGACGCCCATCGCCAGCACCCACTTCGGCTCGGCCATCTGGTCGTAGATCTGACGCAGGACCGGGGCCATCTTCTGCGTGACCCGCCCGGCGACGATCATCAGATCGGCCTGGCGCGGGGTGGCGGAGAACCGCTCCATGCCGAAGCGCGCGATGTCGTAGCGCGAGCCGCCGACGGTCATCATCTCGATCGCACAGCAGGCGAGCCCGAAGGTGGCCGGCCACAGCGAGTTCTTGCGCGCCCAGTTGACCAGCTTCTCCAGGCTGGCCAGCAGGATGCCGTTGGGGAGCTGCTCTTCGAGTCCCATGACGTCCCTCCCCTAGTTCCAGTCGAGCCCGCCGCGACGCCAGACGTAGGCGTAGGCGAAGCCGACGGTCGCGATGAACAAGACGATCTCCACCAGGCCGAACAGGCCGAGCGCGTCCGCCGAGACGGCGAACGGGTAGAGGAAGACCATTTCGATGTCGAACAGGATGAACAGCATCGCGGTGATGTAGTAGGCGACCGGCATGCGGCCGCCGCCCACCAGCGGCTGCGGGGACGGTTCGATCCCGCACTCGTAGGCCATCTGCTTCGCCCGGTTGTACCGGCGCGGGCCCACCAGCGGGCCGAGCAGCACGGAGAACACCGCGAAGGCCGCGGCGAGGACGAACAGGAGGACCAGCGGCAGGTACATCTCGAGGCCGGGCCCCGAGGCGGCCTGCGCGAGGTGGAACTGCGACATCAGCACGGTGAATGCCGTCCTTTCCGCGCCGTTGCGAACGTGCCGCTTGTGAAACTGTTCACAATCTCCCTTGTGGGGTTGTGAAGCGGTTCACAAAGCATAGAGGCAGTGTAGGACGTGGCTCACATTGTTGTCGCGGGGTGTTTCGGGTAAGGCGAACCTAACCAAAGGATGCCCTGGTGGACGGCCATAAGCCCGAGACCAGCACGAAAAGGATCATCCTGATCACGCAACGCAGAACTGGTGTGACGTAACCCACGGTGATGGCGGCCAACCTCCGCCGGTTGCGCGCAAGATCACGCCGACGGAGGTGTGACGGAAGTCATCCGCGGAGCGGCTCGCCGGCCTCGTGGAGGTGCCGCAGTGCCCGCGCCCAGGAGTCGACCAGACCGGTCTCCGAGTACGGCACCCCGATCTCGGCGCAGTACCGCCGCACGATCGGCTGCGCCAGCCGCAGGTGCGGGGTCGGCATGCTGGGGAACAGGTGGTGCTCGATCTGGTAGTTCAGGCCGCCCATCGCGACGTCGACGAACCGGCCGCCGCGGACGTTGCGGGAGGTCAGCACCTGCCGCCGCAGGAAGTCCGGCCGATCGCCACCGGTCAGCGTCGGCATGCCCTTGTGGTTCGGCGCGAAGATCGAGCCCAGGTACACGCCCCACAGGCCCTGGTGCACGGCGATGAACACCAGCGCCTTGACCGGCGACAGCACCAGGAACACCGCGCCCAGGTAGACCGCGAAGTGGGTGAACAGCAGCGCGGCTTCCAGCCACCGCTGCTTCAGCCCCGGCCTGAGCACCGCGCGGATGCTCGACCAGTGCAGGTTCAGACCCTCCAGCGTGAGCAGCGGGAAGAACAGGACCGCCTGGTGGCGCCCGATGAACCGGGGCAGGCCGCGGCTGGCCCTGGCCTGGCCCTGCGACCACACGAGGATGTCCGGCGCGACGTCCGGATCGAGTTCCTCGTGGTTGGGGTTGGCGTGGTGGCGCGTGTGCTTGTCCATCCACCAGCCGTAGCTCAGGCCGATGCCGAGGTTGCCCGCGATCCGGCCGGCGACCTCGCTCGGGCGGCGCGTGCGGAACACCTGCCGGTGCGCGAGGTCGTGCGACAGCAGGGCGATCTGACCGAACAGGACGGCCAGCAGCACGGCGACGACCAGGGCCGCCCAGGAGTCGCCGATCCAGGCGAACAACGCCCAGGCGTAGGCGAACAGGGCGGTGACCAGGCCGGCGCGCAGGGCGTAGTAACCGGGGCGCCGGTTCAGCAGGCCGGCCTGCTTGACGCGGCCGGCCAGGCGGGCGAAGTCGCTGCCGGTTTCGGCTTCGGTGGTGGGCACGCACCGAGTCTGTTGCGCCGCGCGAAGATCCGGCAGCCGGTGCGCACCCCGGTCCGCGGTGGGGCAGACCCCACCTCAGGCGCTGGGCGTCAACCGCGCGGCGAGCGAGATCATCCGGTCCACCGCGTCGCCGCCCTTGGCGTCGTAGCAGCCGGACAGGCCCTTGTAGATCAGCGGGATCAGCGGGTTGATCCGCAGCCCGTACTTGGTCGCCGCGCGCATGACCTTCGGGTTGCCGATCGCCTTCGCGAAGACGTTGCCGAGACGGTAGTAGCCGCCCATCAGCTCCTTCAGCGCCAGCGGGTAGCCACGCAGCGCGCGCTCCCGCGACGAGCCCTCGGGCCGGGCCAGCGCCTGCACCACGAACTCCGCCGCGAGCTGCGCCGACTCCATCGCCGCCGAGATGCCCTCGCCGTTGAACGGGCTCACCATGCCGCCCGCGTCGCCGAGCAGCAGCAGGCCGTCGCGGTAGTGCGGGGTGCGATTGAAGCCCATCGGCAGACCGGCGCCGCCGATCCGGCCGATCGCGTTCTCCTCGCGGTAGCCCCACTCCTCCGGCGTCGAGTCCAGCCACTGCCGCATCAGGGCGCGGTAGTCCATGTTCCGGAACGACTTCGAGGTGGACAGCATCCCGAGCCCGACGTTCACCGTGCCGTCACCGAGCGGGAACGCCCACCCGTACCCGGGCAGCAGCTGCGGGTTGCGCGGGTCCTTGCGGTCCCACAGCTCCAGGTGGCCCTCGATGAACGGGTCGTCGTGCCGTGGGCTCTTGTAGTACCGGCGAACGGCCACGCCCATCGGGCGCTTCTCGTCGGTCTCGATGCCGATCGAGCGGGCCAGCCGTGCGGACACGCCGTCACATGCCAGGACCAGCGGCGCGTGGTAGCGCACCGGGGTCTTCTCGGGCCCCTGCTTCCCCTCGACACCGATCACGCGGCCGGTGCGCTCGTCGGTGATCGCGCCGGTCACGGTGGTCCGCTCCAGCAGCCGGGCGCCCGCCTTGACGGCGGTCTTGGCCAGCAGGTCGTCGAAGTCCTGGCGGGTACGCGAGACGCCGTAGGGCGGGTAGCTGGTCAGCTCCGGCCAGTCCAGCTCCAGCGTCAGCTCCGCGGTGAGGATCCGCAGGCCGCGGCTGTGCACCCAGCCGGCCTCCTGGCTGGTGTCGATGCCCAGGTCGATGAGCTGCTTCACGCCGCGCGGGGTGAGGCCGTCGCCGCACACCTTCTCGCGCGGGAACTCGGTCTTCTCCAGCACCAGGACGTCGATCCCGGCGCGCGCCAGGTACGTCGCGACGGTGGATCCGGCCGGGCCAGCGCCGACGACGATTACCTGTGCGTCCTGGGTCATGCCTCGGAGTTTACGGGGAGCACTGCGACGCGGAGCGTCTCCATCAGGGGTGGTGGTCGGGCTGGCGGGTGGGCTTCCAGGCGCGATGGATGGCGACGACGCCGAAGGTCAGGTTCAGCCACTCCACCTTCGACCAGCCCGCGCTGGCGATGATCTGCGCCAGGCTGCGCTGGTCGTGCCATGCGGCCATCGATTCGGCCAGGTAGGAGTAGGCCTCGGGGTTGGTCGAGGAGAACCGGCCGAGCAGCGTCATGACCCGCAGGATGAACTTCTTGTAGACGAACCGGATCGGCGGGAATGTGGGGGTCGACACCTCGCAGATCACCAGCCGGCCGCCCGGCTTGACCACGCGCGCGATCTCTTCGAGCGCGGCCTTGGTGTCGACGAAGTTGCGGATGCCGAAGCTGATCGTCGCGGCGTCGAAGCTGTCGTCGGCGAACGGCAGGTGCAGCGCGTCGGCGGCGACCATCGGGACGCGGCGGTGCTTGCCGCTGCGCAGCATGCCGAGGGAGAAGTCCGCGGCCAGGCACCACGCGCCGCCGCGGGCGTACTCGGCGGTGGACACCCCGGTGCCCGCGGCGAGGTCGAGCACCCGCTCGCCGCGGCGGGCGTCCAGGACCCGCGAGGTCGTCGTGCGCCATCGCCGGTCGAACCCGAACGTCATGACCGAGTTCGCCCGGTCGTAGCCCTCCGAGACGCCGTCGAACATGGCGGCGACCTCGTGTGGATCCTTGTCCAGACTGGCTCGCGACATGTTTGAAGACTAGCTGCGGCGCTTGCCCCTCCGTTGAGGGCGGCGGTGGGCGACGGGTGGGGGTAAGGCAGTGAGCATCCCCCGCACGCTCGCGGGCCACGCGAATTCCTCCGCCCGGGCGCGCGAAGCCTTACGTCGCAGGTCTTCCGGGCTCTCCAGCAGGCCGGTCACGGCCGACGCGAACGCCCGCGGCACGTCCGGAACCGCGGCCCCGCAGCCGGGCCGGACGATCTCCCGCAGCGCCGAGGACTGCGACACCACCACCGGCGTCCCGGACGCCAGCGCCTCCAGCGCCGCGAGCCCGAACGTCTCGTGCGGACCGGGCGCGAGCGAGACGTCGGCGCTGGCCAGCAGCCGGGCCACGGCGGTGCGGTCGGACACGAACCCGAGGAATGTCACCGGCAGCCCGCGCGCCCGCCGTTCCAGCGCCCGGCGGCGCGGCCCGTCCCCGGCGATCACCAGCCGCACCCGGTCCCCCGCCTCGGTCAGCTCGGCGACGGTGTCCACACTGCGCTCGACGTGCTTCTCCGGCGACAGCCGTCCACAGTGGACCAGCAACGCGTCCGCGCCGGAGGCCAGCTCGTGCCGCAGGCCGGGATCGTGGTGCGTGGGGCGGAAGGTCGCGAGGTCCACCCCGAGCGGGACCTGGCGGACGTTGGCGACGCCGATCCGGTCGAACTCCTCGCGGGCGAACGACGTGGTGCAGACGACCGTGTCGTAGTTGCCCGCCATGCGCCGGTTGGCGGCGTCGGCGACGCGGCGGGCCAGCGGACCGGGCACCAGGAACTGCTCCAGCAGCCGGTCCAGCCGCTCGTGCGAGATCACCACGCTGGGCACGTCGCGCCGGTGCGCCCACACCCCCATCCCCCGCAGGGTCAGCCGGTCCGACACCTCCAGCCGGTCCGGGCGCAGCGCAGACAGCAACGCGCGCACCCGGTACGGGTCGACCGCGCGGTAGCCGCCGGTGCCGGGGATCTTCGGCGCGGGCAGGCTGATCCGCCGCACCCCGGTCGGCAGCTGCTCCTCGGCGTGCCGGGGCCCCGGCACGACCAGCGTCACGCGGTGGCCGCTCGCCACGTATCCGGCGCCGAGGTGGTGCAGCGCCGTGCGCAGACCACCGGACCGGGGCCCGTAGAAGTTCGCCAGCTGGACGATGTGCATGGCATCAGGCGGCTCGCGCCACGCGGCCGGTGACCACCTCGTAGTGGTTCACCAGCTCCGCGCACACCGCGGGCCACGTCCGGCCGAGCACGACCTTGCGGGCCTTGGTCCCCAGCCGGTCCCGCAGCGCCGGGTCACGCAGGTCGCGCACGCGCCGCACCAGCTCCTCGGCGAACCCGGCCGGGTCGGGCGGCAGCAGGAAGCCGGTGCGGCCGGGCAGGACGAGGTCCCGCGGGCCGCCCGCGTCCGGCGCCAGCACCGGCAGCCCGGACGCCATCGCCTCCTGCACCGCCTGGCAGAACGTCTCATGCGGGCCGGTGTGGACGAACACGTCGAGGCTCGCGTAGGCCGCGGACAGCTCGTCGCCGTAGCGGGCGCCGAGGAAGGCGGCGCCGGGCAGGCGTTCGGCCAGCTCCTCGCGGTCCGGCCCGTCACCCACGATCACCAGCCGCACGCCGTCCACCCCGGTCAGGGCGGCGAGCCTGCCGACCTCCTTCTCCGGCGCCAGCCGCCCGACGAACCCGACCAGCAGCTCCCCGTTCGGCGCGAGCCGGGCCCGCAGGTCCGGGTCCGCGTGCGCCGGCGAGAACCGCTCGACGTCCACCCCCCGGCCCCACCGGTGCACGCGGGGCACACCGTGCGCACGCAGGTCCTCCACGGACTGGGTGGACGGTGCGAGCGTGCGGTCGGCCTTGGTGTGCAGCCGCCGCACCCACCGCCACGCGGCCCGCGCGCCGAGGCCGAGCCCGTACGCGGTGGCGAACCCGGCGATGTCGGTCTGGAACACCGCGATCGAGGGCACCCGCAGCCGCCGGGCCGCGGCCAGCCCGCGGGCGCCGACCACGAACGGCGATGCCAGGTGCACCACGTCCGGCCCGAACGCGGCCAGCGCGGTCAGCACCGTGCGGGTGGGCAGGCCGATCGGCAGCGAGTTCACCACCGGCAGGTCCAGCGCCGGGATGCGCACCACGGGCGCGCCCCGGTAGTGCGTCGGCCCGGTGAGGCCGGGCGCGACCACCATCACGTCGTGGCCGGTGCCGGTGAGGTGCTCGATGATCCGCAGCACGGAGTTGGTCACGCCGTTCACCTGCGGGAGGAAGCTTTCGGTGACGATGGCGACGCGCACGATCCCCACCGTGGCAGCCGGTCCGGTTCGCGGAGAAAAGCCCGCGTGACGACGGGACCAACGGTGCCCGAACTTCACGAAGCTTTCTCCGCTTCACCTGGGTGTCGCGTCCCGGACATCTGCTGCCGCCACACTCGGCTGGCGTGACCCTCCTCTCCGCCCGTCCACCCCACCCGGTCGAACCGGGCTTGCTGTCGCGAGCGCTCGAGGTCGCCGGGCGGCTGGCCAACGACGCCACCGACGTGATCACGGCGACCGCGGGCCGGGGCGCCCACCCGGACGTGGCGGACTCGCCGTTCGACTGGGTCACCGACACCGACCGCATCCTGGAGCGGCACACCCGCCGCGTGCTGACCGCCGAGTTCCCCGGCATCCCCGTCGTCGGCGGCGAGTTCGGCGCCGACACCGGCGCGGACTCGGCGGCCTACCGCTGGGTGGTGGACCCGGTCGACGGGACGGCCAACTACGTCGCCGGGGTGCCGTGGTGCGCCTACAGCCTCGCGCTGGTCGACGCGTCCGGACCGGTCGTCGGTGTGGTCGCCGACCCCTACCGCGCGCAGATCTACGCCGCCGCCCGCGGCCGCGGCACGCGCGCCAACGGCAAGCCGGTCAAGCTGGTCGACCGGGACCGCATCGCCGGGTCGATCGTGTGCACCGAGCTGGCCCGCAAGGGGCCGTGGCCAGGCATGGGCTCGTTCATCGAACGCGCCGCCGAGGCACACGCCGGGGTTCGCGTGCTCGGCTCGGCCGCGTTGTCGATCGCCCAGGTCGCGCTCGGGCACGCGATCGCCGCGGTGCTGCACAGCTACCACGAGTGGGACGTCGCCGGGTCGGTCGCGCTGGCCATCGAGGCGGGCGCCGTCGTGCTCGACCGGCGCGGGTCGGACAGCCCGCTGCCCACCGACGGCCTGCTTGTCGCCGCGCCCAGCGTCGCCGAGGAAGTCCTGTCCTGGTGGCAGGAAACCGAACGGGGCATCCGCGCGTCCTAGGTCCCGACAAGAACACGGACCCGGGAGAACACCACATGCTGATCTACGGCTGGCGCAAGAGCGTCCAGGAGCTGGCCACCGCGACCTACCTGTGCGGGAACTGCCAGAACCCGAGCGCGCACGCGCTGCGCCGCGCCGTCACGAAGTTCACGCTGTTCTTCATCCCGCTGTTCCCGATCAGCTCGAAGTACTTCACGGTGTGCACGTTCTGCGGCATGACGAACAAGCTGACCAAGGACGAGGCGCAGCAGGTCCAGGCCATGCAGCAGCAGGCGCCGGCGCCGCAGCCCATGCCGCAGCAGCCGCCCGTGCCGCAGGCCGGCTACCCGCAGGCCGGGTACCCGCAGGCCGGGTACCCGCAGCCGGGTCACGCGCCGCAGCAGTACCCGCAGCAGCAGATCCAGCCGCCGCGCCAGGGGTTCTAACGCACCACGCGGTAGTGGAGGAAGGCGACCTTGTCGCTGAGGGTGCGGGTCTCGACGAGTTCGAGGTCCACCCGGCGTTCCTGGTGGGCGAAGAACGGGGTGCCACCGCCGACGAGCACCGGGTGGACCCGCACGAGGTACTCGTCGATCAGCCCGGCCGCGGCGACCTCGGCGGCCAGGGTCGCGCCGCCGATCGCGATGTCGCCGTCCCCCGGCTCGGCGCGCAGCCGCTCGATCTCCTCGGCCGGGCTGCCGGAAGCCAGCCGCGTGTTGCCCTCCACCGCGGGCAGCGTGGTGGAGAACACGACCTTGGGCATCGCCTTCCAGATCGCGGCGAACTCGAGCTCCGCGTCGTTCAGGGTCTGCTCCTGTTCGGCGGTTTCCCAGAACAGCATCGTCTCGTAGAGCCGCCGCCCCATCAGGTGGAAGTCGACGCCGCGCACCTCCTCGATGGCGAGGCGGAAGACTTCCTCGGTGGGCGCCGACCAGTCGAACCGGCCGTCCGGCCCGACGATGTAGCCGTCCAGCGAGACGGACATCGAGTAGGTGACGCTGCGCATGGAAGTCCCCTCGCTGCCGGAGTCAGCCGGACTTCACCGTGGTGCCGGCCTCGACGACGGTGACCTCCGGCTCGGTCACCTCCGGCTCGCGGCGCAGTCGCTGGCGGATCAGCCAGGCCACCGCGCCTGCGACCACCCAGGTGATCAGGATGGTGGTGCCCAGCGGCAGCAGCGTCAAGGTCGCGGTGCGGCCCGCGACGCGGGCCAGGTCCGGGTCGGTCGCGTCGTACTCGATGCGCACCAGGTCGCCCGCAACCAGCCCGGCCGGGTAGAGCACGCCGTTGGACGGGCTGTGCACGATGCCGTCCGGCGTCTCGAACCGGATGATCGTCCGGTCCCAGGCCACCGCGTCCACCTCGGCCGTCGCCGTGCCCAGGTTGCCGGTGATCGCCTGGTCGTTGCGGATCGCGGCGAGCAGCAGGCCGGCGCACAGCACGGTGATCACGACGGCGACGGCGAGCACGCAGCGACGGCCGATCTTCAGCCACCACAGAGTTCTCGCCGTCACTCCTCCGAGCATAGAAGGTGCGGGTTAACGGCTGTCTCCGGCCGCCTGCAGCTGGTGGGTGCGCTGGATGGCGGGGTAGGACCGCGGCTGGGCGGCGGCACGCAGGGTCGCCGCGCCGTTCGGGCCGGTGGCCGGCTTGCCCGCGGTGAACAGCCAGGTCTGGAACAGCTGCTGCAGCGGCTTGCCGGAGACCTCCTCGGCCAGCGCGACGAAGTCGCTGATGCGGGCGTCGTCACCCCGGTGCCGGGCGACCCAGGTGCGCAGGATCGTGAAGAACGCGTCGTCGCCGACGGCGGTCCGCAGCGCCTGCACGGCCAGCGCGCCGCGGTCGTACACGGCGTCGTCGAACTGGTTGGCCGCTCCCGGGTCGCCGGGCAGGACCTGCCAGAACGGGTCGTCGGCCGGGTAGGAGTCGTAGACGTACTGGGCGAGCTCGGCCGCGGTGCCCTCGCCCTGGTGCTCCGACCACAGGTACTCGGCGTAGCTCGCGAAGCCCTCGTTGAGCCAGATGTCGCTCCAGCGGCCCAGCGAGACGGAGTCGCCGAACCACTGGTGCGCGTTCTCGTGCGCGACGACCGAGGTGTTCGTCCCGGCGACGAAGAACTTGTTGCTGTACACCGGCCGCGTCTGGGCCTCCAGCGCGAAGGTCAGGCCGGTGCTGACCACCCCGCCCTGCGCCTCGAACGGGTACTCGCCGAACTGGCTCGCGAGGAACTCGACGATCTCCGGGGTGCGCTCGACGCTGGCCTTCGCCGCGCCGAGGGAGTCGCCGGTGGCCGGGTCGTACGCGGTGACGAACGGCTGCCCGCCGGGCGTGGTGGCCTGGTTGACCTCGAACTTCCCGACTTCAAGGGTGGTGGCGTAGGTGTTCTGCGGCTGGGTGCTGCGCCAGTTCCAGCGCGTCCAGCCTGCCCGCTGCTTGGTCTTGCGGACGAGCGTGCCGTTGGACAGGGCGGCGACGTCGTCCGGCACCTCGACCGAGACGTCGTAGGTGGCCTTGTCGGTCGGGTGGTCGCTGGCCGGGTACCACCACTGCGAGTTCTGCGGCTCGTCGACGGCGAGCGCGCCGTCCGGGGTCTTCTTCCACGCGGTGTAGCCGTCGATGACGACCTTGGACGGGGTGTCCGCGTAGGTGACGACGACGGTGACCGGCTGGTTCTTCGCGAGCGGCTTGGCCGGGGTGACCTCCAGCTCGCCCTCGCGGACGGTCCGGAAGGCGGCGGGCACGTTGTCGACCCGGATCCCGCTCACGTGGAGCCCGAAGTCGAGGTCGAAGCTGGACAGCTCCTGCGTGGTCCTGGCGAGGATCGTCGTGGTGCCGGCGAGCTGGTCGGTGGCCGGCTGGTAGGTGAGGCGGATGTCGTAGTGGGCGACGTCGTAGCCGCCGTTGCCGGCGTACGGGTAGTAGGGGTCGCCGGCTCCGGCAGCGCCCGGGGCGGGCGCGGCGGAGGCGGTCGAAGCGAGGAGCACGATCGCGATTCCGGTGGTCACGGCCCCCAGGCCGGCGCGAGTTCGCAGACGCATGGCGGGGACGCTAGCGGGAAAACTTCCCACCGGACACGTCCGAAAGAAGGTTCCCGCTAACTGAGAGCGGTGGACACCGCCGAGCGAATGCGGGCGTGCAGATCGCGGTGGCGCGACCGGTCCACCTGCACCTCGACCACCCGCAGACCGGGCGCCGGGCGCAGCGCCTCGCGGAACTCCTCGATCGTTCCGGCCTGTACGTGCGGGATGCCGAACCCGGCACACAGCGCCGAGAGGTCCGCGCCGTGCGGGGTGCCGAACACGTGCTCGAACGCGTCCCGGTGCTCGGGCGCCCCCTGCTCGAGCAGCGAGAAGATCCCGCCGCCGTCGTCGTTGAGCACCACGATCGTCAGGTCCGGGCGCGTCTCCGGCGGGCCGGCCAGCAGACCGTTCACGTCGTGCAGGAACGTCAGGTCGCCGAGCAGTGCGTACGACTGCCCGCGGTGCACCGTCGCCGCGCCGATCGCCGTCGACACCGTGCCGTCGATGCCCGCCACGCCGCGGTTGCGGTGCACCAGCACGTCCGGTCGCATCCGGCCGGCGAGCGCCACGTCGCGCGCCGGGTTGGACGAGCCGACCACCAGCAGCGCGTCCGGCGGCAGTGCGTCGACCAGCTCGGACGCCAGCCGCAGCCCGCTCGGCCACTGCTCGCGCCGCAACGCCGTGCCGACCGCCTCGTTCGCCAGCGCGTCCGCCCGCTGCCACGCGGCCAGCCACTCCGGATCGGCCGGCTTGGTCGGCGAGTCGAACCACTGCCCGACCTGCCGCACGTTGTGGGCGGGCGCCGGCCAGTCCGAGTCCGGGCGCACCAGCAGCACCTCGACGTCGGCGTCCGACAGCAGCTGCTGGATCTGCCGGAACACCGTCGGCCTGCCGAGGCACAGCACCTGCTCGGGCTTGTGCCGCCGGATGAACTCCTCGGCGCCGAGCAGCCACACGCCGGACGAGATCGCCGACGACCCGAGCAGGCCGAGCCCGCCGGTCTCCGAGATCACCGGCCAGCCGTGCTGCTCACCCCACTCACCGGCGGCGCGCACCCCGCTGTCGCACGCGATGACCAGACCGCAGCGGGCCGACGGGACCACGAACGACGGCAGCGCTCCGAAGTCCGGCAGCTCGGTCCAGCGCTCCCCGCCGGGGCGGCCCTCCAGCGACTCGAACCACTCGTCGTCGCCGTCGGGCACCAGCGGCTCGCGGAACGGGACGTTCAGGTGGACCGGGCCACACCGCCATTCGCCGTACGCCGCGTTCCACGCCCGGCAGATCTGGCTGCGCCAGTACGCGTTCTGGCCACCCCGCCGCTCGGCGACGGCCAGCTCGTCGAAGTACCGCACCGCGCCGCCGTAGAGCCGCTGCTGCTCGATGACCTGGTTAGCGCCCGCGGCCCGCAGCTCGGGCGGGCGGTCGGCGGTGAGCACGATCAGCGGGACCCCGGCGCGGTCGGCCTCCAGGACGGCCGGGTGGAAGTTCGCCGCCGCGGTGCCGCTGGTGCAGACCACGGCGACCGGGCGCCCGGTGCGCGCCGCGATGCCCAG
The DNA here is from genome assembly GCF_050958625.1 of Amycolatopsis sp. 3B14. Classification (NCBI taxonomy): domain Bacteria; kingdom Bacillati; phylum Actinomycetota; class Actinomycetes; order Pseudonocardiales; family Pseudonocardiaceae; genus Amycolatopsis; species Amycolatopsis sp. 3B14. The sequence continues at coordinate 100,669 of NZ_JBHZEN010000008.1, forward strand.
CGCGAGGAAGCCCGCGCCCCGCTCGTCGATGCGGACGTGCAGCTGGAGGCGCCCGGCGGCGGCCGCGTCGTACAGCGCCAGCGACAGCGGCGCGTTGCGGGAACCGGGGCAGAGCACCACGTGGGAGACGGTGTTGCGGACGAGTTCGTCCACGATCACCTTGGCCTGGGCGGTCGACGGATTCACCGGGGACCCCCCGGCGTGTCACCCGTCACCACAGTCACACGGCCTATTCTCCCAAACGTGCATGACGCCCAGGTTTCCGAGCTGTTCGACCCGTCCGCCTGGACCGAAATCGAGGGTTTCGGTTTCACCGACATCACCTATCACCGTTCCGTCGAGGCCCGCTCCGGCAAACGCGTCGTGCGCGTCGCGTTCGACCGCCCCGAGGTTCGCAACGCCTTCCGCCCGCACACCGTCGACGAGCTGTACCGCGCTCTCGACCACGCGCGGATGAGCTCAGATGTCGGCTGCGTCCTCCTGACGGGGAACGGTCCCTCGCCGAAGGACGGTGGGTGGGCGTTCTGTTCCGGTGGTGACCAGCGTATTCGCGGTCGGTCCGGGTATCAGTACGCGAGCGGCGAGACCTCCGACACGGTGGACCCCGCGCGTGCGGGCCGCCTGCACATCCTGGAGGTCCAGCGGCTGATCAGGTTCATGCCGAAGGTCGTGATCGCGGTGGTCCCGGGCTGGGCCGCGGGCGGCGGGCACTCGCTGCACGTGGTGTGCGATCTCACCCTCGCCTCGGCCGAGCACGCGCGGTTCAAGCAGACGGACGCCGACGTCGGCTCGTTCGACGGCGGGTTCGGGTCGGCCTACCTGGCGCGTGAGGTCGGGCAGAAGTTCGCGCGGGAGATCTTCTTCCTCGGCCGCGAGTACACCGCCGAGCAGATGCACCGGATGGGCGCGGTCAACGCGGTCGTGCCGCACGCCGACCTGGAGGCCGAGGCCCTGCAGTGGGGCTGGGAGATCCTCGGCAAGTCGCCGACGGCCCAGCGGATGCTGAAGTACTCGTTCAACCTGATCGACGACGGGCTGGTCGGGCAGCAGGTCTTCGCGGGCGAGACCACCCGGCTGGCCTACATGCAGGACGAGGCCGTCGAGGGGCGGGACGCGTTCCTGCAGAAGCGGGATCCCGACTGGTCCGCCTTCCCCTACTACTACTGAGGTGCGCGTGCGCGAGGTCTGGCTGCGGGGTCCGGAGTCGGTCGACGAGCTGGCCGGTGCCGTGGCGGCGGCGCTCGACGGGGGCGAGGCCGTGCTGCCCCTGGACGGCGGCGACCCCAAGGCCGCCGGGTTGCTGGCGGGCATGCGGCCGGACGAGCCGGTGGAGCCGGGCACCGCGGTGATCATCGCGACCTCCGGGTCCACCGGTGAGCCCAAGGGCGTCCTGCTGTCCGCCGAGGCGCTGCAGGCCTCGGCGGCGGCCACCCACGCCCGGCTCGGCGGGCCGGGCCGCTGGCTGCTCGCCACGCCCGCGAACTACATCGGCGGCCTGCAGGTGCTGGTCCGGTCCATGCTGGCCGGACAGCCGTTCGCGGTGCTGCCGCCAGGGCCGTTCCGGGCGGAGCGCTTCGCCGAGGCCGCGCGGCCGGTGCTCGCCGGGGACGGGCCGCGCTACACCGCGATGGTCCCGACCCAGCTGACCCGGCTGCTCGACGCCGGCGGCCCCGGGCTGGACGCGGCCAAGGCGTTCGACGCGATCATCCTCGGCGCCGCCGCGACCACCCCGACCCTGCGCGCCCGCGCCGCCGAGGCCGGGGTGCGGATCGTCCCGTCCTACGGGATGAGCGAGACCGCGAGCGGCTGCGTCTACGACGGCGTGCCGCTGGACGGGGTCGACGTGCGGATCGCCGACGACGGCCGGATCCTCATCGCGGGGCCGGTGCTCACCCACGGCTACCGGCTGCGGCCCGACCTCACCGCGGAGGCGTTCGACGGCGGCTGGTTCCGCACCGGGGACCGCGGGCAGCTGCGCGACGGGCGCCTGGAAGTCCTCGGCCGCCTCGACGACGTGATCAACACCGGCGGGGTGAAGGTGTCCGCGGCGGCGGTGGAACGCCTGATCACGGCCCTGCCCGGGGTGCGGGAGACGTGCGTCGTCGGGCTGCCGGACGCCGAGTGGGGTCAGGTCGTCGCGGCCGCGGTCGTGCCCGAGGGCGAGGCGCCGGACGTGGACGAGCTGCGGGCCGCGGTGCGCTCGGCGGCCGGCGCCGCGGCTGTGCCGAAGCGGGTCGAGTTCGTTACCACACTCCCGCTGCGCGGGCCCGGCAAAATCGACCGAACAGCGGTCGCGGAGCAGATTTTTCCCCCGGTTGGTTGACATCCGGCGCGGACCGTTTTTCAGTTAGCCAATGATCTCGCTGAAACGTCTCCTGGTCGCGGCCGTCGGTGCCGCGTTCGCCGTCCTCGCGGTGGCCGGCACGGCGGCGGCCGACCCGCCCCTCCCGGACTCCGGCACGCTCACCTGGTCCGTCCCGGTCGCCGGGGAGTAGGCGCGCTCGACGAGAATGCAGTCATGGCGACTGTGACGGAGTGGATCGAGGGTGCCCGGCCGCGGACGCTGCCCAACGCGGTGGCACCGGTCGTGGCGGGCGTGGGGGCGACGATCCAGCTGGGGGCGTTCACCTGGTGGCAGTCGCTGCTGGCGCTCCTCGTGGCGCTCGCGCTGATCATCGGCGTCAACTTCGCCAACGACTACTCCGACGGCGTCCGCGGCACCGACGCCGACCGGGTGGGCCCGTTGCGCCTGGTCGGCTCCGGTGCCGCGGCGCCGAAGCTAGTGCTCACCGCCGCGCTGACCTGCTTCGGCGTGGCCGGCGTACTCGGGCTGGTGCTGGTGGCGGCCACCGGGCGGTGGTGGCTGCTCGCGATGGGCGCCGCGTGCATCCTCGGCGCCTGGTTCTACACCGGCGGCCGGAAGCCCTACGGGTACGCGGGGCTCGGCGAGGTCGCGGTGTTCATCTTCTTCGGACTGGCCGCGGTGCTGGGCACCGTGTACGTGCAGGCCGGCCGGATCAGCTGGGAGGCGCTCGGGGCCGCGGTGGCGGTCGGGTGCTTCTCGATGGCCGTGCTAGTGGCCAACAACCTGCGGGATATCCCGACCGACCGGGTGGCCGGGAAGGTGACCCTCGCGGTGCGCCTGGGCGATGCCGGCACGCGGCGGTTCTACCTGGTGCTGATCGCGGTGCCGTACGTCGTGACGGTGCTGCTCGCCGTGTGGCACCCCTGGCTGTTGATCGCGCTGGTGACCGCGCCGCTGCTGCGGACCCCGGTGCGGGTGATCACCGGTGGGGGGACCGGGCCCGGGCTGATTCCGGTGCTGAAGGACACCGGGTTGGCGATGCTGGCCTGGTCGGTGCTTGCTTGTGTGGGGTTGGCGGTTTCGTAGCCGCTACGCGGGTGTTGAGGGCGCCGGGCTTCGCTTCGCTACGCCCGGATCTGCCCCTCCCGAACCCGATCTTTCAGTGTTCGGTTGCCGAGACACCGCGTCAAGGCGGGAAAGCGTGCCTTGACCCGGTGGCTCGGCAACCGATTTGGCTGGGGATCGGGTTGCGGGAGAGGGGTGGTTCGGGGGTTTGGTTGCGTTTCGTTGCCGGGTGGCTGTTAGGTCGTCCACTTGCCGGTGGCTAGGAAACGTTCCATGCGTTGGGTGTGTGGGGTTAGGTCGAAGCCTTGTTCGGCGATCCAGCTGTCGTTGTAGTAGGTGTGGGCGTAGCGTTCGCCGCCGTCGCAGATGAGGGTTACCACGCTGCCCACCTGGCCCGCTTCGAGCATGCCCGCGATGATCTCGAACGCGGCGTACAGCGCGGTGCCCGTCGAGCCGCCCGCCCAGTGGCCGGTGCGTTCCCGCAGCAACCTGATCGCCGCCATGGACGCGGCGTCCGGGACCTGGATCATGTGGTCGATGACCGTCGGCACGAACGACGGCTCCACCCGCGGCCGTCCGATGCCTTCGATCCGTGACGGCATGCCCGTGGTGTAGTCCATCGCGCCGGTCTGCCACGCGCCGTAGAACGACGAGTTCTCCGGGTCGGCCACCGCGATCTTCGTGGTGTGCCGCCGGTAGCGCACGTACCGGCCGAACGTCGCGCTCGTCCCGCCGGTGCCCGCGCCCACCACGATCCACGACGGCACCGGATGCCGTTCGGCGCGCATCTGGGCGAACACCGACTCCGCGATGTTGTTGTTGCCGCGCCAGTCCGTCGCCCGCTCGGCGTAGGTGAACTGATCGAGATAATGCCCGCCGCACTCCGCGGCCAGCCGCTCGGCCTCGCTGTACATCGCGGACGGCACGTCCACGAAGTGGCACCGGCCGCCGTAGAACTCGATCAGCTCGATCTTCTCCTGGCTGGTCTTCCGCGGCACCACCGTCACGAAGTCCAGCCCGAGCATCCGCGCGAAGTACGCCTCGCTCACCGCGGTCGAGCCGCTGGACGCCTCGATCAACGTCGTTTCCGGGCCGATCTGCCCGTTGACCAGCGCATAGAGCAACAGGGACCGGGCCAGCCGGTGCTTGAGCGAGCCGGTCGGGTGCACCGACTCGTCCTTCAGGTAGAGGTCCACGCCCCACTCGGGCGGCAGCGGGAAGCAGTGCAGGTGCGTGTCGGCGCTGCGGTTCGCGTCGGCCTCGATGAGGCGGATCGCCTCGCGCACCCACGCCCTATTCGTCGGCGGCATCCTCGCCCCGCAGCTGGGCCCGCAGCTTCGCCCGCTCCCGCGCCCGGTGCTCGTTGCGCGCCGCGAGGCCGGCGGTCACCCGCGCGTTCAGCTTGCGGAACACGAGCAACCCGACCGGCAGGCCGACCACCACACCGACGGCGACGGCCACCAGCAGCGGCACCTTCACCAGGACGAGCACGGCCGCCACGACGACGATCAGCCCGAACCGCGCGAGCAGGTAAAGCGTCAGGTCACGGCCCAGATGAGTACGGGTCTCGCTCACGTTTGACGAGCCTACGCGCCGGTCGGCGGCGGGTCTTCCAGCACCGTGTTGTTCGGCCTGCCCTCGAACCGCGTGGACAGCACCACCGTGGTCCGCGTGCGCGCCACCCCGGCGATCCGGCGCAACCGGCCCAGCGTGTGCTCCAGGTCGTCGACCGTCGGCACCCGCACCTTGACCACGAACGCCTCGTCCCCGGCGACCGCGTAGCAGCTCTCGACCTCGGGCAGCGCGCCCAGCTCCTCGGCCACGTCGTTGTCCTCGGCCGTGTCGGTCGGCTGGATGCCGACCAGCGCCGTCACCCCGAGACCCACCGTGCTCGGGTTCACGGTCGCGTGGTACCCGGTGATCACCCCGGCCGCCTCCAGCTTGCCGACGCGCTCGTGCACGGACGACGCGGACAGCCCCACGGTTCTGCCCAGCTCCGCGTACGTGGCACGGCCGTTCAGGCGCAGCGCGGCGATGATCTTGCGGTCCAGGGCATCCACGCGGACCAGCCTAGGCGGCCGTTACCCACGGCCAGCGACCGCTGCCCGCACAGTTGCTTAGCGTCCACAAGCTGGGCGTTTTGTCCATTACTTACCCTTTACTGTTCGACAACCGTTCGAGTACCTGGCGGGTGAGATGCCACGATTGCCGTGTTGATCGAACCGGGGCTTCGACCTCCGGTTTAGCAGTTTGGTCGTGAAGGAGGCGGAAAATGACCGCTAGCACGGGAGGGCGCCTGCTGACGCCCGGCGAAGTCGCCGCGTTGTTCCGGGTGGACCCGAAGACCGTGACCCGGTGGGCGACCGCGGGCCGCATCGGCTCGATCCGCACCCCGGGTGGGCACCGGCGGTTCCGGGAGTCCGAGGTCAACGCCCTGCTGGCCGAGCTCACCACGGACGCGAGCGAGCCCGCGCGTATCTGAGCAGGTGGCGAGAACCCCGCGGACCGGCCCGGCCGGACCCGCGGGGCCCGAGCGCGTCAACCGGAACTCACGCCGGAGGGGTTACCCTCGGTGGAGCAGTTCCGCGCCAACGCACTCGGAAGGGAGCGGGGATGATCTACCTGCTCGCAGCGATCGGAGCGCTCACCATCGCTGTCCTGTTGTGGCGAGCCTTCGGCCCCGAGCACGTCGGGGTGTCCTCGCGAGCGACCGTCCCACCGGACGACGACCCCGAATTCCTGCGCAAGCTCGGCGAGCAGAAGCCGCCGAAGTCCGAGGAGGACTGACCTACCGCTTACCCGGGAAGGCATCCGCCATCGTCGCCGCGAGTTCCAGGAGCGCCGTGCGGGTCTCCGGCGTCAGGCGCTCCAGCTCGATCTCCGCGCCCTCTTCGAGGTGCGGGTCGAACGGAATCCGGCATACCGCGCGGGTTCGCGCCGCGAAGTGCGCGGCCAGCTTGTCCAGGTCCACCGAACCGGCCTTCGGGCGGACCGAGTTGATCACGGTCACCGACCGCTTCACCAGGTCGCCGTACCCGTGGGCGTCCAGCCAGTCCAGCGTCGCCGAGGCGCTGCGGGAACCGTCGACCGAGCCTGACGACACCACCACCAGCGCGTCGGCCGCGTCGAGCACGCCCTTCATCGCCGAGTGCATCAGGCCGGTGCCGCAGTCGGTGAGCACGATGTTGTAGAAGTGCTCCAGCAGGTTGACCGTGCGCAGGTAGTCGCTCTCGGAGAACGCCTCCGACACCGCCGGGTCCTGCTCGCTGGCGAGGATCTCCAGCCGGCTCGACCCCTGTGACGTGTAGGCTCGGACGTCGCTGTAGCGCGTGATCTTGTCCGCGTCCCGCAGCAGGTGCCGCACCGTCGCCGTGGTCTCGATCGGGATCTTCTGCGACAGCGTGCCGCGGTCCGGGTTCGCGTCGACCGCGATCACCCGGTCACCTCGCAGCGCCGCGAACGTCGAGCCCAGCGTGGTGGTGATCGTGGTCTTGCCGACCCCACCCTTGAGGCTCAGCATCGCGATCCGGAAGCACCCGCGCAGCGGCTGGTTCACCCGCGCGACCAGCTCGCGCTGCCGCTGCTCCTGCGGGCTCTCCCCCGGGTTGATCAGCTTGCCGGAGGCGACGTAGACCGCCTTGCGCCAGCCCGACTGGGGCACGCGCTTCGGCGGCCGCACCGCCCGCTCGGGCGACGCGTGACGCGGCCGCGACGGCTGCGGCAACGGCGGGTACGGGTACTGCGGCTGCCCGTACTGCTGCTGTTGCAGCGGGGGCAGATTCGGGTCGTAGCCGGGCTGCTGGTGCCGCGGCGGCGGAGGAGCCGGGTGCGAGGTGGAGTCGGTTCGTTCGTCGGAGAAGTAGGACTCGGGTTCGCGCGGCTCGGTCATCAGCCGACCCCGGCGTAGGAATGCAGGCCCGTGGTGACGAGGTTGACGAAGAACAGGTTGAACACCGTCACCGCGAAGCCGACGGTGTTGATGACCGCCGCGCGGGTGCCGCGCCAGCCCGCCGTGGCCCGCGAGTGCAGGTAGGCGGCGTAGACGATCCACGCGATGAACGCGGTGGTCTCCTTCGGGTCCCAGCCCCAGAACCGGCCCCACGCGGCCTCGGCCCACACCGCGCCGCACAGCACGCCGAACGTGAACAGCGGGAACGCGAACACGGTGGTGCGGTAGGCGATGCGGTCGAGCACGTCGGCCGCGGGCAGCCGCGAGCCGAACCGGGCGAACCGCTTCGGGTCGCGCTCGTGCGCCGAGCGGATCAGGTACAGGATGCTCGCGACACCGGGCACCAGGAAGATGCCGGACGAGACGGCCGCCGCGGAGACGTGGATGACCAGCCAGTACGACTGCAGCGCGGGCTGGACCGGCGCGGCCACGGTGTAGAGCATCGTGCCGCCGACGAACATCAGGATGACCACCGGCAGCAGCAGGAAGCCGGACAGGTGGCGCGCCGGGAACTTGCGGATCACCACGAGCCAGGTCACCACGGCGATGAACGTCACCGCCATGATGTATTCGTACATGTTGCCCCACGGCACGCGGTGGGTCGCCAGACCACGCAGCACCAGCGCGGTCAGGTGCAGCAGCGCGCCCAGGACGGTCAGCGCGGCGCCCATGCGGCCGATGCGCTCGGCGCGGCCACGGGCGGCGCGGGCCGCGGGAGTTTCAGCCGGAGGGGTGACCGTCTCGGTGCTGTCCGGGCCGCCGGCGCCGACGAGTTCACGCGCCCGCTCCCGGGTGCGCTCGGCCGCGCGGCGCCCCTTGGCGCCGAAGGACTGTTCGATGAGGAAGAAGACCAGCGCCAGTACGTAGATCGCGGTCGCCGTCGTGTAGGACCAGTCGCTGTACTGGGACAACGTTGCGTTGACCGGCATTACCTACCTCTTCTTCTTGCCTGTGAGCAGCTCTTCCGCGATCCGGGTGAACTCCTCGCCGTAGCCCGCCTGGTCGGTGCGGGCGAGCCCGCCCACCTCGACCACGGTACCCGTCCCGCCCTCGCCGGCCGGGACGACCCGCACCCACAGCCTGCGACGTTTGATCAGCAACGACAACCCGAGGCCGAGGAACATCGCGACGGCGAACCCGAGCACGTAGGTCTGGGTCGGGTCGTGCGAGATCTGCAGCGACACGAAGCGCTGCACCCCGTCGAACCGCACCACGGTGCCGTCGTCGAGGGTGACCGACTGGCCCACGTTGAGGTTCGACCGAGCCACCCGCGCCAGCCGCCCGTCGTCCACCATGGACTGGTCGATGGAGAAGATCGACTGGCTCTGCCCGGAGTCGAGTCCGAGGTCGCCGCGCATCACGTCGACCGCGACCATCGGGTTGGTCATCTCCGGGCCGCCGCCGGTCAGCACCCCGCCGTGCAGCAGGCCGTCCGGCGCGAACAGACCGGTGATCGCGAGCTGCTTGGTGCGCCGCTCGAACGGGTCGGTGATGTTCGGCGGGTCGAACTTGGTCGCGCCCTCGTTGAGCGTCCCGGTGCCGTCGGTCGGGCGCCACTGCGTGGCCTGCGTGCGGGTGGTGCCGTCCGGCCAGGTGATGGTGAAGATCGGCGAGTAGCCGTTGCCGAGCAGGTAGACGCGGTCGCCTGCCAGGCGCAGCGGCGAGTTGACCTCGAGCAGGTAGTCCCGCCAGGTGCCGGTCTCCAGGTCCGCGCCCGCCTGGTACTGGACGTTCGACTTGTACTGGATGGGCTGGCCGGCCTCGGTGAACTCGGCGGTGAAGTCGTTCACCTTGACGCAGAACGGGTTCAGGTCGGTGCCGTCGACGCGCAGGCCGGGAGTGAACGAGTCGTAGGCGTAGATCCCGGAGTTGCAGAACTGGGACCCGTTGGCCTGGACGATCACCTGGCCCTCGTAGGTGTACATCTTGCCGAGCGCGAACGCGATGATCAGCCCGAGCATCCCGAAGTGGAAGACCAGGTTGCCGGTCTCGCGCAGGTACCCGCGCTCGGCGCTGATCGTGCGGGTGCCGTCCTCCTCCGCGCGCTCGACGCTGCGCCAGCCCTTGAGCCGGGCGCGGGCGGCGGCGACGACCTCGTCCGGGTCGCGCGGGGTGGTGGCCTTCGCGAAGTGCGGCAGCCGGGACAGGTTGCGCGGGGTCAGCACCGGCTTGGCCCGCATCGACTTCAGATACTCGACGCTGCGCGGCAGCAGGCAGCCGATGAGCGAGATCATCAGCAGCAGGTAGATCGCCGAGAACCAAACGCTGGAGTAGACGTTGAAGAACTGCAGGCGGTCCAGCAGCGTGCCCCACCAGCCGTGGTCGGCGATGTACTGCTCGGTCTTCGGGGCGTTGAGCGTGCGCTGCGGCAGCAGGGCGCCGGGCAGTGCGGCGAGCGCGAGCAGGAAGAGCAGGATCAGCGCGGTGCGCATCGCGGTGAGCCCGCGCCAGGTGTTGCGCAGGAACGCCAGGACGCGCTTGGCGGGCGAGTCGCGGTACGGCTTGGGGTCCGCGGGCGCTTCGGTGGCGGTCACAGCGGCAGCACCGTGTCCGTGACGAAGGCGTCGCGCAACCAGCTGACCAGCTCGCCCCACAGGCCGGTGACCAGCAGGACCCCGACGACGAGGAGCAGCACGCCGCCGAAGATCTGCACCCGGCGGCCGTTGCGGCGCAGCCAGTCGGTGGCGCGCACGGCCCAGCGCGCGCCGAACGCGATGAGCAGGAACGGCAGGCCGAGGCCCAGGCAGTAGACCAGGACCAGCAGGAACCCGCGGGCGCCGCTGGAGCCGGTGCCCGCGGCCAGCGCGAGCACCCCGGACAGCGTCGGGCCGATGCACGGCGTCCAGCCGAGCCCGAACACCGCGCCCAGCAGCGGCGCGCCGAGCAGACCGCCGCGCGGCACGCGGTGCGACCGGACGTCGCGCTGCAGCGCCGGGATGAGACCGAGGAACACCAGGGCCATCGCGATCGTCACCACGCCGCCGACGCGCTGCAGCAGGTCCTGGTTGACCAGCAGGGCGTCGGCGAGCCACACCAGGCTGCCGACCCCCGCGGCGAACACGACGGTGAAGCCGAGCACGAACAGGCCGGCCGCGCCGACGACGGCGTAGCGGCCCTTCTTGCGGTCCTCGTCCGCGGTCACGGCGGGCGCGTCGGCGCCGACCAGCGCGGCGAGGTAGGCGAGGTAACCCGGCACGAGCGGGACGACGCACGGCGAGGCGAACGAGATGGCGCCGGCGAGCAGGGCGACCCCGGCGGCGAGCAGCAGCGGCCCGGAGGTCGCCAGCTCGGTCACGGAGTTCACGGTTCGAGGGTAAGCAGTGAGTTCGGTGTGAGTTCACCGGGATGGTCTCGGCCGATCGGCTGAGGACGCCGAGCTCTTCGACCGAAGCCGGCGCCGTGGTCCGCACCATACCTTTTCGTCCATGACGATTCCGCTGCGTGTCCACGCGTCGCTGTCCGTGCTGGTCGGAGCCCCGCTGGTGTGGGAAATCACGCGCGCCGAACCCGCCTGGCGCTCGGTCCCGTTCCTGCTGTGCTGCGCGCTGACGGCCGCCGCGCCATGGGCCGCGCTGCACCTGCGGTGGTGGGCCGGGGCGCTGATGGCCTCCGCGGGCGTGCTCGGCTCGGCCGGTGCGCAGCTCGCGATGGACCACCTCGTCGTGCGGCCGGAGGTGGTGAACCTGCCCGCCGTGCAGGTCGCCGGCGTGCTCGCGGTGCTGGTGATCGTCCTGCGCGGCGCCGGGAAGTGGGGCGCCGCGCTGGGCGCGGCCGGCCTGACGGCCTCCGCCGCCGCGGCCACCGTCGCGATCCAGCAGTGGGCGCGGGTCTCGCCCCAGCTCGCGACGCCGCACCCGCCGACGGTCGCCGGGACCGCGTTCCTGCTGTTCGGCGCCGCGCTGGCGCTCGGCGTCTTCCTGCGGTCGGGTTATTCGGCGGCGAGCCGCTGGACCACCGGCTCGATGTCGCTGGCCAGGATCGACCGCAGGTAGACCGCGGCCACCCGCTGCTGCTTGTCCAGGATGATCGTGGACGGCACGACGTTGCGCGGGTAGCCGGACAGCTGCAGCAGGCTGCGGCCCGGCGGGTCGTAGATGGACGGGTAGGTCAGCTGCCGGTTGCGCACGAAGTCCTGCGGCGCCGAGCGGTCGTCGTCGCGGACGTCGAGGCCGAGCACCTGCACGCCGTTGGCCTGGTGCGCCAGGTAGAGCTTCTCCAGCTCCGGCGCCTCGGTGCGGCACGGCGCGCACCACTGGCCCCAGATGTTGATCACGACGACCTTGCCCGCGTAATCCGCGACCGAGATGGTCTTGCCCTCGGTCATCAGGTCCTCGCCGGACAGGTTCGGGATCGGCTGCCGGTCGGCGCCCTCGTAGAGGATGTCGGTCTTGCCGCCCGGCGCGACGAACTCGAAGTTGCTGCCCTGCGACACCGCGTCGTTCCCGGTGCTGCACCCGGCGAGCACGCACACGCTCGCCAGGACCGCCGCGAGGATCCGCTTCATGCCCCGGTGACCTTCGGGTCGGTGCCGCCGGCCGGCTCGCTGTAGACGATCTTCACCAGCTCCTCGCCGTCGAACACGAGGCTGGTCAGCGACGCGAGCGAGCACTGGCGGCGGCGCGGGTCGTGCCACAGCGGCTTGGCCTCCAGGAACCGGCGCAGCGTCCAGATCGGCAGCTGGTGCGACACGCACAACGCCTCGTGGCCCTCGGCCTTCGAGCGGGCCCGCAGGACCGCGCCGAGCATCCGGTGCGCGATCTCCACGTACGGCTCGCCCCACGAGGGCAGGAACGGGTTGCGCAGCTTCGACCAGTGCCGCGGCTGGCGCAGCGCGCCGTCGCCGACCGCGACCTTCTGGCCCTCGAACATGTTGCCCGCCTCGATCAGCCGCTCGTCGGTCTGCACGTCGAGCCGGTGCGCCGCGGCGATCGGGGCCGCGGTCTCCTGCGCGCGCTGCAGCGGCGAGGCGACCACGTGGGTGATGTCGTGGGCGGCGACGGCCTCGGCGACCGTCAGTGCCTGGCGGCGGCCGCGCTCGGACAGGTGGAAGCCGGGCAGGCGGCCGTAGAGGATCCCCTCCGGGTTGTGCACTTCGCCGTGCCGCAGGAGGTGCACGATGGTCGTCACTGACGGGCCTCCGCAGCGGCCTTCGCAGCCGCGGGCAGCGCGGCCTCGATGACCTCGAACGCCGCGTCGTCCATCGCGGAGTTGACGAACCAGGCCTCGAACGCGCTCGGCGGCCCGTACACGCCGCGCTCCAGCAGCGCGTGGAAGAACGGCGGGAAGCGCCAGGTGTCCGCGCTGGTGGCGTCGTGGTAGTTGCGCACCGGCTCCTCGCGGAAGAACACGCTGAGCAGGTTCCCCGCGTAGGCCACGTGGTGCGGCACCCCGGCCTTGGTCAGCGCCTCGGTGAACAGCGCGCCGAGCCGCTGCGAGTTGGCGTCCAGGCGGCGGTACACCTCGTCGTCGGCCGCGCGCAGGGTCGCCAGGCCCGTGGCCACCGCGACCGGGTTCCCGGACAGCGTGCCGGCCTGGTAAACCGGGCCCGTCGGGGCGAGCCGGGCCATCACGTCGGAGCGGCCGCCGAACGCCGCGGCGGGCAGCCCGCCGGACATGACCTTGCCGAACGTGTAGAGGTCGCCGGGCACGCCCTCGATGCCGAACCAGCCGGACCGGGACACCCGGAAGCCGGTCATGACCTCGTCCATGATCAGCAGCGCGCCGTGCTCGTGCGCGAGGTCACGCAGCTGGGCGTTGAAGTCCACGTCCGGCGCGACGGCGCCCATGTTGCCCGCGGCGGCCTCGGTGATGACCGCCGCGATCGAGTCCGGGTTGTCCGCGAACGACTGCCGCACGGCCTCGATGTCGTTGTAGGGCAGCACGATCGTGTCCGCGGCCTGCGCCCCGGTCACCCCGGGCGAGGTCGGCAGGCCGAGCGTGGCGACGCCGGAGCCGGCCTGGGCGAGCAGCGCGTCGACGTGCCCGTGGTAGCAGCCGGCGAACTTGACGATCTTGCTGCGGCCGGTGAACCCACGGGCCAGCCGGATCGCGCTCATCGTCGCCTCGGTGCCGGAGTTGACCAGCCGCACCTGGTGCACCGGGTCGACCCGGTCGATGATCTCCTCGGCCAGCTCGACCTCGCCGATCGTCGGCGTGCCGAACGACAGGCCCGAGCTCGCGGCCGCGCGGGCCGCCTCGACGACCGCCGGGTGCGCGTGCCCGAGGATCATCGGCCCCCACGAGGACACCAGGTCCACATACCGGTTGCCGTCCGCGTCCCACAGGTACGGACCCTCGCCGCGCACCATGAACCGCGGCGTGCCGCCCACCGAGTTGAACGCCCGCACCGGGGAGTTCACCCCACCCGGCGTCACAGCGGCGGCCCGGTCGAACCATGCCCTGGACTTGTCGACTGCTTGCGTCACAGACCCCAGTCTTGCAAAGGTCCCGTCAGGCCTGGTTCAGGTGTCCGGTGAAGTAGCCGAAGTCGTCCTCGCCGCGCTCGGACTCGCGACTCTTGCGGCGGCGCCTGACGCGCACCGCGAGCAGGACCTCGCGGACGGCGTCGACCAGCAGGATCCCGGCGACCACGCCGAGGCCGATCGCGCCGGACATCCAGCTCCCGACCCAGCGCGTGCTGGTCAGGACGGTGCCGTCGGTGAGGGTCACCACGACCGTGTGCACGCCCTGCTGCCACAACTGGAAGGCGCCCCACACGGCCACCGCCGCCAGCAGCACCTCGGCCAGCGCGACCACCGCGCGCACGGGCTGGTTGAGGCGGGCCTGTTCAGTCACGTGAGCAGCCTCTCATGCCGTCCGCGCCTCCTGCAGCGCGGTCCGCAGCGCCTCGACGTCCTTGGCCCATGCGAGCACGACGGTGCCGTCGGTGAGCCGGACGGGCAGCGAGTCGTATTTGTTCGGGGTGGTCCAGCCGCCGCCGAGCACCCGCGCCCCGGTCGGCGCGCCGACGTCGGCGACCTCGGCGATGTCGGTCAGCGGCAGCCGTTCGCGGCCCTGCCACAGCGCTTCGCCGGTGACGCGGACGGTCAGGAACCGCCGCCGCGCGTACACCCACGGCGCGGTGATCGCGGCCAGCCCGAGACCGACGATCACCCACGCGACGGTGTGCGTGGCGCCGGTGAGCAGCTCGGCCAGGAACCCGAGCAGGGCGAAGCCGGGCCCGTACGCGAGGGCCGTCCAGCTCGCTCCGCGTTCCAGGTACCGGTCCACGGCTTACCGGCGGCTGACCTTCGGGAAGAACGGCTGCACCGACGGGATGTACATCAGCGCCAGCGCGACCAGGCCGAGCAGCGTCGCGACCAGCGAGATGCCGGTGTAGGCCTGCATCACGAACTGGAACACCAGCGTGATCGCCACCAGGACCGTCAGGACGGTGCGGGCGGAGCGGGTGCCCTGGCGCGCCTTCCAGGCGAACAGCACGAAGAAGGCCGCGAACGACACCGAGCCGACCAGCAGCATCGCGAACAGCACCGTGGTGCCGGACGCGATCTTGTCCGGGGTGATCTGCGTGTTCGTGTTGGCCTTGACCAGGGTGTCGATGACCTGCTGGCGGGCCAGGAACACCACCAGGTAGGCGATGACGAGGACCACCGCGGAGGCGACCCACAGCCAGAACGACACTTGCACCGGCCTCGGCGGCTCGGGCCGTTCGACCAGGTCGTCCGATTCACTCACCCGTCAGAGCCTACTGTGCCGACGGCGCCGCCGACGCAGCCGGGCCGCGGCCGCTGGCTCAGTCCAGCCAGGCCACCGCTTCCGTCGCCCAGTAGGTCAGGATCATGTCCGCACCCGCGCGGCGGATCGAGGTCAGCACCTCCAGGATCGTGCGCTCGCGGTCCAGCCAGCCGTTCGCCGCGGCCGCCTCGACCATCGCGTACTCGCCGGAGATGTTGTACGCCGCCACCGGGACCGGGGACGCGTCGGCCGCCAGGCGGATCACGTCCAGGTACGACAGCGCCGGCTTGACCATGATCGCGTCGGCGCCCTCTTCGACGTCCAGCTCGAGCTCCCGCAGCGCCTCGCGCGCGTTGCCCGGGTCCTGCTGGTACGTCTTGCGGTCGCCCTTGAGCTGGGAGTCCACCGCCTCGCGGAACGGGCCGTAGAACGCGCTCGCGTACTTGACGGAGTAGGCCAGGATTCCGGTCTCGGTGTGGCCTGCCTCGTCGAGCGCCCGGCGGATCACGCCGACCTGGCCGTCCATCATGCCGCTCGGCCCGAGGAGGTGCGCCCCTGCTTCGGCCTGGGCCACGGCCATGTCCGCGTACACCGCCAGCGTCGCGTCGTTGTCCACGGCTCCGCGGTCGTCCAGCACGCCGCAGTGGCCGTGGTCGGTGAACTCGTCCAGGCAGGTGTCGGCCATCAGGACGGTCGAGTCGCCGAGCTCCGCACGCAGGTCCCGCAGAGCCACGTTGAGGATGCCGTTCTCGTCGACCGCGCCGGAGCCGGTCGCGTCCCGGTTCGCGGGCACGCCGAAGATCATCAGCCCGCCGACGCCTGCCTGCACCGCTTCCACGGCCGCCTTGCGCAGCGTGTCCCGGGTGTGCTGGACGACGCCCGGCATGCTCGAGATGGGCCGCGGCGCGGTGGCGCCCTCGGCGACGAACATGGGCAGGATCAGCTGACGCGGCCGGAGGGTGGTCTCACTGACGAGGCGCCGCAGCGCCGCCGTGCTCCGCAACCGGCGGGGACGATGCTCGGGAAACACCCCATCGACGGTACTCCGGCCACGGAACGCGCTCGGGGCCGCCCGCGACATCTCACGGACGGCCCCGAGGGTCGGACGATCAGGAAGAACGCCGGGTGCGCTTACCCCGGAAATGACTCGCGGCCGCCCGCGGTTGACCACGAGCGGCCCAAGCCGACGATCAAGAGAACCCCCGAGAGCGCGTTACCTTCCTCGGCGGCGGCAGGGCGCGTGCGCGGCCGGCGGGTCCCCGGGAAATGGCTCGGGGCCGCCCGTGGCAATCCACGAACGGCCCCGGAACACCGGACGATCAGGAAGAACGCCGGGTGCGCTTCGCCTTCCGCGGCGGCGGCAGGGCGCCCTCCGCGCGCAGCTTGGCGGCGTGCGCGGCGAGCGCGTCGACCAGGTGCGGCACGTCGGCCACCTCCGGCTGCACGTCCACCCGCAGGCCGAACTCCACCGCGGTCTCCGCGGTCTTCGGCCCGATGCACGCGACCAGCGTGCGCGTGTGCGGCTTGCCCGCGATGCCGACCAGGTTCCGCACGGTCGACGACGAGGTGAAGCACACCGCGTCGAACCCGCCGGTCTTGATCATCTCGCGGGTCTCGGCCGGCGGCGGCGCGGCGCGGACGGTCCGGTAGGCCGTCACGTCGTCGACCTCCCAGCCGCGGTCCACCAGGCCGGCGGACAGCGTCTCGGTGGCGATGTCGGCCCGCGGCAGCAGCACGCGGTTCACCGGGTCCAGCACGTCGTCGTACGGCGGGAACTCGGCCAGCAGACCCTCGCTGGACTGCTCGCCCTGCGGGATCATCTCCGGGTTGATGCCGAACGCGCGCACGCGGGCCGCGGTGGCCTCGCCCACGCAGGCGATCTTCACGCCGGAGAAGGCGCGGGCGTCGAGGCCGAACTCCTCGAACTTCTCCCACACAGCCTTCACCGCGTTGGCCGAGGTGAACACGATCCACTGGTAGCGGCCGTCGACCAGGCCCTTGACCGCGCGCTCCATCTGGGCGGGGCTGCGCGGCGGCTCGACCGAGATGGTCGGGACCTCGTGCGAGGTGGCGCCGTGGATGCGCAGCCGCTCGGCCATCTCGCCGGCCTGCTCCTTGGTGCGCGGCACCAGGACCTTCCAGCCGTAGAGGGCGCGCGACTCCCACCAGGACAGCTTCGACCGCTGCCCGGCCTGCTCGCCGACGGTCACCACGAGCGGGCCGACCAGCTCACCGGCGTCCTGCGACAGGCTCGCCAGCGTGGTGTCGACCGTGCGCTGGGTGTTGATCGTGCCGTTGGCGGTGACGGCGACCGGGGTGGTGCCTGCCAGGCCGTGCTCGGTCAGCGCGCCCGCGGCCTCGGCCAGCTGGCCGGACGTCGCGTGCAGCACGATCGGGCCGGGAGCGGCGGCCACCTTCGCCCAGTCGACGTCGCCGCGGACGTCGACGTCGGTGTAGCTGCCGCCGAGCGCGATGCCGGCGTAGGCGGGCACGGCCGAGCCGGGCGTGATGCCGGGGACGACCTCGAAGACCGCGCTGGTCTTCGCGACGGCCTGCACCTCGGCGACGGCGGCGGCGCTGGTCAGCGGGTCACCGCTGGACAGGCGCAGCACGAGCCGTCCGCCCTTGGCCTCGTTGGCGAGGTCCTTCGCGACCTCGGCGGGCTCGCCGACGGCGGGCCTGACCTCGGCGTCCGCGCTGGCGCCCGCGAGCACGCCTGCGGGCACGTCCGGGTCGGTCACCACGACCTCGGCCTTCGCCAGGAGCTCCTGGGCACGTACGGTCAGCAGTCCGGCGTCGCCGGGGCCGGAGCCCACGAAGGCGACGCGCCCAGCGGTTGTCCGCGCGGGGGTCATCGTGTCTTTCTCCTATGAGTCGGCGCGAGCGCACCGAACCGTTCGAGGAACTGTTTCACCGTGATTCGCGGCCCGGGCCGGACAGCGCGCCGGCTCCGAGGTCGAGCAGCTCCGCGGCCAGGTCGCGGCCGAGTTGCTCCGCTTCGCTCTTGCCGGCGACCGCCGAGGCGCGCAGCAGCTGCACACCCTCGTCGTCGAGGCCGGCGGCGGCGACCCCGCGCAGCGACACGTTCTCGATGACCGAGCCGTCCGCGTCGAGATCCTCCACCACCTCGGCGAGTGCGCCGACGGGCGCGCTGCAGCCGGCTTCGAGCGCGGCCAGCATGGCCCGCTCCGCCGTCACCGCGGCCCGTGTCGCTTCGTCGTCCACAATGGACCGAAGAAGGTGTTCGATGTCCACGTCGTCGACGCGGCACTCCACCGCCAGCGCGCCCTGTGCGGGCGCGGGCAGCATCTGGATCGGGTCCAGGGTCTCGGTGATCACGTCGGCCCGGCCGAGGCGGGCCAGGCCGGCGCGCGCGAGCACGACGGCGTCCAGCTCGCCGTCGAAGACCTTGTTCAGCCGGGTGTCGATGTTGCCCCGGATGGGCACGACCTCGAAGCCGAGGCCGAGCGCGCGCAGCTGCGCCGTGCGGCGCGGCGAACCGGTGCCGATGCGGGCGCCGGGGGGCAGCTCGCCCAGCGTCAGCCCGTCGCGGGCGATCAGCGCGTCACGCGGGTCCTCCCGCGGCGGCACGGCGGCCAGCACGATGCCGCGCTCGGGCGCCGTCGGCAGGTCCTTGTACGAGTGCACCGCGACGTCGACCTGCTTGTTCAGCAGGGCCTCGCGCAGCGCGGAGGTGAACACGCCGACACCGATCTCCGCGATCGGCGCGCTGGAGCGGTCACCGGGTGTCGAGACCTTGACGATCTCGACCTCCTGGCCCGCCTTGCGCAGCGCGTCGGCAACCGTGCCGGTCTGGGTCAGGGCGAGGGCGCTGCCCCGCGTCCCGATCCGAATGGTCCTCGTCACTTGCTTTCACCGTCTGTCCTGGGCAGGCGCTCGGTGGTCGGGCTCGACACGACGGCAGGCGATGCCGGGTCGAGCTCGAACAGCTCCCGCAGCGCGTTGGCGTAGTCCGTGCCCTGGGTTTCCGCGGCGAGCTGCTTCACACGCACCGTCGGCGCGTGCAGCAGCTTGTCCACCACCCGGCGCACGGTCCGGTTGAACTCGTCGCGGACCTCGGCGTCGAGGCCGGGCAGCCGGTTGTCCAGCCGCAGCATCTCGGCGTCGACGACCTCGGCGGCCCGCTTGCGCAGCGCGGTGACGGTCGGGGTGACCGCGGCGCTGCGCTGGGCGGCGAGGTACTCGCGCACCTCGTCCAGCACGATGCCGTTGGCCTTGGCGATCTGCTTGGCGCTGCCCGCCGAGCCCAGCGAGTCCATCCGCTTGCGGACGGTCTCCAGGTCGACGAGGCGGACGCCGGGCAGGCTGTCCACGTCGGGGTGGACGTCCCGCGGCAGGCCGAGGTCGCACACCACCACCGGACGCTCGCCGCGGCCGGCGAGGTGCGCGGGCGTGATGACGACGTCCTGCGCGCCGGTGCAGGCGACCACGACGTCGGCGTCGGCGAGGCGGGCGGTCAGCTCGTCCATGCCGGCCGCGACGGCGGGCACGCCCTGCTCGGTCACGTTGGCGGCCAGCCGCTCGGCGTTGGCCAGGGTGCGGTTGACGACCGTGATGCGGCCGATGCCGCTCTTGCGCAGCTGGCTCGCCGACAGCGCGCCCATCGAACCGGCGCCGACGATGACCGCGTGCTTGCCGGCCAGGTCGGGCGCCTCGCCGAGGGCCTCGGACACCACGGACGCGCCGAGGTGGTCCAGCCCGGTCTCGGTGTGCACGCGCTTGCCGACGCGGAGCGTGGTCTGGATCAGCTCGTGCAGGGTGCGGCCGACGGTGCCCGCCTCGCGCGCGGCGGCGTAGTAGTTGCGCACCTGACCGAGGATCTGGGTCTCGCCGACGACCATCGAGTCCAGGCCGGAGGCCACGGAGAAGATGTGCTCGACGGCGGCGCCCGCGTAGTGCACGTAGAAGTTGTCGTAGAGGTCGGCGGCGTCGCAGCCGGCCTGCCGCGCGAGCACCTCGGAGATGTCGGCCAGACCGCCGTGGAACGCCTCGACGACCGAGTAGACCTCGATGCGGTTGCACGTCGAGACGAGCATGACCTCGTTCACGTGCGGCGACTGCTGGAGCTCGTGCAGCACCTTCTCCAGCTCCGTCGCAGGCACCGCGACCTTCTCCAGCGTCCGGAGATCGGCAGTGCGGTACGACAGCCCGACGGCCAGGACACTCACTTAGCGCACCACCATTCCGTTACCACCCACGTTCTCCGCTCGCCGGGCGACGTGGAACGACAGGATCTGCAGCTCCACGGCCAGGTCGACCTTGCGCACCTCGACGTGGTCGGGCACCTGGAGGACCACCGGCGCGAAGTTCAGGATGCACTGCACCCCGCCCTGCACCAGCCGGTCGGCGACCGTCTGGGCCGCGGGCGGCGGCGTCGCGATGACGCCGATCGAGATCCCCCGCTCCGAGCACACCTCGGGGATGTCGTTGAGGTGCGACACCGGGATCCCGCCGACCGGAACGCCGATCAGGTCGGGGTCGATGTCGAACAGCGCCTCGACCGGGAACCCTCGGCCGGGGAAGCCTCCGTAATTGGCCAACGCATGACCGAGGTTACCGATTCCGACGACGGCGACCTTGTGCTGTCGCGTGAGTCCCAATATGCGCTCGAGCTGGGCCACCAGCACGGCGACCTCGTAGCCGACGCCGCGGGTGCCGTACGAGCCGAGGTAGGACAGGTCCTTGCGCAGCTTGGCGGAGTTCACGCCGGCGGCGGTGGCGAGCTCCTCGCTGGCCACGGTGGTCGCGCCCTGCTCGGACATGGCGGACAGGACGCGCAGGTACACGGCGAGACGGGCGACGGCGGCCTCCGGGATCGCGCGGACCCTGGCCTCCTCGGCGCCGTTCTCGGTGACCGCGGGCATCTCCGCGGTGGGGGCGTTGTCGGCGTCCGGGGTGGACAGCTTCCGGGCGACGGCCGAACCGTTTCGCCGGCCACGCTGTGACACCACGCCGGCCTCCTCGTTCCACGCCCTCGATGAGCTTCGAAATCCCTCTTGACCCGGGCCGCGAAGTCGGGTTTGATGCACGGCCGCCGTGAGGGGTACCGGCAATACGGTAGCCACTTGTGAACGCAGGCACAAAGTGGCTGGTCAACGGCATGACCGAAAGCACATCTAGCGCGCGGTGAAGGTGATCGTGTGCCAGCCGGTGGCGCCGTCCGGGACGACGTCGGCGAGCTGATCGGTCTGCGTGTAACCGCTGCGGTCGGTGGCCCGCACCCGCACGGCGTGGCTGCCGCGCGCGACCGGCACGTCCACCCACCACATGCGCCAGGCGTCCACCGTCACCTCGGTGGACAGCTCCGCCGTCGCCCACGGGCCGTCGTCCACGCTCACCTCGACCCGGTCGATCCCGGTGTGCTGCGCCCACGCGATCCCGGCGATGCGCACCTGCCCGGCGGCGACCGGACCGCGCGGCGCGTCGACGCGCGACTCGGTCTTCACCGGCGCCTGCCGCGCCCAGCCGCGCTGCAGCCAGTACGGCTTGCGCGCGGCCCAGGTGGTGACCTCCAGGTCGGTCACCCACTTGGTCGCCGAGACGTAGCCGTACAGCCCGGGCACGACGAGCCGCGCCGGGAAGCCGTGCTCGACGGGCAGCGGCTCGCCGTTCATGCCGATCGCGAGCATCGCGCCGACGGACGGGTCGGCCATCGCGGACACCGGCGTGCCCGCGGTCCAGCCGTCCGCGCTGGTGGAGAACACCTGCTCGGCGCCGGGCCGGACACCCGCCTCGGCGAGCAGCTCGGCGAGGTCGACGCCGATGAACCGCGCCGTCGAGATGTAGGGCCCGCCGACCGGGTTGGACACGCAGCACAGGGTCACGATCCGCTCGACCAGCGGCCGGTTCCGGATGTCGGACCAGGAGTAGGCGACCTCTCGGTCGACCATGCCGTGGATCCGCAGCGACCAGTCCTCGGTGCGGACCTGCGGCACCACGAGCGCCGTGTCGATGCGGTAGAAGTCCGCGTTGGGCGTGAGGAACGACGGCGTGCCGAACTTCGCGAAGTCCGCGCCGGCGGGCACCGGTGGCGCGGTCCGCGCGGCGACCAGCGGGCCGACGGCCGCCCGGGAGCCCTCGGCGTCCCTGCTCGTGCCGACCAGCTGTCCGGCGACCCCGGCCACGCCTGCGCCGGCCACGGCGATGAGGAAGTTCCGCCGCGCGGCCGACGAGTACTGCCCGTCGAGCGCGGTCCGGTGCAGCCACGCGAACACCGCGAGCCCGGCGACCAGGCTGGCCACCGGCGCGAGCAACGCGATCTGCCCGA
Organism: Amycolatopsis sp. 3B14; assembly: GCF_050958625.1. Classification (NCBI taxonomy): domain Bacteria; kingdom Bacillati; phylum Actinomycetota; class Actinomycetes; order Pseudonocardiales; family Pseudonocardiaceae; genus Amycolatopsis; species Amycolatopsis sp. 3B14. The sequence goes on from NZ_JBHZEN010000008.1 coordinate 122,971, forward strand.
GGTCGGGGCGGGTGAACACGGCGGCCCCGCCGAGCACGCCGACCGCGGACACGAACACCAGCCCGGGCGCGGCCCGGCGGCGGGAGGCCAGCCCGGCGGCCACCGCGAGCGCGAGCGCGACCACGGCCATGCCGGTCAGCAGCACGGCCTTGTCCGCGGTGCCGAACGCCCGCACCGCGAAGTCCTTGAGCCAGGCCGGGGTCAGGTCGATCGCCGCGTTGCCGACCGCCACGAACGGCGAAGCGCCCGCCCCGACGAACCCGGCGACCAGGTGCCCGGCCCCGAGCGCGGCGACCAGGGCGATCACGCCGATCAGCCCGGCAACGGGCGCGGACAGCCGCGGCGACTCGAGGTTCGTGCTCACGCCACCAGTCTGGCCCCGGCGGAGCGCCCAGCGGGGTTACCGATCGCTTACGCCAGCGCGGCCCGGAGCCGGTCCTCCTCGACCTTCCAGTAGCCGTGCTCGGCGCCGTCGACCAGGATCACCGGCACCCGGTCGCCGTACTCGGCCTGCCACTCCCGGTCGCTGTCGACGTCCGCGGCGCGCCACGGCACGCCCAGCTCGGCGCAGATCCGCTCGACGTCCCGCTCCGCCTGGACGCACGACGAGCAGCCCTGGCGGGTCATCACGGTCACTTCGTGGGCCATGGGGAAATCATCCCCGCAACTGCACCCGGCGCAGCTTCCCGGTCGGCGAATGCGGCAGCCGCTCGGCGAACTCGACCGTGTGCGGCACCTTGTACCCGGCCAGCCGCTCCGCGCAGGCCTCGACGACCTGCTGCTCGGACAGCGACGCACCGGGCGCGGGAACCACGACCGCCTTGACCGCCTCGCCGCTGCGCTCGTCGAGCACGCCGACCACGGCCACCTCGGCCACCTCCGGCAGCCCGGCGATGACCTCCTCGACCTCGTGCGGGTACACGTTGAAGCCGTTCACGATGATCAGGTCGTTGGCGCGGTCCACCAGGTGGAGGTCGCCGTCGCTGTCCAGGAACCCGACGTCGCCGGTGCGGAACCAGCCGTCGGCGTCCGGCCCGTGCGCGCCGTCCGGCCAGTAGCCGGAGAACAGGTTCGCGCCGCGGATCGCGACCAGGCCGGTGCCGTCGCCGTCCTCCTCGAACACGTCCTCCGGGTCGTCCGGGTCGAGCGGCACCGGCTCGCCCGAGCCGTCCGGCCCGACCAGCCGGATCTCCACGCCGGGCAGCGGGCGGCCCGTCGAGCCGGGCTTCGGGTAGCCGGTGACCAGCGTCGACGTCACCACCGGCGCGGTCTCGGTCAGCCCGTAGCCCTCGAACACGCCCAGCCCGGTCTTCTCCCGGATCGCGGCGAGGACCTTCGGGTGCAGCGGCGCCGCGCCCGAGGTGAGCAGGCGGACCGTGCCGAGGCCGGCAGCCAGCTCGTCCGGCTCCAGCGTGGCCAGTTCGGCGTACATCGCCGGGACCCCGCCGATCACGGTGACGCGGTGCTCCGCGCACGCCTGCAGCGCCCGGCGCGCGTCGAACCGCTCGGCCAACACGACCGTCGCGCCCACCGCCGTGCTGAGCAGCAGGCCGGGGCCGAGCCCGTAGACGTGGAACAGCGGGATCGCGATCAGCACCCGGTCCGGGTGCCCGACCGGCGGCGGGTCGATCCGGCCCAGCTGTTCGAGGTTGGCGAGCAGCGCGCGGTGCGACAGCATCACCCCGCGCGGCGGCCCGGTGGTGCCCGAGGTGTAGGACAACACGGCGATGTCCTCACCGCCGCCGCGGACGGGGAAATTCGCACCGGGACCGATTTCCGGCCGCAGCACCGGCACGTCGTCCGTCCCGTCGTCGGGGTTCCGGCTGATCACCAGGCGCGCGCCGCTGTGCGCGAGCACGGTGTCCAGTTCCGGGCGCGGGGACAGCGGCGAGACGGGCACCGCGATCGCACCGCAGCGGGTGACGCCGAACAGGGTGACGGCGAAGTCCGCCGAGGTGGGCAGCCGCAGCGCGACCCGGTCACCGGCACCAACGCCCCGGTCCGCCAGGCGTTGCGCGAGCCCGCCCGCGGCCGCGTCCAGCTGCGACCAGGTCAGGCTGACGCCGGCGGCGGTGTCGATCACCGCGACGGCGTCCGGCCACTGCTCCGCGGCGCCGGTGAGCAGGTCGGCGATGTTGCCGGTTTTCATGGGGTCAGTGTGGCACCAGCTCCCCCGTCATGGGGAAGCTCGCCGATCGTCGCTCTTCCGAGACCCCCGCCACTACCTACTTCCGGGTAACTACCCGTATGCTGCTTCTCGCGTCGTAGTGGTGATGATCACTCGGGTCGGACGAAGGAGTCGCCGTGACGAACTGGCTTGCCGCCCGCCCAGCGGGTCTGCACGTCGGCACGGTCACCCGCGTGCACGAGGTGCCGGACGAGCAGGCGGGGCCGTGGGCCCTGGTCCGCGCTGCCCAGCAGGGTGACAGCGCCGCCTTCGGCGCGCTCTACGACCAGTACGTCGACGTCGTGTACCGCTACGTGTACTTCCGCCTCAGCGACCGCGAGCTCGCCGAGGACATCACGAGCGAGACGTTCCTGCGGGCGCTGCGGCGCATCTCGTCGGTCAGCTACCAGGGCCGCGACGTGGGCGCCTGGTTCGTCACCATCGCCCGCAACATCGTGCTCGACCACCTCAAGTCCAGCCGGTACAAGCTCGAGGTGGTCACCGACGAGGTGGCCGACTCGGGCACCGCGCCGTTCGCCGCGCCCTCGGGCGCCGATCCGGGACCGGAGCAGCAAGCGGTCACCAGCGCGACGCGCGACGCGCTGCTGTCCGCGATCGCCGGGCTGGGCGACGACCAGCGGGAATGCATCGTCCTGCGGTTCATCCAGGGCCTGTCGCTGGCCGAAACGGCGCAGATCATGAAGCGCAACGAGGGCGCCATCAAGGCGTTGCAGCACCGCGCGGTGCGCAAGCTCGCCCAGCTACTCCCGGACGCGTGGCGCTGAACGCGTAACAACCGGACGGTTTGCGTCGTTGCAGCAGGTGTGGACGAGCACCGGTGGACGGCGCGCGAGCTGGAAGTCATCTCCGGGCTCCGCGGGCTCGGTCGCGCCGTCGAACCGGACGACGACACGAAGGCGCGGATCCGCGCCGAGATTTCGCGGAAGCTGGAGGCGGAACCCAGCAGGCGGCGCCGCGCGCTGGCGACCGTCCTCGCCGCCGCGGCCGCGCTGATCGTCTTCGTCGGCGGGGTCGGCCTGCTGCTCTCCCGCGGCTCGCTGCCCGGCGACCCGCTCTACGGCATGAAGCTGGCGAGCGAGGACGCCGAGCTGCAGCTCACCTTCGACGAAGCCGCACGCGGGTCCAAGCACCTGCAGTTCGCGTCGAACCGGCTGGACGAACTCGCCGCGATGCCGTCGGCGGACACCAGCGCTTTTCTGACAACGTTGTCGGCATTCGCCGCGGAGGCGACGGCCGGGACGGCGCAGCTCACGGTGCTCGGCGTGCAGGGCGACACGGCCCGGCTGGACCAGCTGCGGACTTGGGCGAGCGAGCAGGCGGGCAAGCTCGCCGCCCTCGACGTGCCGGACGGCGCCCGCAACGGGTTCACGCAGGCCGGGACGCTGCTCAACCGCATCGACGCGCGGGCGGCGGCACTGACCGGGCGGCTGTCCTGCTACCGCATCACCACCGGCGAGGCGGACGACCTGGGCGCGGTCCCGGCGACCGGCGAGTGCACCGTGCCGCCGGACGCGCTGCTCGGCATCCCCTCGGGCGCGCCGCTGCCGCCGGTGAGCACGGTGTCCCCGCCGCCGGTGGAGATCGCCACCACGCCGACCGCCCCCGGCAGCAGCACGCCCTTCGTGCCCAGCGCGACCGGCCCGCTACCACCGTCGAGCACCGGATCGACGCCGACGGTCCTGCCGCCGCCGATCAGCGCGCCGACCAGCACCCGGCTGCCCACCCCGTCGACCACGACGCCACCACCACTGATCTCGATCCCGCCGCTGATCCCCGGCCTGCCGGGGCTCGGCATCGGCTAGTGCAGGACCTTCAGGCCGACGACGCCCGCGACGATCAGCCCGAGGCACACCAGGCGGGCCGCGGTGGCCGGTTCGCCGAGCGCGACCATGCCGTACACGGCGGTGCCGATCGCGCCGATGCCCACCCACACGGCGTATCCGGTGCCGATCGGGATCGACCGCATCGCGTACGAGAGCCCGGCCATGCTCGCGACCAGCGCGACGACGAACAAGACGCTCGGACCGACCCTGGTGAAGCCGCGCGCCGCGTTCAGCGCCGCGGCCCACACGGTTTCCAGGATTCCGGACAGGATGAGCACGATCCACGCCACGACGAGAAACCTCCGAACGAAAACCGACGTCCTCCCACGTCGTCTTGTCCTGCCGGGTACGACGGCTCGTCCGGGGTGGCGCGCCACCGCCGCCGAGGCTACCCCGGCCCGCCCCGCTGGGCGCGGAACACCACGAACAGCAGCCGCAGCCCCAGCAGCGCGCTGACCACCAGCAGGTTGTAGCCGAACAGCTGGTTCAGCGTCAGCTCCGGCAGCACCCGCGGCCCACCGGTCCCGGCGAGCAGCAGCACCGCCATCAGGCCGGTCGCGGCGCCGGTCAGGGCCAGCAGCACCTCGTGCAGCATGCCGAAGACCACCGCGCGGTCACGTTCGTCGGCGAAGGTGCGGACGTTCACGGTCAGCCTGCCCTGCTCCAGCGCCGACGTCAGCCGGTCCACGCGGCGGGGCAGGCGGCGCAGCACCGGCAGCAAGGCGAGCAGCTCGTCGGTCGCCGCGCCGCGCAGGGACTCCGGCTGCAGCCGCTCCCCGACCACGGACCCGGCGAACTTCCGGGACTCGCCGAGGATGTCGAACCCCGGCGACAGCAGCGCGAGCGTGCCCTCCACCGTCGCCAGCGCGCGGAACACCGCCGCGATGGCGGGCGGGATCGACAACCGGAACTCGGCGATGATCCGGAACAGGTCGGTGAACATGTCCACGTCCGGCGACCGCCCGTGCGACAGGTGCTTGGCCATCAGCGCGCCCAGCGCCCGCTCCAGGCGCTGCTCGTCGATCTCGTCCGGCCGGTCCACGATCTCCAGCAGCCCGTCCCGCAGCCCCTCCGGATCGCCGCGGTCGACGGCGGCGAACAGGTTCGCCAGCCCGCCGCGCAGGGACGAGTCGAGCCGGCCCACCGATCCGAAGTCGAGGAGCCCGAGGTTGCCGTCGGCGAGCAGCAGGACGTTGCCGGGGTGCGGATCGGCGTGGAAGACGCCGTGCAGCAGGACCTGCCGCAGCAGCGAGTCGAGCAGGCCGCGGGCCAGCACCGCGCGCCGCTCGGCCGGGACGTCGCCGATGCCCTCCCGCACCGGCACGCCGTCCAGCCGCCGCATGACCAGCACGCGCTCGCCGGACAGCTTGGCGTGCACGGCGGGCAGCGCGAGACCCGAGCCGTTCTCCGCGGCGGCGACCGCGGTGAGGTTGCGGGCCTCGACCCGGAAGTCCAGCTCCTCGGTCAGCGCGGCGCGGAACCCCTCGGCGAGGTCGAGTACGCCGAGCGACCGGGCCCAGGCCGCGCGCAGCTGCAACGAGCGCGCGACGCGGAAGACGATGTCCAGGTCGCGCTCCACGATGCGGTCGATGCCCGGCCGACGCACCTTGACGACGACGTCCTCGCCGCTGTGCAGCCGGGCCCGGTAGACCTGGGCGATCGACGCGGCGCCGAGCGGTTCGGGGTCGAACTCGGCGAACACCTCGGCGCGCGGGCGGCCCAGCTCGGCCTCCAGCTCGCGCTCGACGTCGGCGAACGGCACCGGCGCGACGCGGTCCTGCAGCAGGCTCAGCTCGTCGACGAACACCTGCGGCAGCACGTCCGGCCGGGTCGACAGGACCTGGCCGAGCTTGACGAACGTCGCGCCGCCGTCCTCCAGCGCCCGCCGCAGCGAGCGGGCCAGGGTGGCGTGCCTGCCGGAGTCGGTGACGCGACGGCCGGTCAGGTACGGCCCGATGCCGTGCTTCACCGCGATCCGCATGATCTGCGAGTACCGGCGGGTCCGGGCGAACCGCGCGCGCAGCGACCGGAGACGGCCGAGCAGCCCGAGCCCGCCGCCGCTGGGCACCGCCATCTCGGCGAGGAACAGGAAGATCAGGGTCGCCAGGAACGCGCACCCCGCGAGCGGGATGAGGAAGCCCAGGTAGACGGGGTCGGAGGCGCGGGTGAGGGGCGCGATCCGGACGGCGAGGCCCCCGGCGACGGCCCACCCGGCGGCCGCGCCGAGCAGCGCCCGCAACGCCCCGATCCGCACACCGAGCACCCGGCGCGAAGCGACCACGAGCGGCCACAGCATCAGGACGTAGACGGGCACGCTGAGCAGCCCGAGTAGTGCGGTCGACAAGGTGATTTCCCCCGGTGCGCGGTCAGTGCCCAGATCGAAGCACATCGGTGTCCGTTCCGGAGGGATCGCCTGATCCGGATCCGTGACGTCCTCGCTACGCTGACCCCAGGGACGAGCGCAGGAGGCGGTGTGCGTGTGGCGCAGCAGGGGTGACGGCCCGGAACGCGAGCGGCTCGCCGAGATGGCCGGCGAGGCGTCGGCCGACGCCGCCGTGGCCATGGAGTCCCAGCTCGACGTGCCGCCGGCCCCGCCGGACCTGACCGCGGCCGCGTTCTTCGACGTCGACAACACGATGATGATGGGCGCGTCGATCTTCCACTTCGCCCGCGGTCTGGCCGCGCGCAAGTACTTCACGACCTCCGACCTGGCCGGGTTCGCGTGGCAGCAGATCAAGTTCCGGGTCGGCGGGCGCGAGTCGCACAGCGGCGTGCAGTCCAGCCGGGAGCAGGCGCTGTCGTTCGTCGCGGGCAAGACGGTCGCCGAGATGAACCAGGTCGGCGAAGAGATCTACGACGAGCTGATGGCCGACAAGATCTGGTCGGGCACGCGCGCGCTGGCCGAAATGCACCTCAACGCGGGCCAGCGGGTGTGGCTGGTGACGGCGACGCCGGTCGAACTCGCGGCGATCATCTCCCGGCGGCTCGGGCTGACCGGCGCCCTGGGCACGGTGGCGGAGCACGTGGACGGCGTCTACACCGGTCGCCTGGTGGGCGACCTGCTGCACGGCCGGGCGAAGGCGCACGCGGTGCGGGCGCTGGCCGCGCGGGAGGGCCTGAACCTGCGGCGCTGCACGGCGTACTCGGACTCGTCGAACGACATCCCGATGCTGTCCGTGTGCGGCACGGCGGTGGCGGTCAACCCGGACGCCGGCCTGCGCGAGGTGGCGCGCGCCCGTGGCTGGGAGATCCGCGACTTCCGGACCGGCCGGAAGGCCGCGAAGATCGGGGTGCCGTCGGTGCTGGGCGCGGGCGCGCTGGCCGGCGCCGTGGCAGCCGGAATGGCCTACCGCCGCCGCTGAGCCCAGCCCCCGCGCCCACCGCTCCGCTGGCTCGCCGAAGCGGGCGCGCCGGACCTACGGCCGTCGCTGCGGTCGCCGGTTTCGCGTCGACTCACCGGCTGGGATGCCGGTGACCAGGTTCGCCAGCTTCAGCACCTCGCCGACGGTACGGCCCACCACGTACCCGATCCGCTTGATCAACCCCATGCCACCAGGATGGCACGGAGCCGGTCAGTCCTTGAACGCGCTCCGCCGGTGCGCCAGCCTCCGGTACAGCGTCGTCTGGATGGACTCGCGCACCTGGTCGGTCAGCGAGAACACCAGCATCGGGTCGTCGAGGTCCTCGTCGGCGAAACCGTCGGTCCGGATGGGCTCCCCGAACTCGATGTGCCACTTCGTCGGCAACGGGATCGCGCCCAGCGGCCCGAGCAGCGGGAAGAACGGCGTCACCGGGAAGTACGGCAGCCCGAGCAGGCGGGCCAGCGGCTTCAGGTCGCCGATCTTCGGGTAGATCTCCTCGGCCCCGACAATCGAGCACGGGATGATCGGCACCCGCGTCCGCAGCGCCGCCGACACGAACCCGCCGCGCCCGAACCGCTGCAGCCGGTACCGCGCCGAGAACGGCTTGCCGATGCCCTTGTAGCCCTCCGGCCACACGCCGACCAGCTCACCGGAGCACAGCAGCCGCTCGGCGTCGGCCGTGCACGCCAGCGTCTGGCCGGTCTTGCGCGCCAGCGCCCCGAGCAGCGGCGTCTGGAACACCAGGTCCGCGCCGAGCATGCGCAGGTGCCGGTGCCCCGGCGTCTCGTCGTGCACGGCGACCGCCGTCATCACCGCGTCCAGCGGCACCGTGCCGGAGTGGTTGCACACGATGAGCGCGCCACCGTCGGCCGGCAGGTTCTCCGCGCCGTGCGTGGTCACCCGGAAGTACTTCTCGTACAGCAGCCGCAACGGCGGCAGCAGCAGGTTGTCGGTCAGCTCCGGGTCGAACCCGAACTCGTCGACGTCGTAATCACCGGTCAGCCGGTGCCGCAGGAACCCGAGGAACCTGCTCAGCGCGTCCGGTTCCGGTGCGGGCGGCTCCTCGGCCGGCGCGCTCCTCGTCGGGAACGCCACGACGGGCGCGTCGGCGGGGGTTTCCCCGGCCCGTGCCTCGACGTCGGCCGGCTTCTCACGTCCGGGTGCGTGCAGGGGGATGACCTGGGCTTGCGCGCTGGTCGTCACTTGTCTTGCCCCGCTTTCCTCTCTTCGTTCATCGGACTGCCGCCAGCACCTTCCCGGCCGCTTCGGCCAGCTGCTCACCGTCCAGCACGGGCCGCAGACCGCGCCCGGTGACGTAGTCGTCGAAGGCCGCCTCCGTGGACCACCGCGGCCGGTAACCGAACACCTCGGCCAGCCGCGTCGTGTCGACGACCCGCCCGTAGTTCAGCAGGCGCACCTGATCCGGCGAGAAGTCCACCCTCGCGCCACGCAGCATCTTGGCCACCGTGCCCACCATGGCCCGCGGCACCGGCAGCTCGACCCGGCCCGCGCGCCGGATCGCTTGAGACAGTGTGAGTACCCCGTCGCCGCCGGCGTTGAACACGCCCGGTTTGTCTTCCAGGGTCGCCTTCTCCAGGATCGCCAGCGCGTCCGACGAATGGAGCAACTGCAGGCGGGCGTCGTAGCCGAGCACGGTCGGCACGACCGGGAGCGCGAAGTAGCGGGCCAGCACGGTGTCGACGTCCGGCCCGATGACGTTGGTGAAGCGCGTGGTGGTGATGGTGAGGTCGGGCCTGCGGCGGGCCAGGCCGCGCACGTAGCCCTCCATCTCGACGGCGTCCTTGGCGTAGCCGCTCGACGAGGTCGGGATCAGCTCGGAGTCCTCGGTGAAGACGGCCGGGGAGCGGGGCCCGGAGCCGTACACCGCGGCGGTGGACTTCACGACGAGCTTGCGCACCCGGGGCGCGCGCTGGCAGGCGGCGAGCAGGCGCATCGTGCCGATGACGTTGACTTCCTTGATCGCCGTGCGGCGCGCCGGGCCTGCCGGGTGCACGGTGGTCGAGCAGTGCACGACCGTGTCGACGCCTGCGGTGTCGATGACCTTGGCGATCAGCGGGTTGCGGATGTCGGCCCGGACGAACTCGGCGTGACCGAGGCGCTGCAGGACCTTGCGGGGCGGTGGCGCGGTGTCGACGCCGATGACCCGCTCCAGGTCCGGGTTGTTGCCAAGCCGTACCAGTAGCCTGCCTCCGAGTTCGCCGCCGACCCCGGTGACCAGCACGACATTGGACGCCATGAAACCCCCTGACAAGGGTGTGGGATGTGGTGTTCGCGGCAGTGGCCGATGCTACCCCGGACCCGGGCCGGAGTCAGGAGGCCTAACACGCTATTAACCCAGGTCAGGGACTTTGGTCACTGATCGCCGGAAAAAGCGCACGGCCCGCCCAGGATCTGGACGGGCCGCGTGAAGAGGCGTTCGCGCAGGATTTACTTGCCCTGCTTGCGGCGCTGCATCCGCGTCCGGCGCAGCAGCTTGCGGTGCTTCTTCTTGGACATGCGCTTGCGGCGCTTCTTGATCACCGAGCCCACAGGTGCTCCTTCACGTTTCGTCTGCTTCACACGCTGCCCAGCGCAACGTCCAAAGAGTTGAAGCGCTACAGGCACGAGCGGCCTTTAAGGTTACCGGGCGGGCCCGCGCACCAGCGCGGGCCCCCGGCCTAGAGCGTGTTCGAAGCGGCGGAGCCGCTTGCTCCACGCTCGCAACTTGCACCGCCGCGGGTTCTGAGGTGGTTCCTCGCGAGGACAGCGCCGACGTGGTGAATTGGACATTCATGAGTCGGCGATCCCACAGCGAGGGGCCGCCTCAGGTTCCGCTACCCGCACCGCCAAGCAAGCCGCTCTCCGAACTGTTGTCAGCCCACATCGAAGTAGGCGCTCTCGAGGTATTCGTGGACTGCCTTCTCGGGCACCCGGAACGACTTGCCGACGCGAACGGCCGGTAGCTCGCCCGAGTGCACGAGCCGGTAGACGGTCATCTTGGAGACCCGCATCAGCGAGGCCACCTCGGCGACCGTCAGGAACTGGACCTGCCCGACGGCGGGCACGTCCTTGTTGTTCGACGGCATACGTCACCGTGCCCTTCGACACGTGCCGTGCCGCTCGGCTTCCCCACCGGGCGGTACCGACACGCACGTGCTTCACCCTTGAGGGTAGCGGGACACCTGGGGCCAATGCGACGCCCGGCCGGTACTTTCCCGCGAAAGAGCCCGCTCGGCGGAGCCCGTTCGGCCTAGTCAGACCCGGTGCGCGCGGTCTTATTCGTGGGCTTTGCCGAGTTCGACGGACCGGTCCCGGGCCGCTTCGATGGCCGCCAGCAGCGCGGCCCGCACGCCGTGCTTCTCCAGTTCGCGGATCGCGTTGATCGTGGTGCCCGCGGGGGACGTGACGGCCTCCCGCAGGATCACCGGGTGCTCGTCGGTCTCGGCGAGCATCTTCGCGGCGCCCACGGCCGACTGGATGATCAGCTTCTCCGCCACCGCGCGGGGCAACCCGAGCAGGATGCCGGCGTCGATCATGGCCTCGACCAGGAAGAAGAAGTACGCGGGCCCGGACCCGGACAGCGCGGTGACGGCGTCCTGCTGCGCCTCGGGCACCTCGACGACCTGGCCGACGGTGGCGAGCATCTCCTTCACCAGCGCGACGTGCTCGGGGGTGGCGTGCTTGCCGGGCGACACGGCGCTCATCGCCTCGCCGACGACCATCGGCGTGTTCGGCATGACCCGCACGACCGGCACGCCGTCCGGCAGCCGCCGCTCGTAGAGGCTGGTGGGCAGGCCCGCGCAGAGCGACACGACCAGCGAGCCCGGGCCCACCAGCGGCGCCAGCTCGGCCAGCACGGGCTCGATGTCCTGCGGCTTGACGGCGACGACGAGCACGTCGGCGCGCTTGGCCGCCTCGGCGACCTCCACCCCGGCGATGCCGTAGCGCCCGGTCAGCTCGGCGGCGCGTTCCGGGTGGCGTTCGGTGAACAGCAGCTCCTCGGCACTGCGACCGCCCTGCAGCAGGCCCGCCAGCAGCGCCTCACCGATCTTCCCCGCCCCGAGAACCGCGATAACCGTCATGGCACCAGCGTGCCAAATCGTGCTCGGACCGCCGGTGCCAGGGTGAGCACGACGCCCGGCTCGGCCGGTGCGCCCACCCGGCAGTGGCGCCGACGCAGCCCGGGGGCACAACACGGCCCGGCCGGCGCGCCCACACGGCAACAGCGCCGGCGCAGCCCGGACGGCGCACAACACCAGCCCCTCCGGCGAGCCCGCTCAGAGGGCCAGCGCCAGGGTGGGCGCGACGCCCCTCCACGAGCGGCGCGACCACCCGGCGCCCGTGCTGGGTAGCGCCGCGGCGGGCTCCAGGACAGGCAGGCCCGGTATCGAGGAGCAGCCGCTCGCCGTCACCTGAGGCGTCGCAACGTCCACCGAGGACCGTCGGGGGCGCACTACGCAAGCCCCGGCGAGCCCGCTCAGGGGCCGGTGCCAGGGTGAGCACGGCGCCCGGCCCGGCCAGGCGCCCAGCGGCAGCGGCGCCGGCGCAGCCCGGGGGCACAACACGGCCCGGCCGGCGCGCCCACCCGGCAACGGCGCCGACGCTCCCCGCGCGCACAACCCCGGCCCCCGGGCGAGCCCGCTCAGGGACCCACGCCAGGATGAGCGCGACCGCCTCCACGAGCGGCGCGACCACCCGGCGCCCGTGCCGGGTAGCGCCGAGTCCGCTCAGGGGGCCGGTGCCAGGGCCAGTTGCCGCGCCTGGCAGACCAGCCGTCCGGCCGAGTCGATGACCGTGGCGTCCGAGTCGAACCACGCCTCCTGCACCGTGCGGCAGTCGACCTGCACGCGGAGCCACCCCGGCGCCGGCCGGGCGCGCACGAGTGCCGTCAGCTGGGCCGTCGGCGCCCACCCCATCCGCCCGAGGTTGAACACGACCGGCGGGTTGATGTCGCCCGCGAGCAGCGCGAAGTACGTGTCCGGCACCGAGTAGCGCGGCTTCACCCACAGCCGCAGCCGCGGGTCGCCGCTGCGGCCGGCCAGGTACCCGGCGGTCGCCGGGTCGATCCGCACGTCGCAGCCCTTCGCAAGGTTGAACACGCCCTCCGACGTCTCCCCGGCCAGGTGGATCGCCCGCGGCGGCGGTTCGACCGGCATCTGCGGCAGGTCCGCCCAGTCCGCCCGGCGCACCGGCAGCCGCCCGGTGGTGACCGTCGCCTCGACGCAGCTGCGTCCCCGCTGCTCCAGCCGCACCGCGACGACCGTCGCCCGGCGGCCGACCTTGCGGATGTCGGTCCGCAGCAGCGCCGGGCCGATCGCGGGCGGCCGGAGGAACTCGGCGCTCACGGCCAGTGGATCGGTCGAGGGCTCGCCCCGTTCGGACAGCACCGCCAGCGCCGCGCGGGCCATCAACGCGATCAGGAATCCCCCGTGCGGGTGGGTGCCGATGGACCATTCGTGTCGCAGGTCGGCCGTCAGTGTGCCGTCGCCCAGCGACCGGACCGCGCACGCGGCCTCGAAGGACGCGTTGTCCGGAACCTCTGCCGCGCTCACGAACGGCTTACCAGCGCGCGCAGGAAGAACATCAGGTTCGCGGGGCGCTCGGCGAGCCGCCGCATCAGGTAGGGGTACCAGTGCTCCCCGAACGGCACGTAGACGCGCACCGTCTCCCCCTCGCCGGCGAGGCGCCGCTGCTCGTCGGGGCGGACCCCGTACAGCATCTGGTACTCGTAGCTGCCCTGCTTGCGGCCGTACCAGCGGGCGCGCTCGGCCAGGATGGCGATCAACCGTGGGTCGTGCGTGGCGAACATGGGGTAACCGTCACCGGCCAGCAGCGAGTTCGCACAGCGGACATAACCGAGGTCGACCTCGTGTGCCCGCGTGAACGCCACCTCGTCCGGCTCGGCGTAGGCCCCCTTGCACAACCGGATCCGCGAGTCCGCCACCGCCAGCGCGCGCACGTCGTCCTCGGTGCGGCGCAGGTACGCCTGCAGCACGCCGCCCACCCACGGCCAGGTGCGGCGCAGCTCGGCGAGCACGCGCAGCGTCGCGTCCGTCGTGGTGTGGTCCTCCATGTCGAGCGTGACGGTGGTGCCGCACTGCTCGGCCGCCGCGCACACCCGGTACGCGTTGTCCAGCGCGAGCCGCTCGTCCAGCCGAAGGCCCAGCGCGGACAGCTTGACGCTCACCTCGACCCGCGCGGCCAGGCCCTCGGCGTAGAGCCGGTCCAGCAGCGCGAGGTAGGTCTGGACCGTCCGCTCCGCCTGCCCGGTCTCGGTCACGTCCTCGCCGAGGTGGTCCAGCGTCACCCACAGGCCGTCGTCCACCAGCCGGGCCACGCGGGTCACGGCGTCCGCGATGGTGTTCCCGGCGACGAACCGCTCGACCACTCCCGAGGTTCCCGGGGTTGTCGCCACGAGGTGGCGGACCACCTCGCTTCCGGCGGCGGCGAGGATCAGCGAGCGCAGCGGGTTCACAGCGGAAACTTTACGTGTTCATCTATCGGAAGCCCATGATCCGCGCCGCCCCCTGACCCAAGAAGTTGATCTTGTAATGTGCCTCACTGGCCCAGGTGGAAGCGCGCGAACAGCAGGGCCTCGGCAAGATCGCGGGCGCGGTCCGCGGCGCTCACCGCGCGCCGCGTGTTGACCTCCAGAACCACCTGACCGGTGAACGACGCCGCGACCAGCTTCTCCAGCAGCTCCGCGCACGGCTGGTTCCCACGGCCCGGGACGAGGTGCTCGTCCTTCGGGACACCCGTCCCGTCCGCGAGGTGCACGTGCGTCAGGCCGCGGCCCATCCGCTCGGCCAGCTCCATCGCGTCCATGCCCGCCGCGGCGCTGTGCGACAGGTCGAGCGTGTAGTGGCGGTACCCGACTTCCGTAGGGTCGATCGAGGGCCGGAACGCGGACACCCTGGCGTCCCGGCGGCCACCCGGCGGCCGGACCTTGAACATGTTCTCGACCGCGATCTCGACCCCGGTCTCGTCCTCCAGCTCGGCCACCAGATCGGCGAACATGTCGCCGTAGCGGCGCTGCCACCGGAACGGCGGGTGCACCACGACGGTGCGCGCGTCCAGCTCGATGGCCGCCTCTACGCTGCGCCGCAGCCGGACCGCCGGGTCCGGCGACCAGACCCGCTGCGTGATCAGCAGCGACGGCGAGTGCACGGACAGCACCGGCACCCCGGTCTGCCGCGACAACCGCCGCAACGCCCCGACGTCCTGGCTGAGCGGGTCGACCCAGACCATCACCTCGACCCCGTCGTAACCCAGCCGCTGGGCCAGCTCGAAACCGGCGCCGGCCCGCAACGGCCAGACCGACGCGGTGGACATCCCGATCGGTACCGGCACGTTCGCGCTACCTCGACAAGAGCAACAACGCCGCGGGCGAGACGGTCACCACGAGACCGACCAGCACCGCGAGCACCGTGGTCTGGATGTCGTCCGCGCGGCGGATGCGCCGCACGATCCACACCAGCCCGACGATCACGACCAGCGCGGCGATCAGCGCGGCGGCCGGGATCTGGCCCCACAGCCAGTTGAAGCCCAGCCACACCGCCGCGCCGCCGACCACGCCACCGGCCAACTGGCCGGCCATCGACAGCCACTGCTTGGCAGGCGACGGCTCCGCCTCCCGCTTCTTCGCGCGGGCCGGCTCGTCGGCGTCCGCCGCGGGCTCGTCGTCGTAGTCGTAGGGCTGCTCGGCGGCCTCCTCGGCGGGGCCGAAGTCGCCGAACTCGTCGACGTCGTCGTCATCGTCGGCGAACGGGTCGTGGAACCCGGTGGCCTCGAGCGCCTCGCCGGGGTCGTCCTGGGGCGGACGGCCGGGCAGATGCGGCGGCGCGTGGAACCCGGTGGGCTCGTCGGCGTCCGGCGCGTCCCGCACCGGCGGCATCAGCCCGACCTCGGTCTCCTCCTCCGCCGGCGTCTCTTCGCGGCCACGGCGCCAACGCTGTAGCCCCGCGGGCGGCGCGGACAGCCCGGCGGGCGGCGCGTCCGGAGCGGGTTCCTCGGCCGGCTTGACCTCGCCGACCGGCTCGAACTGCTCGGTGCTCGGGTCCGGTGGCGGGGTGGCGCGCGCCGGGGCGCGACGCGGACGGCGCGGCGGCGGGAACGTGCCGGTGGCCCGGCCCCCGGCAGGCGGCGCGTCCGGGTCGACCGGGGCGTCGAGACCGTCCAGGCGGGCGGCCAGCCCGGTGCTGGTCTCCTCGCCCGGCGGACGGCGGCGCAGCGGCGGCGGCACGGCCTCCGCCGGCGGCACCGGCAGGGCGCCGGAGTCCTGCGGGGGCAGCGGCAGCGCCCCCGACTCCTGGGGCGGGCGGCGCACGAAACCCGAGTCCTGCGGGTGCGGTCGCCGCAGCGGCATCGAGTCCTGCGGCGGGGGCGGCAGCGCGCCGGTGTTCGGGCGCGCGAACCCGCCCGAGTCCTGCTGACCGCGGCGCGGCGGGGCGCCGGGGCCGGGCGGCTCCGGGGTGACCGGCCGCGGCAGGGCGGCCGAGCTCTGCTGACCAGGGGGAACGGGCTGGCCGGGGGCGACGGGCGGCTCGGGCGTCACCGGCCGCGGCAGGGCCGCGGAACTCTGTTGTCCGGGCGGTACGGGCTGCCCGGGGTTGTCCGGCAGGACCGGTCGCGGCATCGCCGCCGAACTCTGCTGGCCGGGCGGCACGGGCGGTACGGGAGGACCGGCGTGACCAGGCGGCACCTGCTGCCCGGGCGGTACCGACGGCCCCGGCGGCGGGCCCGGTTCGGGACGGCGGAACCCACCCGAGTCCTGTCGGCCGGGCGAGTCGGGCATGGCACGACGGCCGCCGTTGCGCCCGGGCGGCGCGCCGTTGGGTCCCGCGCCGTTGGCGCGGACCCGGTCGATGATCGCCTGCGGGCCGGTCTCCGTCGGGTCCTGGGCGCGGCGCGGGCCCTCGTTCTCCTCCGGCGCGTCGTCGTCGGCCGCGCGCCTGCGGCGCCGCCTGCCCTCGATGTTGCCGCCGTGCAGGGCGAGCAACTCGGCGACGGTCTTCTGCGAGCGGTCTTCTCGGCTCTCTCGGCTCATCGTGTCATCCCAAACAGCGCGTAGGGCCACAAGACGCGGGCTCGTGTACTGCACACGCCCACCACCGCCTTACGCATCCTTCCGCCTTTCACCGTGCCTGATCGAGCTCACCGAGGTCCAGCCGGTTGCTGTCACCGGTGGTTCTGCCGCGGCGAACAGTCGCCTCGTCACCGTTGGAGTGATCAAGTCGCCGCAGGATGACGCCCTCTCGCAGCGCCCAGGGACAGATCTCCAGTTCTTCCAGCGACAGCGCCCGCATCGCGGCCTGCGCCACCAGCGCCCCACCTGCCAGCTGGTGCGCGCGGCTCGCGCTGACCCCTTCCAGCTCGGCGAGGTCGGCCGCCTCCATCCGGGAGATGAACGCGATGAGCTGCCGCAGTGCGGTCTGGGACAGGGTACGGCGTACCCGCGGACCGGCTGCGGAGGGAGCCGCCCCGGTCAGCCTGGCCAGGGACCGGAAGGTCTTCGAGGTGGCCACCACGCGGTCCGGCAGGCCGAGCTTGGCGACCCGTTTCGCCAGCGGCGCCAGCTGGTCCTCCAGCCACGCCGACGTCGAGACCAGCTCGGACCGGGTCGGCGGGTCGTGGGCGAACCGGGTGCGGGTGATGCGGCCCGCGCCGAGCGGCAGCGACTCCGCGAGCGCCGGCTCCTCGTCGATCCCCATCGCGACTTCCAGCGAACCGCCCCCGATGTCGAGCACCAGCAACTGACCGGCCGACCAGCCGAACCACCGGCGCACCGCGAGGAAAGTCAACCGCGCTTCGTCAACACCGGACAGCACGGTCAGCTCGACACCCGTCTCGTCCGCGACCTTCCGCAGCACGTCGGAGCTGTTGTCCGCCTCGCGCACCGCCGACGTGGCGAACGCCATCAGCTCCTCGCACCCGAGCCTCGCCGCGGCGGCCTTCGCGTTCTCGATGGCCTCGACCAGCGCCTGCGCGCCCTGCTTGGAGAGGTGGTTGTTCTTGGTGATCTGCTCGGCCAGCCGCAGCACGGTCTTCTCGGAGTGCATCGGCGTCGGGTGCGCGCCGCGGTGCGCGTCCACCACGAGCAGGTGGACGGTGTTGGAACCGACGTCGAGGACCCCTAGGCGCACAAAGCCCTACGGTACCGGTCCCCACCGTGTGCGGCCGCAAAGTGCCGGATAGGCCACCTCTGCTTGCTCAGGACTCGAACTTGTACCCGAGCCCGCGGACGGTGACCAGGTGCCGCGGCGAGCCCGGGTCCGGTTCGATCTTCGACCGCAGGCGCTTGACGTGGACGTCCAGCGTCTTGGTGTCGCCGACGTAGTCCGCGCCCCACACCCGGTCGATCAGCTGACCGCGCGTGAGCACCCGGCCGACGTTGCGCAGCAGGTACTCGAGCAGGTCGAACTCCTTGAGCGGCAGCGACACCTCGCCGCCGTCGACCGTCACCACGTGCCGTTCCACGTCCATCCGCACCGGGCCTGCCGCGAGCACCAGCGGCGCCAGCTCGCCGTCCCCGCCGGTCTCGCCGCCACGGCGGAGCACCGCGCGGATGCGGGCGATCAGCTCGCGCGCCGAGTACGGCTTGGTCACGTAGTCGTCGGCGCCCAGCTCCAGGCCCACGACCTTGTCGATCTCGCTGTCCCGGGCGGTCACCATGATCACCGGGACCGCCGAGCGCTGCCGCAGCTGCTTGCACACGTCGGTGCCGCTCATGCCGGGCAGCATCAGGTCGAGCAGGACGATGTCGGCGCCGTTGCGGTCGAACTCGTCCAGGGCCTGCTGGCCGTTGGTGGCGACGGCGGCCGTGAACCCCTCCTTGCGCAGCAGGAAGGCCAACGGGTCGGCGAAGGACTCCTCGTCCTCGACGATGAGCACTCTCGTCACTACTTTCCTCCCTGGTTCCGGCCGTCCTTGGCCGCGGTCACGACGAGCCGCGACAGCTGCGCGGGGGTCTGTCCGTCCGGTGCCGCGGGGGTTCCGTCCCCGTTGCGCCCGGACTGGTGCATCGGGATCCGCAGCGTGAACGTCGATCCCGTGCCCGGCATGCTCCACAGCTTGACCTCGCCGCCGTGGTTGGCGGCGACGTGCTTGACGATGGCCAGCCCGAGGCCGGTGCCACCGGTGGCGCGCGAGCGCGCCTTGTCCGCGCGGTAGAAGCGTTCGAAGACGCGCTGCTGGTCTTCCTCGGCGATGCCGATGCCGCGGTCGGTGACCGCGATCTCGACCATGCCGCCGGACAGGCGCCTGCTGATCGACACCGGGCTGCCCTGCGGCGAGTAGTTCACGGCGTTGTCGAGCAGGTTCGACAACGCCGTGACCAGCAGCGTCCGGTCCCCTTCGACGAGCAGGCCGCTCGGCTCGTCGGTGGTGATCTCGATTTCGCGGGACTCCGCGGACAGGCGGGTGCGGCCCAGCGCCTCCCGCACGACGGCGTCCACCTCGACCACGTTCAGGTCGGGCAGCCGCTCGGCGCCCTGCAGCCGGGACAGCGCGATGAGCTCGCTGACGAGCGTGCCCAGCCGGGTCGACTCGTGCAGGATCTTGCCGCCGAAGCGGCGCACCTCCTCGACGTCGTCCGCCGCGTCCAGCACCGCCTCGGCGAGCAGCGCGATCGCGCCGACCGGGGTCTTCAGCTCGTGGCTGACGTTCGCGACGAAGTCCCGCCGGACGGCCTCCAGCCGGGCGGCCTCGGAGTGGTCCACCGCCTCGACGACGGTGAACCCCTCGCCGAGCGGGCGGATCTCGGCGACCACGGCCTCCGGCTGGCGGCCGCGGGCCTCCAGCGGCGACAGGTCGATCTCCATCGGGTCGCCGGTCTCCTCGACCTGCTCGGCCGCGACCCGCGCGCGCGGGTCGGCGCGATTGGCCTGGACCAGTCCGAGCGCCTCCGCGCGGCGGTTGAACAGCACCAGGTCGCCGAAGCGGTTCAGCACCAGAATCCCGTTGTTCGACGAGCGCACCAGCCTGAGCAGCAGTTCCGCCACCGTGGGGCCCGCCGGCCGCCGCTGGGCCCGCCTGCGCCTGAGCCGCGGAACGAGGAAACCGGCGATCAGGCCGACCAGCAGACAGCCGACGGCCAGCAGGACCGCACCGGGCGCACTCACGGGTGAATCGTAAGCATGGAGGTGGCCGTTTGGCCTAGTCCTGGCTGCCTTCTCGTGATGGCTGTGACACCTTCACAACGCGTGTTCGCAACCGGTTCAACCTGCGTTTACTCACCTCGTCCCGGCTCGTGACCATTCACCCCGTCGAGCCGCGCGAGTTCCTCTTCGGACAGCCGCAGCGAGGCCGCCGCGATGTTCTCCTCGAGGTGCTCGACGCTGCCCGTGCCCGGGATGGCGAGCACGTTCGGCCCCTGGTGGAGCGTCCAGGCGAGCCGGACCTGCGCCGGGCTGACACCGTGGTCCCGCGCGATCGCGCTGACGGTCTCGTCTTCCGCGCCGCTGGCGATGGCGAAGAACGGGACGAACGCCACCTTCTGGTCGGCGCACAGGCGGACGAAGTCGTCGTCCTCGCGCCGGACGGTGAGGCCGTATTGGTTCTGCACGCACACCACCGGCGCGATGGCCTGCGCCTCGGCCAGGTGCTCCGGGCCGACGTTGGAGATGCCCAGGTGCCGGATCAGACCCTCCTGCCGCAGTTCGGCGAGCGCGCCGAACCGGTCGGCGAGCGAGCCGGCGCCGCGGTCCAGGGTGCTGCCGATGCGCAGGTTGACGACGTCGAGGTGGTCCCGGCCGAGCTGCCGGATGTTCTCCTCCACCTGCAGCCGCAGCTGCTCCGGGGTCGCCTCCTGCAGGAACGAGCCGTCGAGCGCGCGGCCAGGCCCGACCTTGGTGGTGATCACCAGGTCGTCCGGGTAGGGGTTGAGCGCGGTGCTGATCAGCTCGTTGGCCGAACGCAGCGGGGAGAAGTAGAAGGCGGCGGTGTCGATGTGGTTGACGCCCAGTTCGACGGCCCGGCGCAGGACGGCGATGGCCTGGTCGCGGTCGAGCCGGCCGTCGCCGGAGATGGCCAGCCGCATGGCGCCGTAGCCCATGCGGTTCACGGTGAGGTCGCCGAGCTGCCAGGTGCCTGCCGCACCGGCGTTGATCGTTTCGGTCATGGCTCCAGGTTGGTCCGGCGCTCGCGGACGCGCCGCAGCTTGGCAACTTGCTGCCACACTGGTCGTCATGGACGTGCTGGTGCGCGGTGAGGCCGAGTTGTTCGCGCGGACGGCCCACCTGTTCTCCTCGGCGCGGGAGATCTTCTGCGCCGCGAACGACCTGCACACGTGGGCGACGGCGCACCAGGTGCCGCACAGCCGGCAGCAGGACATGGCCGGCCGGACCGTGCGGAAGCTGTACCGGCCCGCGTCGCTGCTGCAGCCGGGCGGGGTGGCGCACCTGCGCGAGCGGGAGCGGCAGGGCGCGCGGATCCGGATCACGCTGGACGAGATCAACGAGACGATCGTGCTGGACCGGAAGGTGGCGATCCTGGCGGGCGACGCGGCGAGCGGCGAGCGCGGCTACACGGTCGTCACCACCCCCGAGGTGATCGGCAGCGTGACGGGCCTGTTCAACGCCGCCTGGCGGGCAGGCACCGAGCTGGCGATCTACGAGACGGAGTTCGCCGAGGTCAGGGCGCTGGCGCCACGGATACTCGACGAGCTGGCCGCGGGCAGCAAGGACGAGGCGGCCGCGCGGGCGCTGGGGCTGAGCGTGCGCACCTACCGGCGGCGGGTGGCGGAGCTGATGGACGCGCTGGGCGCGACGTCCCGTTTCCAGGCGGGGGTGCGGGCCCGGCAGCTAGGACTGGTCTAGCGCGTCGAGGTGGGCCCGGAGCGCCGACAGCGCCGCCGCGGGCGACCACAGGTCCGGGTGCAGGACCCCGTTCAGGCTCAGGCCGTCGATCAGCGCCGTGAGCCGCCGCACCTCGGTGTCCGGATCGTCGAGGTCCAGCGCGGCGAGGACGCGCCGGACCAGCGCCCGCGTCCCGGACGCCGCCTCACGCGCCAGGTCCGCCAGCCGCTCGTCGGTGCGTGAAGCCACCGCGAACTCGAGGAACACCGTCACCTCGGCCCGCCGGACGTCGTCGAGCGGCAGCAGTTCGGCCAGCAGTTCGGTCCGCGCCGCGCGGCGCTCGGCCGGGGACAGCCCGCCGACGTCGCCGAGCGCTTCGACCTTCTCGGTCAGCCGGGCGGACACGCGGTCGATGACGGTCCGCATGGCGAAGCGCATCAGCTCGGCCTGGCCGTCGAAGTAGTGCCGGACGGAGCCGACGTTCAGGCCGGCCTCGGCCGCCACCGTCCGCAGCGACACCCGGTGCAGCCCCTCGCGCACGGCCAGCCGGAACAGCGCGTCGGCCACCTCCGCCCGCCTGCTCTCCGGATCCACGATCTTCGGCACCTCGCCTTTGTATCACAGCTGTGCTAACTTCTATTTATCACAGTTGGGATATAAAGGAGGGGTTGCTGTGGAAACCCTGCTCACCGTGCTGCTGGTCCGGTTCGCGCTGATCGCGGCGGTGGTCGTGGCGCTCGCGCTCGTCGTCCTCGCGGTCGTGCTCGTGCTGCATCGGCGGGGCAAGGGCGATCAGGCACGCCGGGTGGCGCGCACGGCGGCCGAGTTCGCTCAGCGCCGGATCGGGCGCTGAACGCGAAAACGCCGGCCCCTCCAGGGGAGCCGGCGTTTTGGCGGACTGGCGTCAGCGGCCCTGGTTGGCGACCGCGGCGGCGGCCTCGGCGGCGGCCTCCGGGTCGAGGTAGGTGCCACCCGGGTTGACCGGCTTCAGGTTCTCGTCCACGTCGTAGCGCAGCGGGATGCCGGTCGGGATGTTCAGGCCGGCGATGGCGTCGTCGGAAATCCCGTCCAGGTGCTTGACCAGGGCGCGCAGCGAGTTGCCGTGCGCGGCGACCAGCACCGTCTTGCCCGCGCGCAGGTCCGGCACGATGGCCGAGTCCCAGTACGGCAGCAGCCGCGCGACGACGTCCTTCAGGCACTCCGTCAGCGGCGCGTCCGGGCCGTAGCGGACGTCGGTGTCCTGGCTGAACTCGCTGCCGCGCTCGATCGGCGGCGGCGGCACGTCGTAGGAACGGCGCCAGAGCATGAACTGCTCCTCGCCGAACTCGTCCCGGACCTGCTTCTTGTTCTTGCCCTGGAGCGCGCCGTAGTGCCGCTCGTTGAGCCGCCAGTCGCGGCGCACCGGGATCCAGTGCCGGTCGGCGACGTCGAGCGCGATGTTGGCGGTCGAGATCGCCCGGCGCAGCAGCGACGTGTGGACGACGTCGGGCAGCAGACCGCTCTCCGCGAGCAGCTCACCACCCTTGCGGGCCTCCTGCTGCCCGAGCTCGGACAGGGGCACGTCGACCCAGCCGGTGAACAGGTTCTCGGCGTTCCAGGTGCTCTGCCCGTGGCGGAGCAGCACCAGCGTCCCAAGTTCGGCCATACCCGCTAGCCTGCCAGAACACGGCGAGCGACCGGATGACGCCCAGAGCTTTCTACAGACAGTGTGTTACCACTCGGTAGAGGTTCGCCCGACTGCACTTTGGCCGATTGAACACCGGTCATGAAAGTGACACTTGCTGCATACCGTTAACACAGACAGTGAGAATCACTCGAACGGAGTAACCAGTAGTCTTGTGATTACTGGTGGACATCTGACAAGTTGGCTTACGTCCCGCTCGGCTGGAATTCCACGCACTCCCCAGCCGGACGCGGGGTACGACCGCAGCCTGTCTCCCCCCTGCCGGGCTGCGGCCCCGCCGGCCCCGTTGGCACTCCCCCTCGCCACCGGGTCCAGAAGCGGCGGGAGCGTTCGCGGGGCGGCTTGAGTTCGCGACTCCCCCTCCCTCAAGCCGCTCCGCCCGCTCCTCCTGTTCGCTCGCTGCGCTCGCTCCCGGAGCGGGCGTTCGCAATCATGTTGGGGGGCGACCCCCCAAACCCCCACGGTGCGAGCTTCTTGCGTTGGCGGGCGCTGGGCGCGATGGGCTTGGACCAGCGCCGGTGGTTTGTCAGTCGCTGGTGAGGGTGCCGGGGTCGTGGGCTTGCTCGGGCTCTATCAGGTGTTTGAAGGCTTGTAGGTTTGCCAGGCTTTCGCCGCGGCTTACGCGCCAGTCCCACTCGCGTTTGATGGACGTGGCGAAACCCAGTTCGAGGATCGTGTTGAAGTCGCCGTCCGCGGCTTCCAGCACCTGGCCCAGGATCTTGTCCAGCTCCTGCTCGGTCACCGCGTCCTTCCCGAAGCGGCCCACCAGGTAGATGTCGCCGAGAGCGTCCACGGTGTAGTGGACGCCGTAGAGCTTTGCGTTGCGGCGCAGCAGGAAGCGGTAGACCTGCTCGTGGTTTTCGTCGGGGCGGCGGCAGACGAACGCCTCCACGGCGAAGGCGTGTTCGCGCTCGATCAGCCAGACGTTGGTCTGCAGCTTCTTCGTGCCGGGGAGGGTGACGAAGTACTTGCCATCGTCCTTGCGGTCGTACTTCAGGTCTGCCTGGTCCAGCGTTGTCCGGACGACCTGGTCGAGCGTCATACCGCGATCTCCTCGTGCAGCGCGGCCAGCGTCCGCGAAGCCGCCGCGTAGGTCTCCAGCAGGGCGTCCGTGGTGCGCGCCCACGAGAACCGCCGCGCATGCACCAGCGCGTTCTCCGCCAGCTCCGCCCGCCGGTCCGGCCGCAACGCCACACTGGCCAGCGCCCCGGCCCAGTCCCGCGCCGCGTGCGACGGCACCAGCAGCCCGGACACGCCGTGCGCGACCGCCACCGGCAGCCCACCGACCTCGGCCGCCACCACGGGCGTCCCGCAGGCCTGCGCCTCCAGCGCGACCAGGCCGAACGACTCGTTGTAGCTCGGCACCGCCACCACGTCCGCGGCGCGGTACACCTCCGCCAGCCGCTCACCCGGCTGCGGCGGCAGGAACCGCACCACGTCCTGGATACCCAGCGAAACGGCGAGCTCACGCAGGGCCTGCGGCTGCTCCAGCCCGGTGCCCGACGGACCACCCACGACCAGCACGATCAGCCGCTCCCGCAGCTCCGGCTGCCGCTGGAGCAGGTGCGCGGCCGCGTGCAGCAGCACGTCCGGCGCCTTCAACGGCTGGATCCGGCCGGCGAACGCCAGCACCACGGCATCGCGCGGCAACCCGAGCCGCCGCCGGGCGCCCGCCTGCGACCCGGGCACGAACCGGTTCAGGTCCACCCCGGGCGCGACCGTGTGCACCCGCTCCGGGGCCGCGCCGTAGAGGTCCACCAGCTGCCGCGCCTCCACCGGCGTGTTCGCCACCAGGCGGTCGGACTCGGCGACCACCTGCTCCTCCCCGATGACCCGGGTGCGCGGCTCGGGCTTGTCACCCTCGGCGAGCGCGGCGTTCTTGACCTTCGCCAGCGTGTGCGCGGTGTGCACCAGCGGCACGCCCCACCGGTCCCGCGCGAGCCACCCGACCTGGCCGGACAGCCAGTAGTGCGAGTGGATCAGGTCGTAGTAGCCGGGCTCGTGGAAGGCCTCCGCGCGCAGCACGCCCGAGGTGAACGCGCACAGCTGGGCGGGCAGCTCGTCGCGGCCCAGCGGTTCGAACGGGCCTGCCGGGATGTGCCGCACCAGCACGCCGGGAGCCAGCTCGGCGACCGGGGGCTGCTCGGACGAGGTCGCGCGCGTGAACACCTCGACGGCGATCCCGCGCCGCGCCATCTCGACCGCGGTGTGCGTGATGTAGACGTTCATCCCACCGGCGTCACCGGTGCCGGGCTGCTCCAGGGGTGACGTGTGCACCGACAGCACCGCGACCCTGCGCGGCCAAATCGTCTGCGTCCGTCGTGATCCGCGCAGCGAGATCGTCACCTGGTTCAACTCCCGTGTCAGTCTCTTTCCGCATCAGGGCGGAGCCCGTGAACGACAACGCCCACGGGCACCCGTCATCTTCCCAGCGGTGCGAAACCGTCACAGGGCGGACTTGGCCTGCCAGGCGCTCCAACTGACGAGCCAGTCCATGACGTCCGAGGTGACGACCGGCCCGAGCTTCGAACCGGTGATCTCGACGGGGTCGCCGATCAGGGCCGAGTCGAAGTAGTCCTTCGCGTCGGCTTCCAGCAGGTTGACGCAGCCGTGCGAGGTGTTGGCCCGCCCGATGTTGGCCGCGTTGTCCTGGTTTTCGTGGATGAACTCGCCGTGGTTGGAGAACCGGCAGGCCCACTTCTTGTTGACGTTGGTGTAGCCGTAGCGCGCGTTGTCGAAGATCGCGCTCGGCTCCTTCGTCATGATGATGTAGGTGCCGTTCGGTGTGTTCAGGTTCACGTCCGAGTCCTTGCCGTTGCTGCACGGGTAGCTCTTGTGCAGGGACCCGCCCCGGTACACGTTCATCTTGTGGTCCGGGGTGTGGATCTTCACGACCTGGTTGCGGCCGATCTTGAACTCGGTGGTGACGTCGGCACGCGGGTAGGCCCCGCCGCCGAGGTCGATGCCGTAGAGCTTCGCCTCGACCTTGACCGTGGTGTTGGCGGGCCAGTACTCCTTCGGCCGCCAGTCCACCTGCTGGTCGGACAGCCAGCCCCAGGAGCCCTCGACGTCAGTGGACGTCTCGATCTTCAACGCCCGCTCCACGGCGGCCTTGTTCTTCACGGCGCTGGTGAACTTCACGCTCACCGGCATCGCGACGCCCACGGTCACGTCGTCGGCCGGGTTCAGCGTGACGCGCACGGTGGAGGCCGGCTTGAGCGTCGAGAAGCTGCCGGTCAGCGTCACCGGCTTGCCGTCGGTGCCGGTGGCCGTCGCGTGGTAGGTGTAGGTCTTGTCGTAACCGAGGGTCTCGCTGCTGGTCCAGGTGGTCTTGTCGTCGCTGAGCTTGCCCTCGACGGCCTTGCCCTCGGCGTTGGTCAGCTTGACCTCGGTGAGCGTGCCCTTGGCGACCTTCACGGTGACGGGCTGCAGCACGGGGACGTTCTTCGCGTCCGCGGCGGGCTCGGCGGTGATGACCGCGGCAGGCGGCGCCTCGGTCGTCGCCCCGCCCCCGGTCTGCGCGCCGCCGTCGTCCCCGCCGCTGGTGCACGCCGCGGCCATGGTCGCCGCGCCCGCGGCGAGCGCGGCCTTGAACACCGTGCGCCTCTCGATCACCTGTTACCTCCGCACTCCGTACTTCTCCCGGACGTCAAGCGACGCCCGGCCCTGCCGCGTTACCGGCATGTCCCCCGCTGGGAGTATGTGCGGTATGACGACCAAGCGAACCGCAGTGATCACCGGCGCCAGCGCGGGTATCGGCGAGGCGACCGCCCGCGCCCTCGCCGAGGCCGGATTCCACGTCGTGCTCGGGGCTCGGCGCCTCGACCGCCTGGAGAAGCTGGCCGCCGAGTTGTCCGGAACCGCACACGTACTGGACGTCACCGACCCCGGTTCGGTTGCCGCATTCGTCCAGCAGGTTCCAGATTGCCACGTTCTCGTCAACAACGCGGGCGGCGCACGGGGCCTCGAGCGCGTGGAAGACGCCGACGAGGACCACTGGCGCTGGATGTGGGAGGTCAACGTCCTCGGCACCCTGCGCATGACGAAGGCGTTGCTGCCGAAGCTGATCGCCTCCGGTGACGGCCACGTGGTGACCGTCACGTCGATCGCCGGGCACGAGGTCTACGACGGCGGTTCCGGCTACACGTCCGCGAAGCACGCCCAGTCGGCCCTGCACCGCACCCTGCGCTCGGAGCACCTCGGCGACCCGGTGCGGATCACCGAGATCGTGCCCGGCATGGTCGAGACCGACTTCTCCGCCAACCGGTTCGACGGCGACACCGAGCGCGCCGCGAAGGTCTACCAGGGTCTCACCCCGCTGACCGCGGAGGACGTGGCCGACGTGATCGCGTTCGCCGTGACCCGGCCGGCGCACGTGAACCTGGACACCATCGTCATGAAGCCGCGCGCGCAGCTCAACGGCAGCCGCGCCCACCGCGAGTGACTACAGCGCGCAGTTGATCAGCAGTGGTTCGGGACGCAGCGTGACGCCGAAGCGGGCGTGCACGCCGTCCCGGACCTCGCGCGCCAGCGCCAGCAGGTCCGCGGTGCTTGCCGAGCCCCGGTTGGTCAAAGCCAGGGTGTGCTTGGTGGACAAGGACACCCGCCCGCCCGGCCCCGGGTGGCCCTTGCCGAACCCGGCCCGCTCGATCAGCCACGCCGCGGACAGCTTCACGCCGCCGTCGGCCGGGTAACGCGGCATCTCCACGCCCGCCAGCGCCGGCGGGATCTCCGCGACGATCGGGTTGGTGAAGAACGAGCCCGCGCTCCACGTGTCGTGGTCGGACGCGTCGAGCACCATGCCCTTGCCCTGCCGCAGCTTCAGCACGGCCTCCCGCGCCTGCGCCGCCGGGACCCGCGCGCCCTGCTCGACGCCCAGGGTCCGGGCCAGTTCGGCGTAGCGGATCGGCGCGGACAGCCCGTCGGGCCGCAGGGCGAACCGGACACTGAGGACGATCCCCCAGCTCTCCCCCTTGAGCACGCTGGTGCGGTAGCCGAAGCCGAGCTCGTCGGCGGTCATCGTGCGCACCTCGCCGGTGCGCCGGTCGTAGCACTCGATCGAGGTGAGCAGGTCGGCCACCTCGCAGCCGTACGCGCCGACGTTCTGGATCGGCGTGGCGCCCACCGAGCCGGGGATGCCGGACAAGCACTCCAGCCCGCCGAAGCCGGCCTCGACGGTCGCCGCGACGAACTCGTCCCAGTTCTGCCCGGCCGCGACCTCGACCTCGTCACCGTCGATGCGCCAGCCGCCGGTCGCGATCTTGACCACGGTGCCGGGGAAGCCGTCGTCGCCGACGACGAGGTTCGACCCGCCGCCCAGCAGCAGCACCGGTCCCTCGATCGAGCGCACCGCGGCGAGCAGTTCGTCGGTGGTCCCGGCCACCACGAACGCGCGGGCAGGCCCGCCGAGGCGCAGCGTGGTGTGTTCGGCCAGGGTCGTCTGGGTCGGTGTGTCAAGACGGCTCACGAGGACAAACGGTACTGTCTGGCCCCATGGCATCCCGTATCGAGCACCGCGCGGAGTACCCCAACGGCGTCTCCGAGGTGTTCCGGGCCGAGACGAGCGAGGAGGCGCTGACGGCCCGCCTCGCCGAGATCGGCGGCAAGAACAGCGCCCTGCTCAGCCATTCCGCGGACGACGACGGCGCCCGGTACACGCTGCGCCAGGGCATCGAGGCGGACAAGCTCCCGCAGATCGTCCGCAAGCTGCAGCCCGGCGACCTCTACGTCGACCGCGAGCACACCTTCACCCGCGACGGGGACGGCTACACGGGCACGGCGCGGGCCACGGTGAGCGGGATGCCCGGCGAGATCACCGCCCGCACCGAGCTGCGTCCCCGTGGCGACGGCTCGGTGGTCGAGACCCGCGGTGAGGTCAAGGTCAGGATCCCGCTGGTCGGCGGCAAGCTGGAGAGCTTCGTCGCGGGCGAGCTGACCAAGTTGCTGGCCCGCGAGGCCCAGTTCAGCCGCGAATGGCTCGCGGCCCGGTAGGCGCGCCGACCCGAGGAACCACGAACCCCAACCGCCTGCGCCGCGTCGACCGCTGGCTGGCCGGCGCCCCCGAGGTGTCGGCCGCGCTGCGCCGCGCGCCGGACCCGCTCGTCGTGGACCTCGGGTACGGCGCGTCCCCGGTGACCACGGTCGAGATGGCCGCGCGATTGCGGCGGGTCCACCCGCGGGTCCGGGTGCTCGGGCTGGAGATCGACGCCGAGCGCGTCGCGGTCGCGAAGCCCGTCGCGCGGCCCCCTGTGCTGGACTTCCGCCAGGGCGGTTTCGAGCTGGCGGGAACCCGGCCGAACCTGGTGCGCGCGTTCAACGTGCTGCGGCAGTACCCGGAGGACGAGGTCGCGGGCGCGTGGAAGCTGGTCGTCGATCGCCTCGCCCCGGGCGGGCTGCTCGTCGAGGGCACCTGCGACGAGATCGGGCGACTGTCCACCTGGGTCACTCTGGACGCGGACGGCCCGCGTACGCTCACCCTGTCCTGCCACCTGGATTCGCTCGACCAGCCGTCCACTTTGGCCGAACGACTGCCGAAGGCGCTGATCCACCGCAACGTGCCGGGCGAGCGGATCCACGACCTGTTGTCCACATTGGACATCTGCTGGGCGACCGCCGCGCCGCACCAGGCGTTCGGCGCCCGCGCCCGCTGGCTGGAGACCGTGCGGCTGCTCGCCGCGCGCGGCTGGCCGGTGCTGACCCGGCCACGGCGGATCCGGCTCGGCGAGCTGACCGTGCCGTGGGCGACGGTGGCACCCGGAAGCAGGTAGGGACAACCCCACCAAAGCAGCGGGGGCGGCACGTACGGGGGTTCCCCGGGATATCCCTGATCTTGCCGGAAGTCCCTGGCTCAGGCGGTGTGCGCGGCGACACGATCGCCCCATGACCGCAACCCTCAGCAGGCAGTACGAGGCCGTCATCACGACGGACTCCGAGATCGTCCAGGCGTGCCAGCGACTGCGGCACCGCGTCTTCACCACCGAGTTCGGCGCGGCGCCGCACCCCAGCGGGCTGGACGCCGACGAGTTCGACGACGTGTGCGAGCACCTCGCCGTGATGCACGGGGGCGAGGTCGTCGGCACCTACCGGCTGCTGCCGCCCGGCCGGTCGGCGCGGCTGTACTCGCAGTCGGAGTTCGACCTGGACGCGCTGGCGCCGCTGCGGCCGCACCTGGTCGAGACCGGCCGGTCGTGCGTGCACCCGGACCACCGTTCCGGCGGCGTGATCAACCTGATGTGGTCGGCGATGGCGCGTTACGTCGTCGGCCACGGCTACCGCTACCTCGCCGGGTGCGCGTCGGTGTCGCTCGCCGACGGCGGCGCCTCGGCGGCCGCCACCTGGGCGCTCGCGCAGGCCAAGCACCGCCCGCCCGGCGAGCTGCGGGTCGAGCCGCTCCGGCCGTGGATCCCGCTGCCCCGCACCGAGCGCCCGCCCAGCTACGCCCAGGTTCCGCCGTTGCTGCGCGGCTACCTGCGCCTTGGCGCGTGGGTCGGCGGGCCGCCCGCGCACGACCCGGACTTCGCGGTCGCCGACTTCTTCACCGTGCTGGCGGTCGACGAGATCGGCGAGCGCTACCGCAGATTCTTCCTCGGGGAGAATTCATGAACCCGTGGGACGTGACTTCACCTTGTACCCCTCGCTGCGTCACCCACCGGCTGCCTGAGATCAGCACACTGCTGACCGTGCGACGGTGGCTGGCGCTGGGCTCGGTCCTCGCCGGGGTGCGGCGGGGGGACCTGCGGCCGCACGCCCGCGGGGTGCTCGACGCCCTCGGCATCACGCTGGACGCGAACACCGACCTGCTGCGGGTACCGGCGGGCACCGGCACGCTGATCGTGGCCAACCACGTGTCGTGGCTGGACATCGTCGCGCTGCTGGCCGTCGACCCGGTGGGATTCCTGGCCAAGCGCGAGGTGCGCTCGTGGCCGGTCATCGGATCGCTCGCGCAGTCCTGCGGCACCCGGTTCATCGCCCGGCGCGAGCTGCGGGAGCTGCCCGCCGTGGTGGCCGGGCTGGCGGACGCGCTCCGCGCAGGCGAGTCGGTCGTCGTGTTCCCCGAGGGCACCACGTGGTGCGGCGGCCGCGGCGGGACGTTCCGGCGCGCCGCGTTCCAGGCCGCGATCGACGCCGGCGCGCCGGTGCGGCCGGTGACCTTCGCCTACTCGCAGGGCGGGCAGCCGAGCACGGTCGCGGCCTTCGTCGGCGACGACGCGCTCCTGCCGTCGCTGGGCCGGGTCGCGCGCGCCCGTGACCTGCGGATCGAGCTGACCGCGCACCCGCCGCTGGAGCCCGTCGGCGACCGGCGAGAGCTCGCCGCGCGCGCCCAGGACGTCGTCCGGTCCACCCGGGTCCCGGCTCATGCTTGACTTCCTGAACCACCTCGGTGAGCTGCTCCAGGGCACCCTGTCCTCGCCCTGGCTGTGGCTGATCGTGTTCGCGGTGGCGGCGCTGGACGCGCTGCTGCCGTTCATGCCGAGCGAGACCACGGTGATCACGGTCGCCGTGCTGCTCGGCACCGACGTGCCGAAGCTGGCGCTGCTGGCGCTGCTCGCGGCCGCCGGAGCACTCGCCGGGGACTGCCTGTCGCATGCGGTCGGCCGGGGCGCGGCGCCCGCGCTGACCCGGTGGCTGCGCGGCGGGAAGCAGGACCGCTACGAATGGGCGCGCGGCCAGGTCGAACGCCACGCCGGGCTGCTGATCGTGGCGGGCCGGTACCTCCCCGGCGGCCGGGTCGCGAGCGGACTGGCCACGGGCAGCATGGGCGTGCCGTGGGCGCGCTTCGTCGCGCTCGACGCCGTGGGGACCGGGATCTGGGCCGTCTACAGCGTGATCATCGGCGCGATCGGCGGCGCGAGCTTCGACGGGCAGCCCGCCAAGGGGCTGCTGTTGTCGTTCGGCATCGGGTTGATCATGGTCGGTGTCATCGAGGCGGTGCGGCGGTTACGCTCACGGCATGCAGCACGCCGAGTACCTCGCGACGATCGAGGCGCAGTGCCGGGCCCTGCGCGCGGCCGCGGTGCGGACGGGACCGGAGGCGCCGGTGCCGACCTGTCCGAAGTGGACTGTCCAGCGCCTCGTCGACCACCTGGCGAAGGTCCACTCGTGGGTCCGGGCGGCGATCGCCGATCCGAGCGGCGCGAACGTGACCCGCGGGCAGCCACCCGCCGACTGGACTGAACTGCTGTCCTGGTGGGACGAGCAGCTGCAGGGGATGCTGGCCGAACTCGCCGATCCCACGACGCCGGCGTGGCTGCCGTGGACCCGCTACGAGCAGACCACGCGGTCCTGGGCGCGGCGGCAGGCGCACGAGACAGCGATCCACCGGCTGGACGCCGAGCACGCGTTGGCAGGCAGCGCGGATGCGTCCGCGGTCCCGTCGCTCGTGTTCGACCCGGAGTTCGCCGCGGACGGCGTCGACGAGCTGCTCGCCTGGATGCTGCCGACGCGCGCGAAGTGGGACCAGTTCGCCCTGTCCGGTTCGGTGCTGGTGCACGCCGCCGACGCCGGTCGCATGTGGCGGGTCGTGCTGCACCCGGGGCAGCCCGGCACGATCGAGCCGGTGACGGCCGCGTTCGAGGCCGACGTGACGGTCGCGGGCACCGCCGACGCGGTGTACCGGCGCGTGTGGGGGCGGCCCAGCCACGCCTCGGTGACCGGTGACGTGCGTCTCCTGGAGCCCCTGGCCGCGCCGTGATCGGGAGCGGCGGGGAAGATGGGGCCGTGTCCGAACGACGTTATGTGATCACCTTCGGCTGTCCCGACCGCACCGGCATCGTCGCGCGCGTGTCGTCCTTCCTCGCCGACGCGGGCGGCTGGATCGTCGAGGCCGCCTACCACACCGACCCGGACACCGGCTGGTTCTTCACCCGCCAGGAGGTCAGGGCGGACTCCCTGCCGTTCGGAGTGGACGAACTGCGGTCGCGCTTCGCCGAGGTGGCGACGTCGCTGTCGGCCGAGTCGAACTGGCGCGTCGAGGACACGTCCGAGCGGCGGCGCGTGGTGATCCTGGTGTCGAAGGAGGGGCACTGCCTCTACGACATCCTGGGCCGGGTCGCGGCCGGTGAGCTGGACGTCGACGTGCGGGCGGTGATCGGCAACCACGACAACCTCGCGGACATCACGCGAGCGCACGGGATCCCGTTCCACCACGTGCCCTTCCCCGCCGGTGACAAGGCGGAGGCGTTCGCCGAGGTGCGCAAGCTGGTCGATGAGCACGACCCGCACGCCGTGGTGCTCGCGCGGTTCATGCAGATCCTGCCGCCGGAGCTGTGCCAGGCGTGGTCCGGCCGGGCTATCAACATCCACCACAGCTTCCTGCCGTCGTTCATCGGCGCGCGGCCCTACCACCAGGCGCACCGCCGCGGTGTGAAACTGGTCGGCGCGACGTGCCACTACGTGACCGCCGACCTGGACGCGGGGCCGATCATCGAGCAGGACGTGATCCGCGTCGACCACGGCGACACCGTGCCCGACCTGGTGCGCAAGGGCCGCGACATCGAGAAGATCACGCTCGCCCGCGGCCTGCGGTGGCACCTGGAGAGCCGCGTGCTGGTGCACGGCAACCGCACGGTCGTGTTCTAGCTCGCGAGCACCGCTCCCGCGATCAGCAGCGTGTAGACACCGACGGCGGCTTGAACCGCTTTGGTGCGGCGGCGTTCCGGCGCGTGCCGCAGCAGCCAGGCCAGCCCGGGGACCACGAGGACCGCGTGCATCGTGACCGCGTGCACGAGCTTGAGCGAACCCGCGGTCGTGTAGGCGAGCTGCGGTTGTCCGCCGCGGGCGAGGGTGACGCCGTCGGCGATCATGATTGCGCCGACGACCATGGCCGCGAACAGCACGACGAGCCCGAACCGCAGGGCCAGGGTCATGCTCGGGCTGAGGTTCGTCGTCCGCCAAGCCGCCACGGCGAAGGCCAGCACGGTCACGATGATCACCGCGCCGCCCGCGGCGAGGCTGTAGGAGACGGCGGTGTCGAAGCCGGTCTCGAAGTTGAAGTGCGACGGCACCCCGCGCCAGACCTGCAACGTCACCAGGGCGACCTCGACGACGCTCACCACGGTGAGCGCGCCGAGCAGGAGGTTCCGCCGCCGGACCGCGAGGAAGCCCGTGGCCCAGGCGACGCTGGCCAGGGTGAGGCCGAAGGACAGGCCGAACGTCATGGCCTTGCGGTAGGACAGCGGACCCTCCCACGTGGTGCCGCTCGCCACGAGGACCACCAGGTGCACGAGGCCACTGGCGAACAGGGCGGCGGCCACCACGTAGGCGACGCGCTCGACGGGCCGGGCGCGGGTCCAGAGGGTTTCGCGAAGTGCGAGGGTCATGCCGACGATGGTCGGCGTTGGGAGCGTTCGCGGCGTCTGCCCGGCGACGTCTCTTCGCCGTACGTCGGCGGGCGTATCAGACGCGGACGAGCATCTTGCCGGTGTTCGCGCCCGCGAGGAGGTCCAGGAAGGCCTGCGGGGCGTTGCGCAGCCCCTCGACGATGGTCTCCTCGTACTTGATCTCGCCGGAGCGCACCAGCGGCGCGACCTCCTCGAGGAACTTCGCCTGCAGGTCGTAGTGGTCGCTGACCAGGAACCCGCGGATGTCCAGCCGCTTGCCGATGATCTGCGCCAGGTTCCGCGGCGCGGCGGGCGGCTCGGTGGCGTTGTAGATCGAGATCATCCCGCACACGGCGATCCGCGCGTGCACGTTCGCCGAGTCGATGGCGGCTTCCAGGTGCTCGCCGCCGACGTTGTCGAAGTAGACGTCGATGCCCTCCGGCGCGGCCTCCGCCAGCTGCTTCGCGACCGGCGCGTCCTTGTAGTTGAACGCGGCGTCGAAGCCCAGGTCCTCGACGAGGTGCCGGACCTTGGCGGCCGAGCCGGCGCTGCCGATGACCCGCTTGGCGCCCTTCAGCTTCGCCAGCTGGCCGACGACGGACCCGACCGCCCCCGCCGCGCCCGAGACGAACACGGTGTCGCCCGGCTGGAACCGCGCGATCTCGGTCAGCCCGGCGTACGCGGTGAGGCCGGTCATGCCGAGCACACCGAGGTACGCCTCGCGCGGCGCCGCGCCCGCGTCGATCTTGGCCGCCTGCTTCGGGGTGACGACGGCGTGCGAACGCCAGCCGAAGCCGTGCAGCACCAGGTCCCCCGGCCGCAGGGCGTCGGTGTTCGACTCGACGACCTCACCGACCGCGCCGCCGAGCATCACCTTGCCGACCTCGTACGGCGGCGCGTACGACTTGGCGGAGCTCATCCGGCCGCGCATGTACGGGTCGACGCTGATCTCCAGGTTGCGGACCAGGGCCTCGCCCTCGCCGGGCCGCGGCACCTCGACGTCGACCACGTCGAAGTTGTCCAGCGTCGGCGCGCCGTGCGGACGGGAGGCGAGCCGGATCTCGGTCGCGGTGGTGCTCATCATGCGCTCCAGGGGTGTCGGAAGTGTCTCCACGGCTGCCAACACACTAACCGGGGCGCTGATTCCGCTTTGTGGCTGAGGCTACAGCCACCCCGCCGAGCGGCGCGGCTAGGCCAGCTCGGCGAGCTTGCCCAGCACCCCGTCGTAGATCCGGCGGAGCCCGCCCGGCGCGAAGGTCTTCTCGAAGAAGCCTCCGATGCCGCCCGCGCCCTGCCAGGTGGTCTCGATCCGGACGACGCTGCGCTCGCCCGCGGGCCGCACCGTCCAGGTCGTGACCATGCTGGAGTTGGCGTCCGTCTCGACGAGGGTGCCCGCTTCCGGCTCGGACACACTCGCCGCGACGTCCCGCACCCGCTTGGAGGTGGCCTGCAGCTTCCACTTCGCCTTCGTACCGGCGCCGGTGCCGCCCTCGACCACCTCGTAGTCGCGGTAGTGCTCGGTCAGGATCTTGGGCCGGGTCTCGGCGTAGTCCGCGACCAGCGCCCGCACCTTGTCGGCCGGTGCGTCGATCGTCCGTTCCGCGCTTGCGGTGACCTTCGCCATAACCCCTCCTGATCTGCTCGAACGCTGTCGCCCGCGACTCTATCGATCAGAGGAGGCCCTGCTGCGACAGCCAGTCCTTGGCGACGTCCGCCACCTGGTCGCCGTCCTCGTCGACCTGCTTGTTCAGATCCCGCAGCTGGTCGGTGGTCAGCTTCGCGCTCACCGCGTTGACCGCCGCGGCGAGGTCGGGGCCGCGCTCGTCGAGCACCTTCTGGTTCACCGCGGGCACGATGTTCTCGGTCGCGACGATCTTCTGGTCGTCCTCCAGCGCGGTGAAGTCCGGGTTGCCGACCAGCGGGTTCACCGAGTCGAGCGGGATCACCGTGACCGCGCCCGAGCGCAGCTGCTCGACCCGCGGGCCGGACTCCTGGATGCTCGAGAACGTGACGTTCAGCTTGTAGACGTCACGGAACCCGATGAAGCAGTTGGCCCGGGTGCCGCACTCCGGCGGGCCGCCCAGCACGACCTTGTCCAGCTTCTTCAAGTCGCTGATCGTCCGCACGCCCTGCTGCTGCGCGAGGTCCGACTTAACCACGTAGGTGTTCTTGTTCTCCGCCGGCGCGTAGTCCAGCAGCCCGATGCCGGACGGCTTGAACAGCTCGGCGAGCTTCGCGTGCTCGGACGCCGCGTCGTTCGGCGCCTGCTCGTTGAACCCGGAGCTGATCGCCGCGCCCTGGTACTCGGGGATGAACTGCAGCTCGCCCGACTTGAGCGACGGGTACACCAGCTCCCGTGAGCCGATGTTGAACTTCCGCTGGACCGGGTAGCCCTTCGCCTCCAGCGCCTGCGCGTACACCTCCGCCAGGATCTGGCTGTCCGTGAAGTTGAACGACGCCACCACGATCGGCGCGCCGCCCTTGCCCGGCGCCGCAGTGCCGCCGTCGTCCCCGCCGCCGCAGGCCGTGAGCCCGAGGACCGCCACCGCGAGCACCCCGGCCGCCCGCAGGCTCCGTGTCCACCGCATACCTGTTCACCCTCCCAGTGCTGTTCGTCGCCAGCGACCCTATCCGCGGGCACCGACAGAAACCACATAGTGAGATCGTCCGCCCGTCAGTGTCGGTCACCGCCCGTATGCTCGCCCGGTGAGCGAGTACGTGCTGGCCGCCACCGACCGGCCGCTGTTCGAGTGGCGGTGGGTGGAGCGCAACGCGGACGAAATCGTCCAGCGCCTCGGCGAGCACCTGGCGCTGACGGCGGCCGCGCTCGCGATCGGGCTCGTCGTGTCGGTCGCGCTGGCCGTGCTGTCGCTGCGCTGGCGCTGGTTCTACGCGGTCGCGCTGGGCGCGGCCGGCGCGCTGTACGTGATCCCGAGCCTCGGGGCGTTCGCGCTGCTGGTGCCGTTCTTCGGACTGTCGTTCACCACGGCCGTGATCCCGCTGGCCACGTACACGCTGCTGATCCTGCTGCGCAACATCGTGACCGGCATCCAGCAGGTGCCCGCGGAGGTCCGGGAGGCCGCGATCGGCATGGGCTTCACGCGGCTGCGCCTGTTGCTGCAGGTCGAGTTCCCGCTGGCGCTGCCGGTGGTGATCGCCGGGCTGCGGGTCGCGGCCGTGACGACGATCGGGCTGGTCACGGTCACCGCGATGCTCGGCATGGGCGGGCTGGGCTTCTTCATCCGGCAGGGCATCCAGACGACCACGCCGAACCCGACGGCGATCATCGTCGGGATCGGGTTGTCGATCGTGCTCGCGGTGCTGGTGGACGCGCTGTTGTGGCTGAGCGAGCGGGCGCTGGCCCCGTGGGCGCGGAAGGCGGGGCGGGCGTGAACGCGTTCGAGCAGGCGCTGGACTGGCTGGGGCAGCCGGGCCGGTGGAGCTGGACCGACCCGGCCGGCATCCCGTACCGCACGCTGGAGCACCTGGGCTTTTCGGCGTTGTCGCTGGTGATCGCCGCCGCGCTGGCCGTGCCGCCCGCTCTGGTGCTGGCCCACTACCGCCGGGGCGCGTTCCTGGCCAGCAGCGCGGTGAACATCGGCCGGGCCATCCCGAGCTTCGGGTTGATCATCCTGTTCTGGTACCTGGCGAGCCGGTGGGAGGTGGACACGTCGTTCTGGCCGCTGCTGCTCGCGCTGGTGGCGCTGGCCCTGCCGCCGTTGTTCACCAACACCTACGCCGGGGTCGTGTCGCTGGAGCCGGAGGCCGTGGACGCGGCGCGCGGCATCGGGCACACGGAGGGGCAGATCATGCTGCGCATCGAGCTGCCGCTGGCGTTGCCGGTGATCCTCGCGGGCGCGCGGGTGGCGTTCCTGCAACTGGTGGCGACGGTCGCGATCGGCGCGATCGTCAACGACGGCGGCGGCCTCGGCCGGTTCATCGTGGACGGGTTCGCGCAGGGCGCGGGTGGTTACGGCGAGATCCTGGCCGGCGGGCTCGCGGTCATCGTGCTGGCCCTGGTGTGCGAGGGCGTGTTCGCGCTGCTGGAGCGGTTCGCCGTGCCGCGGGGCCTGACGTTGTCGCGCCGGGCGACGATGTCTACGCGACCGGTTTAGCCAGGCCGTCGATCACCTCGGCGCCGGGCAGCGACGCGAGCAGGTCGCCGGTGACCAGGAGTTTCCCGCCGCGGATGCCGCTGCCGACGACGAGTTCCGGCGAGTCGGCGACGGCCTTGTCGACGAGGATCGGCCAGTCCGCGGGCAGCCCGACGGGCGTGATGCCGCCGTAGGCCATGCCGGTGAGGGCGACAGCCTCGTCCATTGGGGCGAAGGAGGCTTTGCGCACGTCGAGGCGGCGCTTGATGACGCCGTTGACGTCGGCGCGGGTGGTGGCGAGCACCAGCGCGGCGGCGAACCGGACCTCGCCTGCCCGCTTCCCGGCGACGACGACGCAGTTCGCGGAGGCGTTCAGCGGCGAGCCGTAGGCCTCGCAGAACGCGGCGGTGTCGGCGAGTTCGGGATCGATCTCGACGGCGCCGACGCTGTCGGCGTCGAGGGCGGCCAGTGCTTTGGCGACGGGCTCGGCGAGCAGGTCGGTGCGTTCGGCGGCCGGGTGGACGGTCAGCGTCCCGGCGATGCTCCAGGTCCTCACGCCGTCAGGATAGGGAATAGCCCGTTCACCAGTTCTTGCCGCCGCGCTGAACCTCGATCAGCCGCGGCCGCACGTCGACGAGGTAGACGAGGACGGCGACGATGCCGGCCAGCCAGAAGAGGCTGCCCGCGCCCCCGAAGCCGAACAGCCCCATGGCGGCCGTGCCGGCGCCGGTGATGGCGAGCCAGATGGGCTTGGTCTTGCGGTCCGCGGCGTGGTAGGCGTCCGCGCGCTGGAGAAGGGCGTGCACGAACGCGCCGAGGCCCACCAGCGTGCCTGCCCAGCTGATGACCTGCATGATCCAGTACGCGATGAACGGCACGTTCCTAGCCTACGTCCCTTCGCCCCCGCCGTCGGATCCCCGGTGTCCAGAATGCCACGAACGCCCGGGACCGTCACCGCCGTCCCGGCCTGGGGCCCGCCCCCCCCCGTACCGATGCCGTCCAGCCACCCGACAGCGGCGGTCGGCGCGAACACCTCCCATGCCCGCCCACCCCGCACAGCCTCACGACACCGCCCACCCGCCCGGCACCCCGGCAAGCCCACCGGCCGCCCAACCCGCGAGCGCCGAGCCCCTTGGCGCGGCAGCCCGACACGACA
Organism: Amycolatopsis sp. 3B14; assembly: GCF_050958625.1. Classification (NCBI taxonomy): domain Bacteria; kingdom Bacillati; phylum Actinomycetota; class Actinomycetes; order Pseudonocardiales; family Pseudonocardiaceae; genus Amycolatopsis; species Amycolatopsis sp. 3B14. The sequence continues at coordinate 162,389 of NZ_JBHZEN010000008.1, forward strand.
AAGCCCACCGGCGGCGCCAAGCGTTGCTCGGCAGGGCCGGTGGGCATGCGTGTTGCCTATGCGCCTTGGCTACCTTCAGCGCGCCCCTTCACTACCGTGGGCCGCCTACCGTCGGCGTCCGCCTTGCCTCCAGTGCCTGCCCCGGCATGCGCCTCGCGTATGGTGAGCCACTGACCATCGGCGCCCACCATGCCTCCAGCCACTGCCCGGGCACGCGCCTCACGCATCGTGGCGCACCGTCGGCGCCCACCATGCCTCCACTGGCAGCCCACGCATCCGCCTCACGCAAGATGACCGCCCACTGCCGGCGCCCACCATGCCTCCAGCCACTGCCCAGGCACGCGCATCGTGGCCGCCCACCGTCGACGTCCACGATGCCTCCAATGGCCGCCTCGACATCCGCCTCACGCAAGATGACCGCCCACCATCGGCGCCCACCGTGCCTCCACTCAGTGCCCAGGCACGCACCTCACGCATCGTGGCCGCCCACCGTCGACGTCCACGGTGCCTCCAGTGGCCGCCTCGACATGCGTCCCGCGCATGGTGGCCGCCCACCGTCGGCGCCCACCTTGCCTCAGTGACCGCCCAGGCACGCACCTCACGCAAGGCGGCCACCCACCATCGGCGCCCACCGTGCCTCCACTGAGTGCCCAGGCACGCACCTCACGCATCATGGCCGCGCACCGTCGGCGCCCACCATGCTTCCAGTGGCGGCCCAGGCACGCGCCTCTCGCACGCTGGCCGCCACTGTCGGCGTCCGCCTTGGCCTACTTGGTCGTCTTCGGCGTGGTCGCGTTCGCCGGGCGCTTGGCCGGCGTCGTGGTCCGGCGGGCGGCCGGGGCCTTCGTCGTGGCGGTCTTGGGGGCGGGCTTGGCCTGCTCCTCCTTGACCTCGTCCTCGATCTTGTCCGCGACGTCGTCCGCCGCCTCGGCGACCTTCTCGCCACCGGCGCGGGTCCGCTTCGCGACCAGGCCGAGCACGTCCTCGACCTTCTCGCGCGCCTCGGTGCTCACCTCGCCGACCCGCTCCTGCGCGGTGTTCAGCGCCTCCTCGACCTGCTCGACCACGCTCTTCACGCGCGGCTCGGCCAGGAACTTGTCCCACGCCTGCTCACCGGTCTCGGCCAGCTTGTTGTACAGCTTGAGCGCGGCCTCGGTGTACTCGTCGATCAGCTTGCGCAGCTCGGCCGGGTCGAGCTTCTCCCGCAGGGTGGTCACCTCGGTCGGCAGCTCCTCGATGTTCTTCCGCGCCACCTCGCTGCCCTCGACGACCCGCTCGCGGGCCTTGCCCACGGCGTCGACCACGGCCTGGCCGGCCAGGTTACCGGCGCCCAGGGCGGCCAGCAGCGGTGTGCGGAGCTGTTCGATGGCGGTCTTGGTGCTGGGCATTGTGCTCACTCCTTGGCGATGACGGTTGCTTGTCCTCGATCGCCGCCCGCCGCCGCGTTCTCCCGGCGGAACGACTCGTACACGTCGAGCAGGACCTGCTTCTGCCGCTCGGTGAGCTCGGCGTCCGCGCGGATCGCGTCGGTCACCGGTCCACCGTTGGGCAGGTCGAGGATTCCGGCCTGCACGTAGAGCGCTTCCGCGGAAATCCGCAGCCCCTTGGCGATCTGCTGCAGGATCTCCGCGCTGGGCTTGCGCACCCCGCGCTCGATCTGGCTCAGGTACGGATTGGACACTCCGGCGAGCTTTGCCAGCTGCCGCAAGGAGATCTTCGCGTTGTTGCGCTGCTGGCGGATGTACTCACCGATCCCGGAGGCGATGTCGGCGACCTTCTCCACCGGTCCGCCCGCCGAGTTCTCGTGGCCGTTGTCCTCCGACATGTCAGTCCATCTCCTCGCGACGATTCCAACGGTACGCGCGGGTGCTAGCTATTGCAAGCACCCTGCTTGCAACCATCGGGTGTTACTTGAGTCACCCGTTACGGTGGGGGTGTGCACAGCACGGCACGTCGCCGGCGCCAGCTGGCCGAGTCGCTGCGCCGGGACGGCATGATCACCGATCCGGCCTGGCTGGACGCGTTCCGGCGAGTGCCGCGGCATGCCTTCGTGCCCCGGTACTTCCTATCCCAGCCCGGTGGCTGGCGCGCCGTCGACCGCACGGATGAGGACTGGCTCGACCACGTCTACGCCGACCAGGTCCTGGTGACGCAACTCGACGGCGATCCGCTCGCGTGGGAGCGCGCTCGCCGGCAGGGCGTGGTGCGCGGCAACCCGACGTGTTCGTCGAGCATGCCGGGGATCATGGCGGTGATGCTCGAGGAGCTGTCGGTGCACAGCGGGCACCGGGTGCTGGAGATCGGCACCGGCACCGGTTACAACGCCGCCCTGCTCTCCGAACGGCTCGGCTCGTCGCTGGTGTCCACTGTGGATGTGGACGAGCAGCTGGTGCGGCTCGCTTCGGAACGCCTGTCGCTGTGCGGGTACCACCCGGCGGTCGAGGTCCAGGACGGCGCGGACGGTTTCCCGGCGGGTGCGCCGTACGACCGCGTGCTGTGCACGTGTGCGGTGTCGGAGGTGCCGGTCGCGTGGCTGGAGCAGGCGACCCGCGGGGCGATCGTGGTGACCACGCTGAACCGCCCGATCGGCGCCGGCCTGGTGCGGCTGATCGTGATGCCCGGACCAGTTGCCCGGGGCCGCGTGCTGAGCCGCGACGGCCGGTTCATGCCGCTGCGGGCGCACCGCCTCCCGGATCCGGTGTCGCTACCGGAGATCTCCGGGCCCGTGCGTGCCACGGACCTGTCAGCCGAGGTGGTCCTGCACCCGTCGAGCCGGTTCGAGTTCTTCGCCGGGCTGGCGTTGCCGGGGGTGGTGCCGGTGTTCCGCGGCGAGGACGCGTTCCTCCTGCACAGCGACGGTTCCTGGGCACGGGTGACAACGCACGCCGACCGGACGACAGTGACACAGGGCGGCCCGCGGCGGCTGTGGGACCTGACGGAGGCCGCCCACCGGCAGTGGACCGCGCTCGGCAAGCCCGCCCGGCAGCGGTTCGGGATGACCGTGACGCCCCAGCACCAGGAATTCTGGCTGGACGACCCCGACGGCGACCACCGCTGGCCACTGCACTAGACCCCGCGGCGCCCAGCACACTCACCGGCGCCCCCGCTTGCCCACCGGCCCAGCCGAGATCCGGCGCCTTGACGGCGACTACTGCCGGCCGACACTCGCCGCCCCCGCCGGCGACGACCCCGCCCGGCGCACCCCGCCAACGACTGCCGCTGGGCGGCACGAGGCACCCCCAGCCAGCGGCCACCCTGATTAGCTCCGACGCACTTCCCGTCGGCAACCACCGATGCCCAGCACCCCACGCACCACGCCAGCACCCAGCGACGCAAGCTTCCCGCACGACGCCAGCAACCCACTGACCGGCAACATTCCACGCGCCGAGCCAGCAACCACCGCACGCCAACGCGCCGCGCACCACGCCAGCGACTACCGACACCAGCACTCCGCGCATCGAACCGGCAATTACCGAATGCAAGCGCTCGGCGCACCACGCCAGCAACCACCGACAGCCAGCACACCGCGCCTCAAACCAGCAACCACCGCACGCCAACGCGCGGCACACCACGCCAGCAACCACCGACAGCCAGCACACCGCGCCTCAAACCAGCAACCACCGCACGCCAACGCGCGGCACACCACGCCAGCAATCACCAATGCAAGCGCCCCGCGCACCACGTCAGCAACCACCAACAGCCACCACCCCGCCCACCGCGCAGCGACCACCGACTGTCAGCGCTCGGCGCACCACGCGCCGCCGCTGTCCAGCGGTGTGCGCGCCGTCGCCAGCGCCTACCGCCGAGCGCCGCAACATAGCGCCCCGGCCACCCCGCACACAGCGCGCCGGCCGCGAGCCACCGTCGGCCGTCGCGCTAAGGCAGCCGGCTCTCGACCCAGCTCGCGACGTGCTCGACGCTCGCGTCGAGTGGCGCGGTCGTCGTGTCGAAGAGGGTGACCGGCGGGTCCAGCGTGTCGGCGTTCTTGTGCAGCCACGTGTTGAACTCGAGCATCTCGGCGATGCGGGGTTCGTCCCAGCCGCGCCAGGCCGGGCGGGCCCGGAGCCGCCGGGCGAGCACCTCCGACTCGGCGACGAGCGCGAGGTAGTGAATCTCGCTGAACAGCGCGCGCTCGGGCAGCGTCTCGAACTCCGGGGGCACCACGGTGCCGCACAGCACGACCGGCCGACCGTTCTGGTGCACCATCGCGGCCATCCGCAGCCAGGTACCCCGGAACGTCGGGTGCCCGTTCACGTCGTCGCGGAGGCCGGCCACCCACAGCACGTCCTGCTCCAGCACCGTGACCCGACCGCCGAGCCGCTCGACCAGGGCCGGACCGACCGTCGACTTCCCCGCCCCACTCGGCCCGGTCAGGGCGAACAGCGGCAACCGGCGGAAGGGCCAACGGTGACCACACCGGTGGCACAACCGGACGTCGCCCTCCACGGCCGGGACTTCAGCCAGGTCCCCGCATCGAGGGCAGATGCGGGGATCCAGCATCGCTTCCGGCATGTGTCAGTCGAAGAGCTGCTCGAGGAAGCTCCGCTTGCGGTGACCACGGTGCCCGTACGGGCGCGGCGAATCCGAGTAGTAGCCACCACCCTGGTACGGGCGGGGCGAATCGGAGTAGCCGTGCCCACCCCGGTACGGCCGGGGCGAGTCGGTGTGCCCGTGGCCGCCGTACGGGCGGGGCGAATCCCGGTACGGCGCGGTGTGCCCGGCCCCCTGGTACGGCGGTGGAGCAGCGGCGGGCCCGCCGTAGTAAGCGCTCTCCGCGCCCACGATCTGCTCCAGCTCGCCGCGGTCCAGGAAGATGCCCCGGCAGCCTTCACACTGCTCGATGTGGATGCCGTTCTTGTTGACGGTCCGCATCACGTTTTGACACTTCGGACAAATCACGTATGCCACCCTACGCATGATCCGGCCGGTCGGGGGTGAGGTACGCCGGGTTCCCGCCCGGAGCTCGTCATTCCGCTCGCAGCGCCTCCACTCTGGTGACCGCCCGGAGCGCGGGCAATGCCGCGCCGGTCACCGCGAATACCAGGGCCACCGCCGTCACGGCGGCGACACCGATGAAGCCCACGTCCACGTGCAGGCTGATGTCCGCGCCCAGCAGCCGCACGAGGAGGGCGCCGGTGCCGATCGCCACCGCCACAGCGACCACGACCCCGAACACCAGCGGAATCGCGTTCTGCCAGAGCAGTGACCGTCCCAGGACCGGCAGCGGCACACCGGACGCGTGCATCGCCGCGAAGGCCCTCCGCCGTTCGCTCAGCTGCCCGGCCAGCAGCACCAGCAGACTGGCCGCCGCGATGACGAGTCCCAGCAGTCCGCCGGTGTAGAGCAGGCCGTTGACCGCGGTCAGGAAATCGTCTCCCCCGCCGTAGTACTCGTCTTCGCTGTAAGCCGTCGCCTGCCACCCGAGCGGGCCGAGCGCGGCCCTGATCCGGTCCATTGCACCCGGCTCGCCTGGAGCGAGCAGGAGCTCGATCATCCGCCCGCCGCCGGGCAGGTGCTGCGCGCTCGCGGCCGACGGTGTGACGGCCAGACCGACACCGTGGGCGACGCCCGCGGCACCGGGAGAGGCGGTCGCCGCATCCGCGGGAACCGTGAACCGCACGTCGTCCACCCTCATGGTCGAACCCGGCTGGACGCCCGCCCCGGCCACGACGTACACGGCACCGTCGACACACCCAGATGTTCCGAAGAGGTGCTCCAGCACCGGACACGGCGCGACCAGCAACTCCACCGGTCTGCCGGTCCCGGGGCTCGCCGCCAGACGTTGGATCGGGTACGCGCCGACCAGCCCGGGCGTCCCGTCGAGCAGGCGCATCGCCTCCGCTTCGGCATTGTCGGTGACGCTGAGATTCCCGGCGCCGGTGGCGACCCGAGGGCGATCCGCGTCCGCGGCGGCCGAACCGATCATCGTCTGCAGCGTGATGACCCCGGCCAGCACGACCACCACTCCTGCCACGACACGGTTCGGCGTGCCGCTGTCGAGCTGCAGCCGTCGGACGGCCAGTTGCCACGCCGGGCTCCCGCCCCGGATCCGCCGCACCACGAAGTCGGTGATCCAGGGCATGATCGCGGGCACGCCGATCAGCAGCAACGTCGACCCGGCGAGCAGGAACGGCAGGGTGCTACCCGGACGGGACGACACCCCCAGGAGCTTGTCCGGCAGCAGCAGCACGACGCCGAGCGCGATCAGGACCAGCCGCCACCACAGCCGTCTGCGCTCCGGCTTCGCGTTGCGCAGCACCGCGAGCGGTTCGACGACGAGCCGCCTCAACCCGAACCACGCCGGTCCGACCGCGAGCACGGGGACGAGCAGGGCCACCACCACCCCCAGTGGCCAGCCCGGCACGAAGTCCGGGCGGAAGACGGTGATCCCTTCGAACTCCAGCCCCGCGGCCGACCCGCGCACCGCGAGGTAGATGGCCACACCCAGCGCACCGCCGGCCAAGGCGCCGGCCAGTGACTCACCGGCGGCGATCCGGTGCACCTGCCCGCGTCGCGCGCCCGCGAGGCGGAGCGTGGACAGCCGGCGCTCGCGCTCCGCACCGCCGATCCGACCCGCGGCGCTGAGCAGGACGAGCATCGGGATGAGCAGCACGACGACGCCGACCATCAGCAGGAAGATCAGCTGCGGGGACGAGGCGTCCGGTGCCGGGTCCGCCCCGAAACCGGCGACCGCGACTCCCCCGTTCGCGGCTCGGATGCCGGTGGCGCCGACGTAGGCGAACAACTCGTCCGGCCCGGCGAGCCCGTCCGGCGCGATGGCACCGACCACCCGCCCTGGGAACCGCTGCTGCAGCAACGGATCCACCGCGAGCCGCTCCGCGAGCGCCGGCGACAGCACTGCTTCATCGGCTTGCGGAAGCGTGCCCAGACCGGGCGGAACCGGCGCATCCGGGCCGACAGGTTCCAGCCAGGTGATCGTCAACGTCCGGTCTCCCACCGGGGTGACGTCGGAGGACAGGTACAGCGACGCGGGCCCGTCCACGGTCGCCGGTTCGCGCCCGGCGATGCGATCGCTCCGCTCGCCCAAGGCTTTGGTGGTGCTCGCGAGCAGCAGGAGCATCGCCACCGACAGACCGATGCCGATCGTGGTCAGCACCAGGCGGGGCAAGTTGGCACGGAACGTCCGGCCGCCCCCGACGGCCAGCCGGAAGCCCAGTGCGAAGTCGTTGAGCCAGCTCACGGAACGGCCACCCGCTCCGGTGTCCGGCCGTCCCGGACGATGACCTCGCGGTCGGAGTACGCCGCGACCCGAACGTCGTGCGTGACCAGCACTACCGCGGTGCTCAGCTCCTTCGCCGCCGCCACGAGCAGGCGCATCACGCGTTCGCCGTTGAGGGAGTCCAGCGCTCCCGTCGGCTCGTCGGCGAAGACGACCTTCGGCGTGGTGATCAAGGCCCGTGCGATCGCCACCCGCTGCCCCTGGCCGCCGGACAGCTCACCGGGCCGCTTGCCGGCGAGGTCGCCGAGCTCGAACCGGTCGAGAGCCGTCCGCGCCGACGCCTCGGCCGGTTTGCGCTTCATCCCGCCCAGACGCAGCGGCAGCGCGACGTTCTCCAGGCACGACAGCTCGGGAACGAGCTGCCCGAACTGGAAGACGAATCCGAACTCGCTGCGGCGCAACGAAGACCGGTCTGCGTCGGACAGGCTTGCGAGGTCGCGCTCGCGGTAGACGACCTGGCCGTCGTCCGGCGGCATGATCCCGGCCAGGCAGTGCAGGAGCGTGGACTTGCCGGACCCGGACGGTCCCATCACCGCGACGATCTCCCCCGCGTCGATCTCGAAGTCGGCGCCCCGCAGCGCCTCGGTGGGCCCGAACGACTTGCGCAGCCCGGTGGCGCTGAGCAGGCTCATGCCCGCACCTGCCGGGCGAGCTCGTCGAGACGGGCCGCGGTCAGTTCGAGCCAGCGCAGGTCCGCTTCCAGGTGGAACAGCGCGTGGTCGCAGATCAGCGTGTCCGCGAGGTCGCCCTCAGCCTTGCGGCGGGTCAGCTCGCGCATGACCTTCAGGTGCGCGGCGCGCTGGGTGTCGAGCACCGTCGCCGCGTCCCGGCCGGACATCAACGCGAGCACGACCTTGGTGTACAGGGTGTTCTGCAGGTACGCCTCCGGCTTCTCCGGAGTGCTCAGCCACTGCTCGACGTCGGTGATCCCGGCATCGGTGATCGCGTAGCTCTTGCGCTCCGGACCACCGCCCGGCTCGACCCCGCTCTCGGTCACCAGCCCGTTGCGGAGCAGACGCGCCAGCGTGGCGTACACCTGCCCGTAGTGCAACGGCCGGTCATGCCCGAAACGCGCGTCGTAGGCGCGTTTGAGCTCGTAGCCGTGGCGCGGGCCCGCCTCGAGCAGGCCGAGAAGTGTTTGTCCGATCGCCATGGACAGGACTATACACACGGTGTACAGTCGCTGTCTATACACCCCGTGTATAGCAAGAACCCCCAGCGTGAGCGGAGGTGACACAGGCTGAGGGTTCGAGCGGACGATCCGGCGGTCGCCTCTCGGCGGAAGGTGCGACACGACTCCAGCCGGACTGGTGTTCCGTGACGGCGATGAGGTGAGGCCCGGGGAACACGGACCGGATCGGCCACCCGGTCCAACAGAACCCCTCGACTAGATATTCAGGAGGTCAGCACGCACAGAGACAGAACGGGTGACCGGCCGGATCGGCGTAGACCCGGAACGTCGACGCCTGGTCGAGCATTTTCGCCCCCAGTGACAAGGCGCGACTGTGAGCCGCTTCGAGATCCGTGACGTCCAGGTCGAGGTGAAGCTGCTGCGGAACATCCTGCCCCGGCCACGCGGGCGCACGGTAGGACTCGACGCGCTGGAAGGAGACCCGGACTCCGTCCAGACCGTCGAGATCCACCCAGCTGTCGTCGTCCGCTTTCGGCTGCGGCAGGTCCAGCAACCGCGCGTAGAACCCGGCCAGTTCCACCGGATCCGGGCAGTCGAGAACGATCGCGCCCAGTTTCGGAACGGCACCCATGCGATTCCTCCCAGCATTCGAAGACCAGCAGGCGAATAACCAGTGAAAGGAGTATGCAAGTTACGCGACACGTCCGCAACCACCGTCCGGCTTACACTGGTGACGTGAGCTCGACGGACGTGTCCCTCGTGGTGGATTTCCTCAACACCCTCGACGTGGAGGACGACACTGATGTGCTCACGAACGCAGCCACCTGGCGCGCCTGGAGTCACGAACGCGGGCTGGAAGCAAGCCCGGTGTCCGCGGCGCGGTCCGCCCGCACAGCCCTACGTGCTGCGGTCGGCGACACCGTGGACCCGCCGCCACTGGCGGTACCGGTCACGATCGAACTGACGTCCGGTGGGCCGGCTCTGGTCACGCACGACGCGGTCGGTGCCGTGATGGCCGCGGCCGCCAGGTTGGCGGTGCTCGGGCAGTGGGCGCGGGTGAAGATCTGCCCGGCCGACGACTGCCGCTGGGCGTTCTACGACGAGTCCCGCAACCGCTCACGCACCTGGTGCTCCATGCAGGTGTGTGGCAACCGGGAGAAGGCGCGCAGCTGGCGCCAACGCCGGGCCTGAACACCCAGTGGAGTTGCCCACAGCAGGCCTGTGGACAACTGGTCCACCTGTGGACAACCCAGAAAGGTGCAGGTCAGCGCTTAGCCGAACGGCAACGCCACACGATTAGGGGCACCTGCTGTTCAGTTCCGCCTGCCGGTCAGGCCTCCACAGCCCTGGGGCGGCAGCCGGACGCGCTCGGATGCCACCAACGGCCGCTTTGCTCAGCGTCGCGCGTGCGCGTGGGGCGGAACCTTCGGAACGCGATGGGGTCAGAACAGCAGCTGGGCCACGGTGTAGATCACCAGGCCGGCGAGCGCGCCGACCACGGTGCCGTTGATGCGGATGAACTGGAGGTCCCGGCCGACCTGCAGCTCGACCTTCCGCGAGGTCTCCTCCGCGTCCCAGCGCTCGACCGTGTCGGTGATGATGGTGGTGATCTCGGTGGAGTAGTTGCGCACCACGTAGGCAGCGGCGCCCTGGACCCAACCGTCCACCTTGCCGCCGAGGCCCTCATCGGACACCAGGCGCTCGCCCAGGTGTCGCAGGCCCTCGCGGACCCGGCGGCGCAGCTCGCTGGACGGGTCCTCGGCCGCGTTGAGCAGCATGCCCTTCGCGGTGCTCCACGCCGACCCGATCAGCTTCTGCACGTCGGGGTGGTCGAGGATCTGCTGCTTGACCTGCTCGGCGCGAGCCATGGTCTCCGCGTCGTTCTGCAGGTCCTGGGCGAACTCGCCGAGGAACTTGTCCAGGGCCAAGCGCATCGGGTGGTTGACGTCGGTCTTCACGGCCCACGCGAACGACAGCACCTCGCCGTACACCTTGTCGGCCAGCATCGCGTCGACGAACTTGGGCGACCAGCTCGGGGCACGGTCGGAAACCACGCGCAGCACGGTCGCGTGGTTGTCACGCACCCACTCGTACGCGCGGTCGCACATCAGGTCCACGAGCTTGTAGTGCGCGCCGTCGGCGAAGACCTGCTCCAGCAGCTTGCCCAGCGGCGGGCCCCACGGCTGCTCGACGACCCGCCGCACCACCGCCTGCTCCATGACGGCCTGCACGTCCTCGTCCTTGAGCACCGTCACGACACCCCGCACGACGGTGGCGAGTTCGGACGTGACCCGCTCGGCGTTCTCCGGCTTGGCCAGCCACTCGCCGAACCGCCGGGAGACCTGGACGCGCTGCAGCTTGTCGCGGACCACCTGCTCGGACAGGAAGTTCGTGCCAACGAACTCGCCGAGGCTGCTGCCGATCATGTTCTTCTTGCTGGGGATGATCGCCGTGTGCGGGATCGGCAAGCCGAGCGGTCGCCGGAACAGCGCGGTCACGGCGAACCAGTCCGCCAGCGCGCCGACCATGCCGGCCTCGGCGGCGGCCCGCACGTAGCCGACCCAGCCCGGCCAGCCTGCCGACTGCGCCCACGTCGTCAACACGAAGATCACGGTCGCGCCGAGCAGGAAGGCGAGCGCCACCAGCTTCATCCGGCGCAGCGCCCGCCGCTTGCCCTCCTGGTCCGGGACCGGGGGAAGGCCGATGTCAGCGGGGGTCAGTTGCTCCACGACCCCATTGTCCGTGAGGATCGGCCATTATGCGCGAACCAGCTCTCGTACCCCGGCTGCGGCCGTTCACGTCGACCATCTTCGCGGAGATGACCGCACTCGCCGTGCGCACCGAAGCGGTCAACCTCGGCCAGGGCTTCCCGGACACCGATGGACCGTCCGGAATGCTCGACGCCGCGAAGAACGCGCTGTTCGGCGGCGCGAACCAGTACCCGCCGGGGCCAGGGCGGCCGGAGCTGCGGGCGGCGATCGCACGTCACCGGGCCCGCTACGGGCTGTCCTACGACCCGGACAACGAGATCCTCGTCACCGCCGGTGCCACCGAAGCCATCTCCGCGGCGCTGCTGGCGCTGACCGAGCCCGGCGACGAGGTCATCGTGATCGAGCCGTACTACGACTCGTACGCGGCGGCGGTCGCGATGGCGGGAGCGACCCGGCGGGTGGTCTCGCTCGTCGAGGGGGCGGACGGGCGGTTCGCGCTCGACCTCGACGCGCTGCGCGCCGCGGTGACCCCGGCGACGCGGGCCATCCTGGTGAACTCGCCGCACAACCCGACGGGAACCGTTTTCACGCGCGAGGAGCTGTCGGCGATCGCCGACCTGTGCCGCGAACGAGACCTGATCGCGGTCACCGACGAGGTGTACGAGCACCTGGTCTTCGACGACGCCGAGCATGTGCCGCTGGCCGCGTTCCCCGGGATGCGCGACCGGACGGTGTCGATCTCCAGCGCGGGCAAGACGTTCAACTGCACCGGCTGGAAGATCGGCTGGGTGTGCAGCAGCCCGGAACTGGTGGCCGCGGTGCGGGCGGCGAAGCAGTTCATGACGTTCGTGTCCGGCGGGCCGCTGCAGCCGGCCGTCGCGCACGCGCTCGACCACGAACTGGCGTGGGTGGAGTCGCTGCGCACCTCGCTGGAGGCCAAACGCGACCGGTTGTCGGCGGGCCTCGCGGCGGCGGGCTTCGCGGTGCGGCCGAGCCTCGGCACGTACTTCGTGTGCGCGGACGTGCGGCCGCTGGGCTTCACGGATGCCGCCGAACTGGCGTGGCAACTTCCGGAGCGGGTCGGGGTGGCGGCCGTGCCGGTGAGTGTGTTCACCGACAACCCGGCGGAGTGGCGGCACGTGCTGAGGTTCGCGTTCTGCAAGCGGGACGAGGTGCTGGACGAGGCGATCGAGCGGCTGCACAAGCTGGCCTGACCGCGGTTCGGTGGAACGGGGGCGGCGCATCGGCGCGAACGCCGAGGCCGGGGGCGAAAAGGCGAGCCCTGGTGCGATCGGAGGCGGGTGGGTGCACCGCGAGGTTGCGGCCGGGCGCGCTGATGGCGCACCGAGGCCGGGCGGCTGGAGCGCTGGGGGTCGGGAGGCTGGAGCGCTGGGTGGCCCGCACAACCGGAAGGTTGCAGGGCACCGCAGCGCCGGGAGGCCGCCGCAGGGAAGCCGGAGAGCGGGAGGCCACAGCGCCGGGAGGCCACAGCGCGCAGAGCCGAGAGGCCCCTGAGCCGAGAGGCCGGAGCGCCGGGAGCTGCGGTGCCGGGAGCTGGGGCGTCGGGCTGCAACACCGAGACCCGGACTGCCAGGAGGCGCAGCATCCAGGAGCCGGAGCGCCGAACGGCGGCAGCACCCAAAGCCGGCCCGCCGAGTGGCGGCACCGCCGGGAAGCAGCAGCGCCCAGAGGCGGGAGCGCCGAAAGGCGGCAGCACCCAGAGCCGGCCCGCGAAGGGCCGCAGCGCTGGGAGGCCCAGCGCCCCGGAGCCAGAGGGCCGAACGGCGGCAACGCCCAAAGCTGGCCCGCCGAGTGGCGGCACCGCCGGGAAGCAGCAGCGCCCAGAGGCGGGAGCGCCGAAAGGCGGCAGCCACCAGAGCCAGCCCGCCGAGCGGTCGCAGAGGCCTCAGCGCACGGGAGCCAGAGCGCCGAATGGCGACAGCGCCCAGAGCCGGAGAGCCGGGCGCACCGGAAGGCAGCAGCACCCGTAGCGCCGGAAGCCCGCAGTGCGGGGAGCCCGCAGCGTCCTGAGGTCAGAGCGCCGCAGCGTCGGGAGGGCGGAGCGTCCGAAACCGAAACGCCGGAGAGCCGGCCGGGCCAGCGCGCCGGAGCCGGAGTGCCGGAGCCGGGGAGCTGGCCGGGCCAGCGCGCCGGAGCTGGAGTGCCAGCCGAGTCAGCGCGCGAAGCTGGAGTGCCGGAGCCGGAGTGCCGGCCGAGCCAGAGTGCCGGAGCCGGAGTGCCGGCCGGGCCAGAATGCCGAAGCCGGAGAGCCGGCCGAGCCAGCGAGCCGAAGCCGGAGAGCCGGAGCCAGCGCGGCGAAGCCGGAGCCGGAGAGCCGGTCGGCTGAACGCTGGGCTCCGGCACCTGGCGGCCGGAGTCCAGTGCGCCGCCGGGCCCAGCGAGCCGGCTCGGGCCCAGCGAGTCGGCTCGGGCCCGCGCTCAGGCGTGGTCGTAGCCGTGGGCTTCCAGGTAGCGGCGGAGGCGGTCGAGGGCTCGGCGGCGGGTCGGGCCGACGCTGCCGATCGCGATGCCCAGCTCGGCGGCTATTTCGGCGTGCGTCGCGGGTGGGTCTTGCATCAGGAGTTCCACCAGGCGCCTCTGGGGGGCCGGTAGCTGGGCCACCGCCCGGCGCAGCAGCGCGTCCCGTTCGCCGGTCAGCACTTGGCGCTCCGGGGTGAGCTCGTCGGCCCGGTCGCACTCCGCCGGGATCTCCCGCCGCCTCGACTCCAGCACCCTCAGCGCCTGCCGCCGGGCCGTCGTCGCCAGCCAGGCGGGTAGGCGGGCCGGCTCCCGCAGCTCCCGCAGCTGCGCCAGCGACACCCACGTGTTCTGACAGACGTCGAACGCGTCGGCGTCACCGAGCCGGTGCGCCCGCGCCACGCGCAGCACCACCACCGACAACCCGCGCACCAACGCGGACCACGCACTCTGGTCGCCGCGCCACGCCCGGGCCAGCAACTCGATCAGTTCGATTTCGGTCATTGCACCCCTCGCGATCACCGGTCGCGATTCAGATGGCCCAGCCCGCGCGAAAGCTCCCGAAAACCGCTGGTAGGCGAGAAGTTGAGTAAAACTACGCACACGTTGCGTGATCACCCAACCAACAGACACTCGGAAGGCGGAATCAGGGTTCCGCCGTACGGGGCTGGATCGATCGCTTTCGAGGTGAAACACTCGCCACCGGCAGGAGAAATCAGGCTGGGATCAGCACACCTGATGACCAGGCCGGGAGAAACTTTCCGTAGTCGTTCGTGGACGGTGGTGGTGGCGATGCGCGACGCGATCAGCGCGCGCCACTCCGCGCGACCACTTCCGGTCGAACTCAAGCTGCTGCTCGCGGGCGGATTCGTGCTCGCGGGCTGGCTGCTCACCGCGGTACTGGGCGCGCCGTCGGCCGCGGCCGACGAGGCGCCGTCCGAACCGGACACCGTCGCCACGCAACAGCAGCCGAACCTCCTCGGCACGGTGACCGGACTCGTCGACGTCGTCACCGACACGGTGAACACCACACTTTCGGCCGTCACCGACACGGCGGAATCGACACTGACGACCGTCACCGAAACGGCCGACCAAGCGACGCAGCCGATCACCGGAATCGTCGACGAGACCGTCCAGACGATCACCCCCGGGACACCCGACCGGTCCGAACCGGCCGAGACCGGAGCGGTGGACAGCGAGCCGGCCGTCACCGACCCGGCGCCCGCGTCCCCGGCTCCGGCCGAACCTCCCGCCCATGCCCCCGCCGAACCGGCCCCCGCGCCCGTGCACGCCGTCACGCACCACGCTCCCGCCGTCAAGCAGGCAGAGGCGCCGGTTCAGGACCAGAACATTCCGGACCCGTCGCGCGCAGACAACGCCCCGCCGGCTCCGGCACCCACCGACCCGGGTGATCCCGGTGTCGTCATCACCGTGTCCCACGACCCCGGCAACGGCGGTCGCGACCTGCTGGCCGTCCTCGGCCCACGTGCCTCCGCCGACCCGGTTCAGCCGATCGTGGGAGCGCTGACCAGCGGTTTCGTGGGTATGGGCACGGTAGCGGGCCTGCCGCCCACCTCGCCCGACTGACGCGAAACCCGTTCACACAGGCGACCCGCGTCCACAACAAGATCAACTACCGGGTCCACCCGGGGCACACCTCTGCCGCCCGAGGGCCGAATCCCAGACTTCCCGACCGGCCAACCGCGCCTGGCCGGATCGGGCGCTGGTCCCGGCGTCGCGATGCCCCCGCGACGCCGGGGCCCCACCGGGCACGTGTCGAGAGCTTCCGCTCACCGCGCCGAGCAGAAGCCCGATGCGCGCCTAGCCGCGATGACCCGCCGGCACGTCGAGGGGCGGTGCCGGCGGGTCACCGTGGAGCCCGGCCCGGAGCGATCCGGGCCGGGCGTCCCGCAGCCGGTGCGCTGGACGTCTCCGCCGAACTTCCTCCCTGGAGCGGCGGACGGACGACCAGCGCACCGGCTGTTCTTCCGGACCTCGTCACGCCACCGGCAGATCGTCGGCGGGCTGGACGCGCACCGAGGCGGCCGCCAGCGCCAGCCGCGTGACGGCGTCGGCGAGGCGGTCCGCCGGCTGTGCGAACGGGATCCGCAGCCAGTGCTCCAGCCCGCCCTGGGCACTGAACCTCGAACCGGGCGTGATCTGCACACCGTGGTTGGCCGCGGCGATCGCGAGCCGGGTGCTCATCGGTTCCGGCAGGCGGCACCACAACGACAAGCCGCCGGACGGCACGCGGAACCGCCAGTCCGGCAGCTCCCGCCGCAGGGCCTCGGTCAGCGCGTCCCGCTGGGAACGCAGGACGGCCCGGCGCGCGGCCGGATCCGGGTCGCCCGCGTCGAACAGCTCCGCCAGCACCAGCTGCTCGAACACCGGCGACCCCAGGTCCGACGCGAACCGCGCCGAGGTCAGGCGCGTCACCAGGTCCTCCGGCGCCCGGATCCAGCCGATCCGCAGCCCGCCCCAGTGCGACTTGGACACCGTGCCGACCGTGATCGCCCAGTCCCCGGCGAACGCGGCCAGCGGCGGCGGCCCGTCATCACCCTCCAGGTCCAGCTCGACGAACGTCTCGTCCACCACCGCATGCGTTTGCGTGCGGGCCAGCAGCGCCCCCAGTTCCGCCCGCCCGGACGCGTCGAGGCGGTAGCCAGTCGGGTTGTGGAAGTCGACGATCAGGTACGCGAGCCGGGGCGCGGTCTGGCGCACCGCGGCCTCCACCCCCGCCAGGTCCCACCCGTGCTCGCCGAGCGCCACCGGCACCGGCGTCGTGTGCGCGGCGCGGATCGCGTCCAGGGCGTTCGGGTACGTCGGCTGCTCCACCAGCACCCGGTCGCCGGGGTGGGTCAGCATCCGCAGCACCAGGACGAACGCGTGGTGCGCGCCGTTGGTGATCAGGATCTGCCCTGGCGAGGTGGGCAGGCCGCGCGCGGTGTACCGGGCGGCGATGCGCTCACGCAGGGACGGGAGGCCGGTGCCGGTGTAGCCGTGCCGCCCCAGCTCGTCGACCAGCAGCAGCCGGGCGCGGTCGACCGCGGCCAGCACCCCCGGGGCCGCCGGCGTCGCCGCCCGGACGAGGTCGATCGCCTGCGGCACGTCCGGCGACACGGGCTCCGGCGCCCTCCCCCGCGGCTTGGTGATCCACGAGCCCGCGCCCCGCCTGCTGGCCACGAGTCCCGCGTCGCGCAGGCGGTCCAGCGCGGCCGCCACGAGGGTGCGACTGACGTCCAGCGCCTCGGCGAGCTCCCGCTCCGAAGGCAGCCGGGTGCCGACGGGCAACTGGCCGTCCAGCACGCCCAGCTCGATCGCCGCCGCGAGGTCCGCCGCCCCGTGACGCGAACCACTGCGACGCCACATGCCCAGCACAAGGGCCAATCTGCGGGCCGAAATCCGGCCGATGGGGTCCATGACAGCCAATTATCGCGGATTGGCTCTGGTTATCCAGTCCAACTGGCCGCAAAGTGGTCGCCGTGACTGCAATCGATCTTCGGCCGGTGCGCGTCTCCGTCAGCCCCGCGCGCCGGCTCACCCAGCTGATGGGCGGTCTCGCCCTCTACGGCACGAGCATGGCGATGATGACGCGCGCCGGGCTCGGCCTGTCCCCGTGGGACGTCCTGCACGAGGGACTGGCCGCACGCACCGGGCTCAGCTTCGGCACCGTCGTCGCCATCGCCTCGGTCGGTGTGCTCGCGCTGTGGATCCCCCTCCGGCAGCGCCCCGGCCTTGGCACCGTGATGAACGTGCTGGTCATCTCGGTGACCGTCGACCTGGTGCGAGCCGTCCTGCCCGACCAGCACGCGCTGGGCTGGCAGATCGCGCTGCTGCTCGGCGGGGTCGTGCTCAACGCCGTGGCGACCGCGGTGTACGTCGGCGCCCGGCTCGGCCCCGGCCCGCGCGACGGGCTGATGACCGGGCTCGCCGCCCGCAACACCTGGTCCGTCCGGACGGTGCGCACCTGCATCGAACTCACCGTGCTGGCGGCGGGATGGTTCCTCGGCGGCACGGTGGGCGCCGGCACCGTGCTCTACGCGCTCGCGATCGGGCCCCTCACGCAGGCGCTCCTCCCCCACGTCACCTGGCGCGAGTCACGCTAGCGCCTGCCGGACCCGCCGCGCGTCCACATCGAACCTGGCGAGCACGTCGGCGGCGGGTCCGCGCAGCGCGGTGAGCGCGAGCAGGATGTGCTCGCTCCCGAGTTCCTTGCCCCCCAGCGAAATCACCTCCTTCAGGCACACCTGGAGCACCTTCTTCGACTCGTCGGCGAACGGGATGTGCCGCCGCTTCCGCCCACCGGCGCCACCGGCGAGCGCGTTCGGTCCGTGCGCCTGCTCGACGCGGTCGAGGATCGCGTCGACGTCGATGCCGAACTCGCCGAGCGCTTCGGCGTCGGCCTCGGTGATCCCGCCCCGGCGGCGGACGCGCGCGGTTTCGGCGGCGACGTCGTCCAGCGCCACGCCGAACCCGGTCAGCAGGCGGGCGGCCTTGCTCTCCGGGAAGTGCAGCAGCGCGACCAGCAGGTGCAGCGGGTCGATCCGCTCCGAATCCAAGCGGATCGCGTCCTGCTGCGCCTCGACGACCACCTCGCGGGCGTCCGCGGTGAACTTCTCGAACATCACTGCCTCCCGTACTTCTTGTGCACGGCCTGCCTGCTCACGCCCAGCTCGGCCGCGATGTCCTGCCACGACCAGCCCTGCGCCCGCGCGCTGCGCACCTGCACGGCTTCGAGCTGTTCGAGCAGCCGCCGCAGTGCGGCCACGGCACGCAGGCCGACCTGGGGATCGCGGTCGCCCGCGCGGGCGGCCAGATCGGTTGCCTTCGTCATGACGTCAACCTACGTTGACACCACCACTCTGTCAACCACGGTTGACGGCTAGGGTCAGACTGGTGATCCACGTGGCCGAACGGCCCGGCGTCGGCCTCGACGGCCGCCCGCGCCCCACCGAGGACCGCGTCGTGGTGCTCGACCGGGCCGTCGCGGTGCTCGACGGCGCGACTTCGGCCGACCCGGAGCAGCCCTCCGGCGGCTGGTACGCCGAACGCCTCGCGGCGCAGCTCGAACGGGAACTGCCCGGCGATCTCCGTCCCGCTTTGGCACGAGCGATCGCCACTGTGGCAAGGGAACACGGCCTGCGCCCCGGATCGTCCCCGTCCAGCACCGTGGCGATGCTGCGCTGGGACGACGACCGGGTGGACGCCCTGGTGCTGGCGGACAGCCCGATCGTCGCCTTTGGACAGTCGGCCGACGTGCTCGCCGACGACCGGCTGACCACCCTGCGCCGTGCGGGGCGGTTGCGGACGCAGCAGGCCGTGCGGGCGCTGCGCAACCGGCCCGGCGGGTTCTGGGTCGCCGAAGCCGATCCGTCGGCCGCGGACCACGCGCTGACCCGCAGCTGGCCGCGTGCCGCGCTGGACGCCGTCCTGCTCGCCACCGACGGGGTGTCCTGCGGTGTCGACGAATACGGCTTGTTCACCTGGCCCGAAGCCCTGCGGCTGGCCCGCGCCCGCGGTGTGGACGCGGTGCTCGACAGCGTCCGCGCGGCCGAGGACGGCGATCCGGACGGGACGCGGTGGCCGCGGGCCAAGCGCCACGACGACCAGGCGCTGGTGCTCGTCGAGTTCGGGCGACCCTAGGGGAAAGATCGGGGACTTCTCCGGATCTTCCGCGGGCCGCGCGGCGGAAAGCTGCTTCCATGGGGATTTCCGAAAGAGCCCGGCCCTGGCTGCTCGCGGCGAACGTGGCGATCGGCTGGGGACTGTTCACCGCCTTCATCCTGCACGTGGTCAGCGGCCGCAACCCCGTGTCGGACACACTGTCCAGTTACGCGCTCGCCGAAGGCGGGGTCGGCCTGCTCGGCGCGAGCATGATCGCGATCGCCGTCGGGTCCGTCGCACTGCTGGCCGCGCTCAAGGCGGCGGGCCACCGGCTGAGCCGGACCACCCAGGTGCTGTTCTGGGCCTGGTCCACCGGGCTCGTCGCGGCCGCGTTCTTCCCCGCCAGCTACCCGGAAAGGTTCGACCCGGTGAGCGGGCAGATCCACGAATACGCCTGCGCCACCGCGTTCCTGAGCCTCGCCGCACTGGGCTGGACCCTGCCCGCCGGCCTGCGCAACCACCCCGCGGTCGTGCGGCTGACGCTGCTGACGCTCGGCGGTGTGCTGCTGTTCGGGGTGAGCTACCTGGTTCCGGGCGTGCTGCCCGTCGGGCTGAGCCAGCGGCTCGCGCTCGCCGCGGACGTCGGCCTGCTGATCACGATCGCCCGCGCGGTCGCGGTTCCGGCGCCGGTTCCGGCGAAACCGCGGGAGCGTGTATCCAGCTGACCCCCGGCGCCCTCTGTTCCAGCAAGGGCCGGGATGGTCCGGCCGAACTGGGGGCTTTCTGGGGGGAAAGACTTCATGACCGACGTCATCACGCAACCAGGAGCGACGCTCACCGGGCCGGGATTCGGCCTCACGAAGTTCGCCGACCCGCTGCGGGTGCCGCCGTTGATCCGGCCGCACTCCTGGTGGCACCAGGACGAAATCACCGTCAACATGGTCCGCTCGCGGGTCCGGCTGCACAGCCAGCTGCCGGAAACCGAGGTGTGGGCCTACGAGGGCCAGTTCCCCGGCCCGACGGTGGAAGTGCGCAGCGGCAAGCAGTTGCGGGTCAGCTGGAGCAACGACATCGACGGCGCCATCCCGGTGGTCGCCGTCCAGCAGCACGCCGAACTCGCCGACATCACCGCGCCGGTGCGCACACCCGGCTGGCGCAACCCGGACGGCACACCGCAGCCGGGCGCCGAGATCATCGACGGCGTGTCCGCGCTGCCCGCGTGGACCGTGGTGCACCTCCACGGCGCGCGCACCGGCGGCGGCAACGACGGCTGGGCGCACAACGCGGTGCTGCGCGGCGCGTCCCAGCTCGCCGAGTACCCGAACGGCCAGCAGTCGGCCACGCTCTGGTACCACGACCACGCGATGGCGGTGACCCGCTTCAACGTGTTCGCCGGGCTCTCCGGGATGTACCTGATCCGCGACGGCGAGGAGGACGCGCTCGGCCTGCCCGCGGGCGACCGCGAGATCCCGCTGATCATCGCCGACCGCAACCTGGACACCGATCCGGCCACCGGCGCGCTGACCGGGCAGCTGCTCTTCAAGATCCCGTTCATCACGCCGGCCGGGCCCGACGGGCCGACGGTGCCGATCCCGTTCACCGGGCCGTTCACGCTGGTCAACGGGGTCATCTGGCCGTACCTCGACGTCGACGCGCGCTGGTACCGGTTCCGGCTGCTGAACGCGTCGAACTCGCGGTTCTACCGTCTCAACCTCATCGACGAGACCGGCGCGGTGAACAACGACGGCGTCCGGATCATCGGCACCGACGGCGGTCTGCTGCCCGCGCCGGCCGCGTTCCCGGCGGCGGGCCTGGTGCTGGCGCCCGCGGAACGCGCGGACGTGCTGATCGACTTCAGCCGGTACCAGGGGCAGAACCTGATCCTGCGAGACACGCTGGCCGACCGGACCGAGCCGGACGTCATGCAGTTCCGGGTCGAGAACCGGGAACGGCACGACCAGTTCACGCTGCCCGAGGTCGTTTCGCGGTCGTACGTGCGGCTGCACCACGGGACGACGGTGCCGGAGGACCACGACCACGTCTTCGTCGCGCTGGTCCCGCCCGGCACCGCGGGCGAGCCGCACCCGCAGATGTGGGAACTGCAGGAGGTCACCGACCCGGCGGAGCTGCCTGCGCGGTTCCCCGCCGAGGGGTTCATCCAGCTCACCGATGCCGCGGACGGCGCGGTGCGCACCTTCCGGATGGTGGCGAGCCTGTTCGACGACACCGCCACGTTCTTCATCGACCACGACCGGTGGGCGATCTGGAACTTCGTCAACCTGGGCGGCCCGACCCACCCGATGCACATCCACCTGGCCGAGTTCCAGGTCCTGACCCGCCGCGCCTACCCGCTGGACGCGGCCGGGAACGTGATCGGGTTCGACACGGCCGCCGGCGGGACGCCCGCGCCGCTGCCGGTGCCCGGTGCAGGCAGGCCGCTGGAGAAGTACGAAGAGGGCTGGAAGGACACGTTCCAAATCCAGGCTGGCGAATGGGTGAGCGTGGCCGGGCACCACACCGGGGCGACCGGCGAGTTCATGTACCACTGCCACATCCTCGACCACGAGGACGAAGGCATGATGCGGCCGTTCGTCGTGCACCCGCCCGAGGTGGCGCGGTTCCACGTCCACCCCGGGGCATCTCATGGGGGCGGTCACTGAGGTGACCGGCCGGCGGCGTCCCTGGGTGCGGGGCGCCGCCGGTTGCCGCGTCAGAACGCGGTGCGCCCGCCGTCGACGACGATCGTCGTGCCGGTGACGTAGCGGGCCTCGGACGAGACCACCCAGGCCACGAGGCCGGCGACGTCCGCCGGTTCCCCGGCGAAGCCGAGCGGGGTTTCCTTCACCAGCCCGACGGCGGCGGTGTAGTCCGGGCTGCGGCTGGTTCCGGTGGCGATGTCGCCCGGTGCGACGCCGACCACGCGGACCCCGTCCGGGCGAGGTCGCAGGCCAGCGCCCTGGTCAGGCCGCCGAGCCCGGCCTTGCTGGCCACGTACGCCGGCACGTCGCGCTGGGCCTGGAACTCCGCGATCGAGCTGATGTTGACGATCACGCCCTGGTTCAGGACGAGCTGGGCGAACGCCTCGCGGGCCAGGCGCAGCGGCGCCTTGAGGTTGGTGTCGACGATCCGGTCGATCAGGTCGTCGCTCGCGCTTTCCACCGGCCCGAAGGCCGCGTAGCCGCTGATACCGGCGTTGTTCACCAGGACGTCGAGCCGTCCGAAGTGGCGCACGCACTCGGCCACCGCGTCCCGGCAGCCGCCGCCGGTGGCGAGGTCGTGCGCGCCGACCTGGATCAGCTCGGCGAACGGGTGCTCCGCGAAGAGTTTCCGGCCTTCGCTCGCGTCCTCTTCGGTCCGCTGGACCACGAAGACGGTCATCCGCTCGGCCGCCAGCCGGGAGGTGATCTCGGCGCCGATGCCGGTGGCGCCACCGGTCACCAGCGCGGTCCGTTGCGCACCCATCCGCCACCACCTCTCTGAAACGTGCGTTTCAAACTACAAGGAGGGATGGAGGAGCGTCAACGGCCGCGGGTGCGGGCGTAGTGGGCGCGTGCCTTCGCCCGGTTTCCGCAGCGCGCCATGGAGCACCACTGACGGTTGCGCTTCGGCGAGGTGTCCGCGAACCGCAGCCCGCAGTCGTCGTAGGCGCAGATCCGGACGTCGGCCTCGCCGGTCGCCAGGTCGATCGCGTCGACCGCCAGCGTGCCGAACGCGCCTGCGACGGGGTCCGGCGCGTCGAACCGCCGGTGCGCGACGCCGTTGCCGTCGATACGCAACTGCGGCACCGGCGCGTTGCGCGCGTGCCGGTTCAGCAGGCGGACATCGGCGGGCCGGCCCGCGCCCCGCGCGACGCGGTCGACCGCTTCCCGCAGCGCGATCGCCGCCGCGAGCGAGTCCGCCGACGCGGTCACCGGCCGGGGCAGCAGACCGGCGAGCACCAGCCACTCGACCAGCGCGGACGGCGAGGTCAGCAGCTCACGGCCGCCGCGGTGCCGGTCCCGGAGCGTGTTCACCAGGTCCAGACACGGGCGGCCACCGTCGAAAACCCACTGCGCCTTCACCACGTCCAGCGTACTCTAACCGTCATAACCGGTTAGGAAGGTGAAACATGGACTCGCACATGGCGACCGTCAACGGCATCCGCATGCACTACCGGCGGGCCGGCGAGGGTCCACCGGTCGTCCTGCTGCACGGCTGGCCCCAGACCTCCTACTGCTGGCACCGGATCTTCGACACGCTCGCGCGGGAGCGCACCGTCATCGCGCCGGACCTGCGCGGCTACGGGCTCACCGACAAGCCGCGGACGGGCTTCGACAAGCGCACCATGGCCGCGGACGTCTCCGCACTGCTGCACGAGCTGGGCTTCGCGTCGGCGAGCGTGGTCGGGCACGACCGCGGCGGACGGGTCGCGCACCGGTGGGCGCTGGACCGCCCGGACGAGGTGGAGCGCCTGGCCGTCCTCGACATCATCCCGACCCGCGAGATGTGGCGGCGGCTCGACGCCGGTGTCGGCCGCGGCTACTGGCACTGGCTGTTCCACCTGCAACCCGACCTGCCGGAACTGCTGGCGGGCAAGGACATCGCGGCCTATCTGGGGTACTTCTTCGAACGCTGGACCTACCAGCGGCAGGGCCTCGACCCGGAGGCGATCGCCGAGTACGTCCGCGCGTTCTCCGCCCCGGGCGCCCTGCGCGCCGGTTTCGACGACTACCGCGCGTCCTTCCCGGACGACGCCGAACACGACGACGCCGACGCCGGGCGCAAGCTCACGATGCCGGTGCTCGCGTTGTGGGGACAGGCCGGACTGCTCGGCTCACTGCCCACTTTGGACATCTGGCGGGAGTACGCCGAGGACGTCACGGGCGAGGGACTGCCCGAGTGCGGCCACTTCCTCGCCGAGGAACAACCGGAGGCGCTGCTCGCGCACCTCAAGCGCTTTCTGTGATCCGGAAGACCGGGAAACCGGGCGCGATGCCGCGCAGCACCTCGTCCGGCGACTGGTGGTCGACGCCCTCGAAGAACCGGCCGACCTCCCACGCCCACTTCTTGAGGTAGGCGCGCAGGATCACCGGCTTCTCCTCGTCGGCCAGTTCGGCGAACCGGAACGTCTCGACCCGGCGCCCCACCTGGAGCTGCCCCTCGCCCGCCGCGCGCAGGTTGCGCACCCACTGCGTCTGCCCGCGCGGTGCGACGAGGTAGCGCTGCCCGCCGACCTTCAGCAGGTTCACCGGCGTCGACCGGATCTCCCCCGACTTGCGGCCGCGGACCAGCAGCACACGGCTGCCTGCCAGGCTCACGCCCAGCTTGGTCAGGAACTGCACGGCCACGTTGAAGACGCCGTCGCCCTTGCCCGGCTTGAGGTAGCGGTCCATCTGGGTCTCCCTTCGGCGAGAGCGGCGCTCTCTGTTGAGATCAGTGAACACCCAAGCGGCTCCGCTGTCAAGAGCGGTGCTCTCTAATTTGTTCGCCGCTCTCGGTCGTGGCACACTCGACGGCATGCCAGCCAGCAAGACCGCGCGCGAACGGGCCCGCGCCGAACTGACCCGCGAGATCAAGGACGAGGCACGCCGCCAGCTCGGCGAGGTCGGCCCGCACGGGCTGTCGCTGCGGGCCGTCGCCCGTGAGCTGGGCATGGTCTCCTCCGCGCTCTACCGCTACTTCCCGAGCCGCGACCACCTGCTGACCGAGCTGATCATCGACGCCTACAACGAGATCGGCGAAGCGGCCGAACGCGCCGACGACCCGTCCGCCGCGCCCCGCGACCGCTGGCTGCACATCTGGGCCGCCACCCGCGACTGGGCGAAGCGGAACCCGCACGAGTACTCGCTGATCTACGGCTCGCCGGTGCCCGGCTACCAGGCGCCGCAGGACACGATCACGCCCGCCGGCCGCGTGGCGCAGGCGCTGGTCCGCGTCATGGAGTCCGCCGACCTCGCGCCCGCGATGCCCGGTCCGCCGCTGCCGGCCGAGCTCGCCGACCAGGCACGCAAGGTCCAGACCGCGCTCGGGACGTCGCTCCCGGAGGCGGACCTGGTCCGGCTGATGACCGCGTGGACCCACCTCTTCGGCGCGATCAGCTTCGAGCTGTTCGGCCAGTACGCCAACACGGCGGATCCCGCGGACGCCTATTTCGCCTACACGGCAGGGCAATCGGCCGCTTTCGTCGGCCTGCCGTGAACCGTTTACACGTTGTGGCAGACTCGTCGCATGGCGGCGGATGACGAGGTGCTGCGGGCCGTCGAGGGAAGCCTCGACCGGCCGTCGGCGGCGCGGGTGTACGACTACTTCATCGGTGGGAACCACAACTACGCGATCGACCGCGCGTTCGGCGACAAGGTCCGCGCGCGGCTCCCCCTGATCCCCGACTCCGCGGTGGCGTGCCGGCAGTTCCTCGGCCGCGCCGTGCGGTACGCGTCGAAGTCGGGGATCCACCAGTTCGTCGACATCGGCTCCGGCCTGCCGACGGCGGGCAACGTGCACGAGGTCGCCGACGAGGCCCGCCCGGAGCACGACACCACGGTCGTCTACATCGACAACGAGCCGATCGCGCTGGCGCACTCGCAGCTGCTGCTCGCCGACACCGCGGACCCGGACCGCCACCAGGCGATCGCGGGTGACCTGCTGGAGCCGATCGACCTGTGGGAGCGGGTCGGCGAGACCGGCGTCATCGACTTCGAGCAGCCGGTCGCGCTGGTGATCAACGCGGTGCTGCACTTCATCAAGGACGAGCAGCAGCCGCACCAGGCGCTGGACTTCTACCGCGACCAGCTCGCGCCGGGGTCGTTCCTGATCATGTGCCAGCTCACCGACGAGAACCCGGCCGACGACGAGGAGCGCCGGGCGCTGGACGACCTCAAGGCCTACTACGAGACCACCACGAACCCCGGGCAGTACCGCTCGCGGGAGGAGTTCCTGAAGTTCTACGGCGACTTCGAACTGGTCGAGCCGGGGCTGGTCTACGCCCCCGAATGGCACCCCGACGAGAAGGCGTTGTTCGCCGACGCGCCCTCGAAGTCACGCATCCTCGCCGCGGTGGCCCGCAAGCCCTAAACGAGGTACTCGCTGAACCAGGACGCGGCGAGCTGGGCGACCCGCTCCAGCGCGCCCGGTTCCTTGAACAGGTGTGTCGCCTTCGCGACGATCTCGATGTCGTGCCGTCCGCCCAGCTTGGCGGCGGCCGACTGGTTCAGGCGCAGCACGTCCTCGTCCCGCGCGCCGACGATCAGCAGGGTCGGGCTCCGCACCTGGCCCAGCGCGTCGCCGGCCAGGTCGGGGCGGCCGCCGCGGGACACGACCGCGCGCACGCGCTCCGGTTCGGCCGCCGCGGCCCGCAGTGCGGCGGCCGCGCCGGTGCTGGCCCCGAACAGTCCCAGCGGCAACCCGGCCGTCTCCGCTCGCCGGGCCAGCTCGGCCATCGCGGCGCGCAGGCGTTCGGTCAGCAGGTCGATGTCGAACCGCCGGTCGCCGTGGTCCTCGTCCGGGCTGAGCAGGTCGAACAGCAGCGTGGCGAACCGGTTGTCCTGCAGTTCGCGCGCCACCGCGATGTTGCGGGCGCTGTGCCGGGAACTGCCCGAACCGTGGGCGAACACGACGACCCCGATCGCGTCGGACGGGACCGTCAGGTCGCCCTGGAGGCCGGGGTCGACGGTGAGCGGAACGGTCATGACCTCTCCAGCAGTTCGATGACCTCGTCGTCGCCGGTCTGTCGGAAGTCGGCGTACCACTGCCCGACCGAGCGGAAACCGTGCGGCGCCAGCAGGCACAGCACCTCGTCCGCGTCGCTCTTCAACGCCGCCGCGGCGTCCGGCGCGCACACCGGCGCGGCGAAGACGAGGCTGTGCGGCCGGTCCGCGCGCAACGCCCGCAACGCGGCCCGCGCGGTCACGCCGGTCGCCAGCCCATCGTCGACCACCAGCACGTCCCGTCCGGCGCGCGGCTGCGGCGGACGTCCGCGCTGGTAGACCACGGCGCGACGGCGGGCCTCGGCGCGTTCGGCCCGGCAGGCGTCCGCCAGCTGCGCGGGCCGCAGCCCGAGCATCGACAGCGAGCGCTCGTCGTAGCAGGGCGGGCCGTCCGGGGTGACCGCGCCGACGCCGAACTCCGGCTGGCCGGGCGCGCCGATCTTGCGCGCGACCGCCACGTCCAGCGGCGCGCCGAGCACACTGGCCACCGCGTGACCGACGACCACCCCGCCACGCGCCAGCCCCAGCACCAGCGGGTCACGCCACTCGCGTTCGGCGAGCAGCTCGCCCAGCCGCAGGCCCGCCTCGTGGCGGTCGCGGTACTCGTGTCGCCGCCTCATGCCACAGGTCTACCCCTGCCGGAGATCGTCAACCAGGCTCGCCGCGGCGCTTGCGGTGCACGACCCAGGCCAGGTCGAGCACCAGCCCCACCACCACCAGGCCCATCAGCACCGTCACCCACCACATCTCGATCGTGGCGAACAGGAAACCGGCCCCGGCGGCGAGGAGGATGCCGATGGCGGCGAGCCAGATCCGCAGCGTCAGCGCGCTGTACGCCGGCGCGGCGCCACCGAAACCGGCGGTCGGATCGTGGTAGTCCGGCAGGCCCCGCTGGTACTCCTCGCGGCTGCGAGGCCGCTCACGCGGGATTCGCATGCTTCCCGGATACCCGCCGGACGTGCCCCGGACACGTGGCCGCACTCACCCGGTCCGGCGACGAGCCGTTTGACCCGCCAGGCGCTGGGTTACCGTGGCCGCGAACCCCATTCCGCCAGGAAGGAACACCCAACGCCGATGAGGCCGGCCAAGCACCTGACCCGGCGACTGCTGCTCGTACTGGCCGCCGGAGCCCTGCTCGCCGCGGTGGTCGTCTACGCCGGCGGCGACGAGGCCGAGCAGCAGCCCCCGGCCGCCGCTCCGACCACCGCGCCGCCGCCGCAGCCGCGCATCGCCGCCGCCGCGGGGCCGGACGCGTGCGCCACCGTGATCGGCGAGCTCACGCCCCGCCAGCGGCTCGCGCAGCTGGTGGTCGTCGGGGTCGACGCGTCCGACCCGCAGGGCGCGGCCGACCTCGTGCGCAGCGAGCAGGTCGGCGGGATCTTCCTCGGCGGCAACGCCACCGCGCTGCTGGAGAACAAGGCGCTCGACCAGGTCCAGCAGGCCGGGCGGCTGCCGGTGTCCGTCGCGGTCGACGACGAGGGCGGCCGCGTCCAGCGGCTCGACGACCTGGACGGGTCGATCCCCAGCGCCCGCAAGATGGCCGCCACGATGACCACCGGCGAGGTCCGCGAACTCGCGCGGGAGCGCGGCCGGGCGATGGCCGCGCGCGGGGTGACAGTCGACTACGCGCCGGTGCTCGACCTCACCGACGGCGCCGCCGGCGACGTCATCGGCGACCGCTCCTTCAGCGCCGACCCGGACACCGCCCGCCGCTACGCGCAGGCCTTCGCCGCCGGCCTGGAGGACGCCGGGATCCAGCCGGTGCTCAAGCACTTCCCCGGCCACGGGCACGCGACCGGCGACTCGCACAAGGGCTCGGTGACCACGCCGCCGCTGGACGAACTGCGCGAGAACGACCTGATGCCCTACCGCAACCTCGCCGACTTCGGGTCCGCCGCCGTCATGGTCGGCCACCTCGACGTGCCGGGCCTGACCGGCGGTGAGCCCGCGTCGCTGTCCCCGGCGGCCTACCAGCTGCTGCGTGGCGAGTTCGGGTTCGACGGCCCGGTCCTGACCGACGACCTCGGCGCGATGAAGGCGGTGACCCAGCGCTACCCGTTGCCGCAGGCCGTGGTGAAGGCCGTGCAGTCCGGCGCGGACCAGGCGTTGTGGTCCTCGGGCGGCCGGGTGTCGACCGTGCTGGACGCGATGGAGAAGGCGACCGCCGACGGGACGCTGCCGGCCGAGCGGGTGACCGACGCGCTCACCACGGTCCTGCGCGCCAAGCACGCGTGCTGAGAAGTGGGGCGGCTGCGCCGGCCGGCTTCTCGACGCTGAGGAACCGGCCGGCGCAGCGGGATCTGGGGCGTGTCGCCGCGGCAAAGTCTACGTAACGTTCGCGGCGGCTCAAGGTCTCGTGTTCGGATCGAAATAGTCCCTGGTCAGACGCCCTGCATGATCTCGTGTCGCTGCGGCCAGTGCGACCAGAACGCCCCCGTGTAACCGAGCTCGATCAGCTTGAGCAGGAACGGGTTGTCCGCGTAGTTGTTGTCGTCCTCGGTGATGCCGGGCAGGGTCGGCAGCATCACGCGGTGGTACTCCGACGCCGGCACCAGGTCCCACAGCATCTGCACGCTGTTCACCCACCGGCCGTTCGGCGACGCGATCGTCGCCGGGTCCTCCGGCAGGTCCGGCGACAGGAAGTAGACCGGCCGGAACCGCCCGTCGTCGTCGAAGGCGAACTGGCGCTCGTACTCGACGACCGAATCGCACATCGCCCGCGGCCGGAGCACGATCGGCTCCACCGCCGAGTCCGACTGCAGACCGGGCAGCGTGCGGCGGCCGGCGCACTGCTCCGCCATCCGGATCCCCAGCGGTGAGTAGGGAAACGCCCGGATGCCGAGGCTGTAACCGGCGACCGCGACGTCCAGGTCGAGCGTGCGGCGGACCGCCTCGGTCATCGTCACCGCCGTCTCGCCCGGCATGCCGAGCAGGACCTCGACCATCACCGGCAGCTCGACCTTGGCGATCTTGGCGCACAACGCGCGCACGTCGTCGAAGGTGTAGAACCGGCGGCCGCCGCCGGAGACCTTCCAGCCGTCCAGTACGTCGTCGCGCACGTGGTCGGGCGCGAGGTTGATGCCCGCGCACCCGGCCCGCACCAGCAGGTCGAGCAGCTCGTCGTCGAACGGCGTCGGCTGCGCGTAGATCCACAGCTTCAGGTTGTGCAGCGGCGTGGAGTGGTCGGTGTCGCGGCGCCGGATGATCTCCCGCAGCACGTTCTTGCTGTGCGCGATGACGAGGTTGAACTCGCTGTCGGTCGTGTGCAGGTCGTACACGCCCTGCGCGGTCAGCGCCTCCATCTCGTCGACCACGCACTCCACCGCGCGGCGCGTGAAGTGCGTGCCCTTCGCGTCCGGCTCCACGCAGTGCGCGCACGAGTAGGCGCAGCCGTTCTTGGTGAGGATGTTGCCGAGCCCGCCGCCGCGGTAGTAACGCAGGTTGTCCACCTTCCACGGCTCCCCGGACCGGCGGGTGTAGCTCGTGGTCGTGTTGAGCGGCGAGGACAACGGGCGGCCGCGGCGGCCGAGCTCCGGCGCGACCTTCTCCACGCGCCCGCCACCGCGGTTGACCAGCAACCCGGGCACGCTGTCCGGCGGTTCCCCGGACCACAGCGCATTCGCCAGGCCGACGATGATTCCCTCACCCGGGCCCTTCACCCCGAATGGGATGCCGAAATAGTCGACCAACGCGAACGGCATCGAGGAAAAACCGACGCCGCCCGCGATGATCGGGGCCGCGCTGCGCATTTTGATCTCGTCGATGACGGCGCGGTGGTCGCCGAGGAAACCGCGTTGCTGTTGCGCGTAGATCGTGTCGGTGTTGCGCACCGTCACCCCGACCAGCATCGGCGTGTGGCTCGCGAAGTACTCGCGCAGCACGGCCCACCAGTCGTCCCGCCGGAACGTGAGGTCCACGACGTCCACATCGAACCCGTCGGCCTCCAGCGAGGTCGTCAGGATGTCCAGCGCGTACGGCGTGATCGGGGGATGGACGAGATTCGGGTTGACCAGTGTGACCAAAGACTTTCCCATGGGACTCCCACTCCTGCGCGAAAAAAGAGCAAAACTTTCGCTGCAAAAATGGCAAAAGCGGGATGGGGAAATCAGGGGTTGTGTTTCACTGGCGCCGTCGCCACTGCTTCGCCGTGCGCGCGGCGGCGCGCAACTCGTCCGGGGGCACCTCCAGCACCCGGCTCAGGTGGCTCTGCCAGTACGGGCCGGGCACGCGCTTGCCCCGCTCCCAGCGCGAGACCTCGCCACGGCCCAGGCTCTCGTTGCCCGAGACCGTGACGAGTTCGTCCGCGAGCTGGTACTGGGTCAGCCCGCGCTCGTGCCGCGCGGACCGGATCAGCCGGCCGATCGGCATCGAGTCGCGGGCGGCCACGGCGGCGTCGGCGCTCATGACGCGGAAGCTACGAGCGCCGCCCAGCCGGCACGATCCGTTCGGCGCACGGTTTTGTCCTCATCACGCACGATTCGCCCCTTCACACTCCAGTAGACGTCCAGACCGTCTGTGCAACGTCGCGTTGGGTGACTCACCGAACCGCTCCCGGTAGGCCGCAGCGAAGCGGCCGTGGTGCATCAGCCCGTACTTGCTCGCGATTTCCCCGACTGTCGTGACCTCGACCTGGGCGGCCGACAACTCGTCGCGCACCCGCTGCAGCCGCACACCGCGCAGGTACTCGCTGGGCGAGCTGCCCAGCTGCTCCCGGAAGGCCTTCTGCAGCGCCCGCACACTCACCCCGGCCTGGTGGGCCAGGCTGCCCGGCGTGTGCGGGGCCTCCGGATGGCTGTGGATCAGATCGAGCGCCGCCCGCAGCGACCGCGAGGGCACCGGACGGTCCCGGCCCTCGATCATCGCCGTGTAGTTGTGCGGCTGCGCGAGCAGCAACCCGGTGATCAGGTTGCGCTCGAACTGCTCGACGGCTGCCGGGTGCGAGAGCATCGTGTCCGGCTGGTCCAGCTCAGAGACGCCGTAGGCCAGCTCCCGGTACCAGCTGCGGCCGTAACCGCGGGTGATGTCCATGCCCAGCCGGAACCGCACGGGCTCCGACACCGAACCGTCGATGAGCTCGGCCAGGCGCGCCTCCAGCGCAGGCCGCTCGATCCGGATGACGAACTGGGCGCAGTCGTCGGACAGCCGCATCCGCAGCGGGTCGTCCGTGCCGACCACGCCGGCCGTGTCCGGCGCGGAGTTGATCTGCTCACGTCCGCACTGGACCATGCCCCGGCCGATCACCGGAGCCAGAACCACGTAGAAGGAGCCGAGCTCGCCGGGTTCGACGCGCACGTCGGTGCCGTAGGCGACCACCGCGATCGCCACGTTCTCCAGGCGGCGGCAGTTGACCTTGGTGTTCAGCCGCGGGTTGCGGCCGACGGTGTTCATCGAGTGTGGGCAGAACAGGCGCCCCACCCGCTCGCGGGTCTCGTCAACATCTCGCGAGTGGAAGAGCCGGTACTTGTCCAACGGCAGTACTGTCATGTCCCGGGCAGTCGAAAAGATCAACGTACGGTGGCGCCGACTCCCATACACCTCCAATGCACCACTGTCCGTTGTTTGGCGTTCAATTGCTACCGACGAACGGGCGAATTTGCTATGTGCAATTTGCATCCGACGCGTCGGACCCCGGTTGATCAGGGGTTTTACTATTCGGCGGCCGGTCGCAAGACCGCCGTGAACTGTCGAAGGGCACCTCCCTGCTCGACGATGCGATAGCCGGTCAGCTGGCCCGCCTTCGACCAGACGCCCTCGGCCACGTCGACGACGTGTTCCAAGTGGCTCAGGGTGTAGACCCGGCGCGGCAACGTGAACCGCACCAGCTCGCGCGGCGCGGGCACGTCCGGCCCGCCGCCGGGGTCCCGCCTGCCGAAGACGAGCGTCCCCAGCTCGGTCACCCGCACCCCGCCCGCCAGGTAGAGCGCGTTGGCGAAGGCGGTCGCGGGCAGCTGCTGCGGCGGGATGTGCGGCAGCATCGCGCCCGCGTCCACGTACACCGCGTGGCAGCCGGTCGGCTGCAGCACCGGCAGGCCGGCCAGGCCCAGCTGCTCGCCGAACCAGCGCGCGCACTCGGCGCGGTACCGCAGGTAGTCCGGCTCGACGACCTCCAGCAGCCCCTCCGCGAGCGCTTCCAGATCGCGCCCGGCGAGCCCACCGTAGGTCGGGAACCCCTCGAACGCGATGAGCTGCTCGCGGGCGCGCGCGGCGAGACCGGCGTCGCGCAACGCGATGAGCCCGCCGATGTTGGCCATGCCGTCCTTCTTGAGGCTGGCCCAGCAGCCGTCCGCGAGCTCGAAGACCACGCGGGCCACCTCGCGCGGCGACAGGTGCCCGTAGCCGTCCTCGCGTTCGGTCACCAGGTACGCGTTCTCGGCGAAGCGCGACGCGTCCAGGTACAGCGGAACGCCGTGGGCGTCGCAGAGCTGGCGCACCTCCTTGACATTGCGCACCGAGACCGGCTGGCCGCCGCCCGCGTTGTTGGTGATGGTGAGAACGACGCACTTCACGCGGTCGGCCGAGGCGCGCAGCAGGTCCCGCAGCCTGCCGGTGTCGAGGTCGCCGCCGAACGGGTTCAGCTCCCCCGGCGCGACCGGCACCGGCAGGTCGACCGCCTGCGCGCCGGCCGCTTCCACACTGGCGCGCGTGCTGTCGAAGTGCGTGTTGCTGACCGAGATGTCGCCGGGTCGCAGCAGCAGGCCGAGCAGGATCCGCTCGGCCGCGCGTCCCTGGTGGACCGGCAGGACCTCGCCGTAGCCGGTCAGGTCCCGCACGACGGCCTCGAACCGCTCGAACGAACGCGCGCCGGCGTAGGACTCGTCGCCCCGCATGAGCGCGGACCACTGCGCGGCCGACATCGCCGCCGTGCCGGAATCGGTCAGCAGGTCGATGGTGATGGCACGGGCAGGCACGCGGAAGAGGTTCCACCCGGCCGCAACGAGCGCGTCGCGGCGCTCCTCCGCCGTGGGGAACGGGATCGGTTCGACCGCCTTGATCCGGAACGGCTCCATGAAGGGCGGCACGTGCGGCTCCTCGCTGGTCAGTTCGGACAACCAGACCAGCCTGGAGTGACCGCCGGGCGCGGCGGTAGGGGCCAGTTCGCGTCCCGTGGTGAGCTGGGACACAATCGGCGCGCGAACGGGCCACCCGGCCCGGCGACGGCGGAGGATTCACGTGTGGAAGCAGCGGCCGACGACGTAGGCTTCGCCTTTCAACCGCTCTACAGCCTGAACACCGGCGGCGTCGTCGGTGTCGAAGCCCTCGCCCGGCCGGCCACCGGACGGATCCACGACCTCCTGCGCGCCGCCCAGCGCCGCGGCCGGCTGGTCCACGTCGACGCCGGCCTCGCCGCGCAGGCGGTCCTCGCCGAGGCCACCCACGAGACGCTGCTCCCCCTGCACCTGAACCTGACCGCGCTGTCGGCCGCGGCGCCGCAGCTGGTGCTCGACCCGCTGCTCGAATCGCTCGGGCGCACCGGTCGCCGTCCACGTGAGATCGTGCTGGAGATCGGCGCGCCGTTCCACGGCGTCTCGCCGAAGGCGCTGCTCGCCGGCCTGGAGCGGTTCGCCGAGCTGGGCTTCCGCCTCGCCTTCGACGGGCTCGGGTCGGGCGACCTGCCGCTGAACCTGCTCGCCGAGGCAGGCGTCGACCTCGTCAAGCTCGACCGCACGACGCTGCGGCGGCTGCCCGGCGAGGCCGCGGCGGTCGCGCTCGTCGAGTCGCTCGTGCACTTCACCTCGCGGACCGGCATCCGGCTGGTGGCGACCGGAATCGAGGCCGAGGAACAGCTGTCGGCGGTGCGGCGGCTCGGGGTGCGGATCGTGCAGGGTAACCTCTTCGCCCCGGCCCGCGCCAACGCGATGCCGTCCGGTTTGGTCACGGCGCCGCCCGAGCCCGTGGCGCCCGTGCCGCTGACCAGGGCGGCGGCGCCGCGCGTGGACGACTTCCGGCACCCCGCGACGACGCTGCCCGACGACGCGACGTGCGACGACGTCCGGCGGGTGCTGCTGAACCACGACGCGCCGAGCGGAATCGTCGGGATCGACCGCGCCGGACGGCCGCGGTGGTCGATCGACCGGGCCCGGTTCCTGCTGGACCTGACCGGCCCGTACGGGCACGCGCTGCACGCGAACAAGGCGGCCGCGCGGCTGGCCGACCCGCCGCGCACCATCCGCACCGGCGCGGGCGCGCTGGAGCTGCTCGACCTGGTCGCCGACGCCGACCTGACCCGCACCGGCGACGACATCATCGTGGTCGGCGCGGACGGCGAGTGCCTCGGCGTGGTGTTCGTGACCGAGATCGTGCGCGCGATGGCCGAGGCGAAGATCGAGGAGGCGGCCGCGCTGAACCCGCTGACCCGGCTGCCGGGCAGCGACACCGTCGCGCGCGAGGTGGACCGACGGATCGCCGCGGGGCGGCCGCTCGTCGTGGCGTGGCTGGACGTCGACTCGTTCAAGCGCATCAACGACACGGTGGGCTTCGCGGCCGGCGACGACCTGATCCGGGCGCTGGGGCGGACGCTGACGGACCTGGCGGCGAAGCTGCGCAGCGTCACGGTGAGCCACGTCGGCGGCGACGACTTCCTGATCGCCTGCGGCATCGACGAGATCCCGGCCGTCGCGGACACCCTGCTGGGCACCCCGTGGACGGCCGAGCACCTGTCGGTCACGGTCTCGCTGGCGACGGTCGTGTGCGCCGGCACGGCGGCGAAGTCCTACCGCGAGGTTTCCCGGCTGCTGGCGCCGCTGAAGAAGCGCGCGAAGGACGTGCCGGGGTCGAGCTGGGTGAACAGCTGGCCGGGCACCGACCGTTTCGAGATACTGCGTGGACAGGGCCACGACTCATTGCGCGTCCCGAATCAAGTCCGCTGACAATTGTGCGCCCGTTCTGGCTAACCCGCTCGGGTGACGACAGTGAACAACTGACGAATTCGGCAACCGTTTCGCATTTCGCCACCCGGTAGGGTGACAGTACAGGTGTCTTCGTGATCAACCCCGTCATAGCGCGCACAGGCGCATCTTGGAGCAACCGTGAAATCCGCCCCTTTTAACGCCGTTCTACCTTCCTCCCGTGACCGTCCCAGAGTTCGATCCCACCGCGAAGCCGGGGTACATCTACGAGATGATGGCGGACCACCTGGAGGCCCGCATCGAGGCCGGTGAGCTGCGCCCGAACACGCCGCTGCCGGCGGAACGACGGCTGGCCACCGAGTACGGCGTCTCACTCGGCACGGCGCGCCACGCAACCCAGATCCTCCGCGAACGCGGCCTGGTGTTCACCATCCGCTCAAAGGGCACCTTCATCGCCGACGAGGCCCGCAGAAGAGCAAACGGGGGGGATTCGTGAACGCCTTTCACCCGTTGTCCGGGCGGAAATCGCGCACGATACCGGAAAAGGACGGCTTCCGCTCATCCCACCCCGGCAGCATTTCCCGCCGCCGTCATCTAGAGTGCGGTTGCACGTGCATCAGCATTCGCATGACGCCGAGGAGGGGTCGTGGTTCCTGATCTGCCGGCGAACCCTCTGTCGATCGAACTCGAGCTGAAACACCGACGATTCTGGTGGCAGATCGACGACGAGGACGAGCAGCCGGAACAATGGGACGCCAGAGCGGAGGTGTCGGAACTCGACGTGTGCCCGGACGAGCTCCGGCACGTCGGCGACATCGCACTCGTCATCGCCGATCTGACCAAGGAACGGAATCTGCTGGATTCGGTCGTGCTCGGCGAATGGGCGCTGGAGTTCATCGCGGAAACGGTGATCGACCCGGACCAGGGCAAGCTGCACCCCGAACTGGACGCGCGCATCAGCCAGGGCCCGCCGCGCATGGTGATCCTGAGGCGCATCGAGCTGACCGAGCCGTGGCGCGGGCACGGCCTCGGCGCCGCGTTGATCGCGAGCGCGCTGCGGATCCTGTCGCCGAACGCGCGCCTGGCCGCCTGCCGGGTCTCCCCGCTGGACTTCGCCCTCCCCGGCGCCGACCGCATCACCGCGGAGCTGTCGAGCCTGCGCGCCGGCGCGATGCTGGAGAGCATCGGATTCCAGCGCTGGCGGGGAGTCCACCTGGTCGACCTGAGAAACCCCGCACTGGTCGACGCGCGCATGGAGCTGCTCGACCAGTGGTGGCCCGGCCAGGACGAGGATTAGGCGTCAGAACAGGGTTTGCGCGACCCCGGTGAGCACATACCTCTCGTCGACGATCGGCACCACCCGCCACTTGTCCCACGTCGTGCAGGGGTGCGAGATGCCGAACCCGATGCGGTCGCCCACCGCCAGATCGTTCTCGCCGCGGAAGTAGGCGTGCTGGTCGTTCATCGCCACCACCTCGCCGGGCGGCGGCGCCTCCAGGGACGTCCCGCCACGGCGGATCCGATGCAGCGGCACCGGAAAGCCCGAGTCCATCCCGGTGTCCCGCTTGCCGAAGTCCACAATGGCCAGATTCGGTTCCGGTGTGGACAGCACTCGCGCCCACAGTTCCAGACTGGACCGCAACGGCATCACGGCATACTCCGTCGCCAGCAACCGCCGGTACTGCTCGTAGCCCAGCGCGTCGTGCGTGACGTAGCACCCGCTCCGCAGGACGACGCGGATCGCACGGCCGTTCCGCCAGCTCCGGCTCAGCTCGGCGGCGACCAGCTCGGGGTACTGCGTGCCCCCTGCGGTCACGACGAACTCACCGGCCACGTCGTGCCGCGCCAGCACCCGGTCCGCCAGTCCCGCCAGTTCCCGGAGCCAGGCACGCACGTCGCCGAGCAACCGCGCGCCGAACGAACCGGGAACGACACCCTCGAACCCGCCCACACCGGCCAGCTCCAGGTGGGACGAAGCCACCACCCGATCCGCGACCGCGAGGGCCGCGCCGGCGCCACGGGCGCCGGTCCGCCCGCCGGGCACGCCGAGCTCCACGATCACGGGCAACGGGCGGGTGCGCGACGCCCTGGCGATCTCCTTCTCCAGCACCTCCACGCCCTCGATCGAGTCGGCGTAGCAGTAGCAGGTGAACGCCGGGTCTTCGTCCAGCTCGCCGCTGAGCCACTCGATGGCCGCCGGGTCGCACAGCTCGTTGGCCAGCAGCAGCCGATCCGCGCCCAGCCCGCGGAACGCGGCCAGCTGGGTGGGAGTGGCGAGGGTGAGCGCCCAGGCGCCGTGCTCGATCTGCGCCTGCGCGATCTCCGGGGACATCGTGGTCTTCACGTGCGGCGAGAGCGACAGCGCGTGCTGCTCGCAGAACTGCTGCATCGCCGCGAGGTTGTGGTCGAGCTCCGGCTGCCTGAGCACGAGCAGCGGGGTGGGGAAATCCGCGCCAAGCACCTCACGCCCACGCAGGTCATCGACCCGCGATCCCGCGGTGGACGGCGGGAAACCCTTGTGGTGGCGGGCGATGACGACATCGGGCACCCGAAGCGGCCGCAACAGTCACTCCGATCGGTAGAGGGTGTCGAGCGGGGTCTCGCCGAACCGCCGGGTGTAGTGCAGACGGAACCGTTCGTCGTCCCGGAAACCGCAACGCCGGGCGGCGTAGCCGACGCTCACCAGCGGCGGGCGTCCCACCAGCAGAATCCGCCTGGCCTGCTCCAGGCGCAGCCCCAGCCGGAAGTCCTGCGGCCGGCAGCCCTCGTGGTGGCGGAAGACCCGCACGAACTCCACCTCGGTGAGCCCGGAGGCACGGGCCAGCTCGGTCACGCTCACCTCCTTGACCGGGTCTGTCGCCCGCAGCAGCACCTTCCCGAAGTCGCTGGCGAGCGGGCCGACCTCGGCGGCGCGCGGGCCGATCGACTCGCTGTACTCGTGCGGCTGGTGCCGCAGCAGCCAGTTCACGAAGATCTCGTCGGAATGGCGCGCGAACCGCGACTTGGACCGGCCGAAGAACTGCTCCGCGCTGGTGATGAGGGGCTGGCCGCGGCCGCTGAGCCGGGTGATGACCGGGTGGAACCGGATCGGGGAGCTCGGCCACCTGCCGGTGATCCGCGCCAGCCGGACGTGCATCGCCCGCTGCTCCACGCGCACGAGCTTCAGGTAGCAGTTCGCCCCGGCCTGGAAGCCGAAGGCGTCGGCGGGGGACGCGGTGACGACGTCGCCGGTGGCCGCCTCGAGGTAAGTGGAGCCGATCCGGAACACGCAGCGGCCGCTCACCACCATGGTGGTCGTGTACGCGGTGCGCGGAACACCGAGGCGCACCACGACGTCGCGGCCGTAGGTGACGGTGGCCGAGGTCAGCTGGTCGCCCTCGTGCCGGTGCATCCGGAGGTCCATCTCCCGCGGACCGCCCTCCGGCAGGAGTTCGTGCAGTCCGAGGACCGGCTCGGCCGCTTCGACGGCGAGGGCGGGGTCGGCGGTGCGGATGTAGGCGAAGTGGTAGCCGCTCATTGCTCGGGGTCTCCGTTCGGGATATGGCGGCGGGACGTCATCGGCGGAGAGTCTGGTCGGGAGTCTCTCCGAATGTCGCGGTGTACTTGCTGGCGAAGCGGTACTGGTCGCGGAAGCCCCAGCACCGGGCCACGTCGCTCAGGCGGATCTCCCCCGGGTGCCCGTCCTGCAGCAGGTGGTAGACGGCACGCAGGCGCTCGCGGAAGAGGAAGTCCGTCACGGGCAGGCCGCGGTACCGCTGGAAGCCGGATTCCAGCCGTCCGGGCTCCACCCCGAGTGCCGCGGCGACGGAGCACGACGTCCACTCCGCCTGCGGATCGGCGCGCACCAGCTCGGTCGCCCGCGTGACCAGCCGGGCGGGCGCGGGGTGGGCGGCGATCCGGGACAGCCGTGCCGAGTAGTTGTTGTACTGCAGCACGAGCAGCTTGGTGACGAGCCATTCCTCGAACTGCGCCGACCACGGGCTCGCGGTCCACTGCCCGTGCTTGCCGAGGGACCCGATCTCCTGGATCAGCGTCCGGTACCAGTACCGCGGCGCCCCGCCGACCACGTCCATGCCCAGTTCGAACCTGATGGGGCGGTCGGGCTCGGCACCGAGCAGCTCCCGCAGGATCCGCTCGACCAGCCCGGTGCCGATCTTGACGAGGACGAGCTCGGTGTCGCGGGTCAGCGACATCCGCAGCGCTTCTTCCGGGGAGCTCACGACGATGCGGTTCGAGCTCGCGGCGATCTGTTCGCGGCCGGACCGGACGACGCCGCTTCCCCGCAGGTGCGCCTGCACCACGAAGAAGTCGCGCGTGCGGCCGGGATCGACGAGTACCGGCGCGCCGTATTCCACGTAGTTGAGGAGAACCTCGCTCAGGCGTGTCGAATTCATCCGCGCGTCGAGCTGGGCGGTCGGATCGAGCACGTCGAGGTAGTGCTCGCACAGCACCCGGGACATCAGGTCGCGGGTTTGGTCGATGTCGTGGGAACGGAAGATCTCGTACTGCTCCAAGGGTCGGGTCAACATGATCTACGTTTCGTCGCCGGGTTCAATGGTCGACACCACGGGCCCGTGGGGAGATCCGGATGTCGCAGAAACTGAAACCTTCGTTTCAGCGTCGCCCATAGTACTCAGGAGCCGCTTTCAGACAAGTCTGTCTGCCGATCCGGCCGAACCTGTTTCGAGGCGATCACGAGCAGTTCGGCCAGGTGCACGGCCTCCACCCGCGAGCGCCGTTTCCGCAGGCCGGCGCGCAGTTGCCGGAGACAGCCGGGATTCACGGCGACCACGTAGTCCACCCCGGCCGCCTCGATTTCGTCGATTTTCGCCGCCAGAATCCTCGCGCTGTCACGCGGCCGCAAGATCGAGTAGGTGCCCGCCGCGCCGCAGCACGCGGCCGCCGACGGCAGCTCCACGTACTCCGCCACCGCCCGGATCAGCTCGCGCGGCTGGCGCCACACGCCGAGCCCGTTGCGCAGGTGACACGAGTCCTGCAAGGCCACGCGCGCCGGGCGGCCGTCGACCGACAGCGAACCCAGCGGCAGGACATCGGCTTCGACGAAGAACTCGCTCGCTTCGCGGACCCGCGGACGGCCGAGGTGTGCGGCCAGGTGCGCGGCGCAGCCACCGGACGTCGTCACGATCGTGCCGGGGAGGGTTTTGCCGAGCTCCTTCGCCATCCGCTCGCCCGCGGCGGAATCGCCGTTGTGCGCGTGCAGCGCACCGCAGCAGCCCTGCCGCGGCGGCACGGCCAGCCCGGGCACCAGCGTGCGCACAGCGCGCGAAACCCGTGGGAACAAAGCACGTTCCGCACACCCGAGCATCAGCGACGGCCCGCCCGCGCTCGCCGCTGTCCGCGCGTGCCTGCGTACCAGGCCCGGCAACCGGAGCAGCCACGGGCGCGCCACGGCCGCCATCAGCAACCGCGCCCGCAGCGGCCGCTGTCCGCCGCGCCACTGGTGGTCCCGCCACTGCTCCAGCAGGTTCCCGTACTCGACGCCTGCCGGGCACACCGGTTCGCACGCCCGGCAGCCCAGGCAGAACGACGCCTGTTCGGCGAGCGTGCCGTCGTCCTCCGGCAGTTCCCCCGTCTCCAGCGCGCGCATCAGCGAAATCCGCCCGCGCGGCGAGGACGCCTCCTCCCCCGTCATCGCGTACGTCGGGCACGCCGGCAGGCAGTACCCGCAGGAGATGCACCGGTCCAGCAACGGTTTCGAGAAGATCATGAACCGAGCTTCCCGGGGTTGAGCACGCCGGCCGGGTCGAACGCGCTCTTGATCCGGCGCAGCAACCCGAGCTGGGCCGAGCCGAGCCGCTCGGCGAGAAACGGCAGTTTCGCCGCGCCCACGCCGTGCTCGCCGGTGATCGTGCCGTCCAGCCGGATCGCGGTGCGGAAGACCTCGGCGAACGCCTTGTGCGCTCGCTCCACCGCGGCCTCGTCATCCGGGTCCAGGACGCACGTCGGGTGCAGGTTGCCGTCGCCCGCGTGCCCGAACGTCGCGATCTGCAGGTCGAACCGCTCGGCGATCTCATCGATCCGGCCGACCATCTCGGGCATCCGCGGCCGCGGGACCGTGACGTCCTCCAGGATCGTGAGCGAGCCGAGCCGGGACAGCGCCGGCAGCGAACACCGGCGCGCGGTCAGCAGCGCCTCGGCACGCGCGACGTCCGCCGCCACCGTCACTTCGAGCGCCCCGGACTCGGCGCAGATCTTGCGCATCCGCACCATGTTCCCGGCGACGACCTCGAGCGGGCCGTCCTCGCCGAACAGCAGCAGCGCGCCGGCGTCCAGCCGCAGCCCGAGCCCGGCGTACTCCTCCACCACGGCGACGCACTTGCGGTCCAGGAACTCCAGGGTGGCCGGCACGATGCCGGACGAGATGATGGCGCCGACCGCTCTGGACGCGTCCGCGAGCGACTCGAAGTAGGCCACGCCGGTGTTGCTCTCGGCCGGTGCGGGCAGCAGGGCCACCGTGGCTTCGGTGATGACCGCGAGCGTGCCCTCGGACCCGGTGAGCAGCCGCGTCAGGTCGTACCCGGCGACGTCCTTCCACAGCCGTCCGCCGGTCCGCACTACCTCGCCGGTCGGCAGCACCGCCTCCAGGCCGAGCACGTAGTTGCGGGTCACGCCGTACTTCAGGCCGCGCAGACCGCCGGCGCAGGTGGCGATGTTGCCGCCCACCGTCGCGGTCGTCCGGCTGCCCGGATCGGGCGCGTACAACAGGTTCCGGGCCGCGGCGGCGTCGGCGAGCCGGGCCGTCGTCACGCCCGGCTGCACGCGTGCGAGCAACTCCTCGGAGCTGACCTCCAGAATCTGCGTCATCCGTGTCAGCGCGAGGATGATCCCGCCGCGCAGCGGGACGGTGGCGGCGCAGAGGTTCGAGCCGGATCCCCTCGGCACGACCGGGACGCGGTACGCGGTGGCCAGCTGCAGGACGCGGGAGACCTGGTCGGTGGTGGCCGGGAACACGACCGCGTCCGGCGGGTGGTGGAACAGTGGCGTGGCGTCGCGCGCGTAGACCGCGAGGTCGCCGGGCGACTGGCGGACGTGGTCGGGGCCGACCACCTCGGTCAGGGCGGCGGCGAAGTCGCGGTCCAGTCCCATCAGGCCTGCCCGCACACGTTGCGCTGGCGGCCGAGCCCGACCACCTCGGTCTCCACGACGTCGCCCGGCCGCAGGTAGCCGAACCGCCCGGACAGGGCGACGCCCTCCGGGGTGCCGGTGTTCACCAGGTCGCCGGGCTCGAGCACGAGGAACTGGCTGAGGTGCCAGATGATCTCGCCGACCGTGAAGACCATGTCGGAGGTCTTGGAGTCCTGGCGCGGCCTGCCGTTGACCCACGACCGGAGTTCGAGCACCTGCGGGTCCGGCACCTCGTCGGCGGGGACCAGCCACGGCCCGAGCGGGTTGAACGTTTCGCACGACTTGCCCTTGGACCACTGCCCGCCGGGCCTGCCGAGCTG
This sequence comes from Amycolatopsis sp. 3B14, assembly GCF_050958625.1. Classification (NCBI taxonomy): domain Bacteria; kingdom Bacillati; phylum Actinomycetota; class Actinomycetes; order Pseudonocardiales; family Pseudonocardiaceae; genus Amycolatopsis; species Amycolatopsis sp. 3B14. Next base: position 205,548 of record NZ_JBHZEN010000008.1, read on the forward strand.
GAAGGCGCGTTCCGAGACGTCGTCGGAGGTGACGTACCCGGCGATGCAGTCCCGCGCGTCGCCGAGCGTTTCGAGGTAGCGGGCGCGCTTGCCGATGACGACGCCGAGTTCCACCTCCCAGTCGGTGCGTTCCGAACCGCGCGGGATCAGCACCTCGTCGTACGGACCGACCACCGTGTTCGGCGACTTGTGGAAGAGGATCGGCTCCGCGGGCGGCGGGTCCCCTGTCTCGGCCGCGTGGGCGGCGTAGTTCTGCCCGATGCACAGGACGGCGCCCGGCCGGGCGATCGGCGAGCCGATCCGCATGCCGACGATGTCGTTCTCGTACAGGACGCCGTCGTCGAGCGCCTCCCGCACCCGGTGCAGCCCGCCCCGCTCCAGGAAGGCGCCGTCGATGGCGTGGGTCAGCGGGGACAGGTCGTAGTGGCGACCGTCTTCCAGCACCACGGGACGCTCCCGGCCGGGAGCGCCCACCTGCATCAGTTTCATCCGTCTACTCCGGGAATTCCGCTGCTTCGAAGGGGTACAACGGCTTGCGCCGGTGCCGGTAGGTGAAGCGGTCGAGGTTCATCGCGGTGACGCCGTCGGTGTCCACGACGAGCATCAGCCGCGCGATGGCCCCGTACGCCGCGCGCGGCGAGTTCACGCCCTTGGCCACGACGATGTGGTAGCGCGCCGGGTCGACGCCGACGCTGAGCAGCTGCTGCAGGCTGGAGTTCATGACCGCCTTGGAGCCGATCACGAGCGTGTGCCCGTCGACGGTGTCCAGGACGGCCGTCGGGCCCTGGTCGAAGAAGCGGAACCCGCCGTGCGTGGCGGTGGGCTCCTCGAAGCGGCCGTCGGACACGGTGCGGACCGTCCCGTGCACCGGCACCGGCCGCCCGGCGGAGTGCACGTGCTTCGCCCCCACGCGAAGGTGCACCTCGGCGCCCTCCCCGGCCTCGATGCACTGCCGCGCCGAGTCCGGATCCCACAAGGTCTGCACGAGCGGCGGAGCCCCTCGCCGCAGGGCCGCGTCGAGGATGACGGTGGAGTCCCCTGGCGCCCCGCCACCGATGTTGTCCCCGACGTCCAGCAGTACGACCGGCCCACGCGACTCCTCGCAAGCCAGGTCGAGCGCCTCGGCCACCGGGTGACCCCGCGCCTGCAGACCGGACCGCCGCTTCCACACCTGGTTGGCCAGCTCCTGCGCGGCCACGGTCGCCTCGAACTCGTCGCCGTCGTGGATCGCGATGCACGACATCCCCATCTGCGGGACGTCGGCATACGGAAACCCCTCCACCACGCTGGCCGACAGCATGCCGGGCCAGCCGGCCACCTCCCGCGCCTTCGCCATCAGCTCCGCCATCGGCTCCTCGGCAGTGTCCTGCCGAGCGATGTTCACCACGAGCGGGAGCGGGACGAGCGACTGCACGGGCCGGATCTCGCCGCGTGCCGCGGCCGCGATCAACTCGGTGCAGTCGATCCCGCGTTCCTTCGCGTCCACGTGCGGGTTGGTCTGGTACACGAGCGTCACGGTGAGCGCGTCCACCAGTTTCCTCGACACGTTCGCGTGCAGGTCCAGCACCGCTCCGACGGGCACGTTCGGGCCGACCAACCGACGCACGCGCGCGGCGATCTCGCCGTCGGCGTCGTGCAGGTGCTCGGCCACGGCCGCACCGTGCAGGTTCAGGAGCACGCCGTCCCACGGCCCCCTGGCCTCGAGTTCGGCGAGCATCTCGCCCACCAGCGATTCGAAGGCGTCCTCGGTGATCGCGCCGATCGGGGTGACGAACGCGAAGAGGATCGGTTCGATCCCGATGCCCAGTCGCCGCGCCGCCGTGAAGTAGCCGCCGAGGGTCGTCGCCGATTCCGCGTAGTCGCGGATGATCTCCGAGTTCCGCACCACACCGCCGCCGGCGAACAGCCTGCGGTCGGCCTTCAGCGGCGAGAACGTGTTCGCCTCGTGGTAGAGCCCGAGCGTCGCGAAGCGCATCATCTGTCTCCCGCGTGGGCGACGACGTCCACCTCGAACCGGATGCTCGCAGGCAGGCAGCCGGTGATCGTGGTCCGCGCGGGCAGCGGATCCGCGAAGTATTCGGTGTACAGCCGGTTGAACTCGGGCAGGTCGCCCGCGTCCCGGATGTAGGCGCCGACTTTGACCACATCGGACAGTTCAAGTCCGGCGTCCGCCAGCACCCGGATGACGTTCGTGAGCGACCGGTGCATCTCCTCGGCGAACGTGCCCGGCACGATCGTGCCGTTCTCGTCCACCGAAGCCTGGCCGGAGACGAAGACCAGGTCGCCCGCTCGCACGAACGCCGAGAACTTCGCCGTGTTGCCGTCCCGGTCGACCGTTCCCGTCATCGTCCCGCCCCGTCGTGCAGCGCCTTCTCGAACCGGGTCAGCGCGGCGTCGAGCTCCTCCTCGCCGTGGCAGGCGGAGACATACCAGACCCCGCGGCCGGTCACCCACAGGCCGTGCTCGACGAGCACCCGGGACAGCCGCTCGTACCGGGCCAGGTCGAGTCGCTGCAGGGTCCGGTAGTCGCGGACCTCGGCCTCGCCGAACGAGACGTGGAACGCGGCGGGGAGCCCCTCGACTCGCAGCGGCAGGCCGTGCTCGACGGCCAGGTCCCGCAGCCCCACCATGAGGGTCTTGCCGTGCTTGGCGACGCGCTCGTACGGCGGATCCTCCAGCAGGCTCGTCACTGTCGCGGCCACCGCCGCGGTGGCCATCACCGAGCCGTTGAAGGTCCCGGAGTGGTTGACCTCGCCGGTGCCGAACCGGTCCATCAGCTCGGCCCGGCCGACGAGGGCGGCGACCGGGAAACCGCCGGCGATCGCCTTCCCGTAGGTGGCGAGATCGGGCTGGACGCCGTAGCGTTCGGCGCCGCCGCCGAGGCCGAGGCGGAAGCCCGAGATCACCTCGTCGAAGATCAGCACCACGCCGTGCCGGTCGCACAGCTGCCGCACCGCCTCGAGGAAGCCCGGCACCGGTTCGATGACGCCGGCGTTGATCATCACCGGCTCCATGATCACCGCGGCGACCTCGTCACCGCGACGTTCGAGCACGTCCGCGACCTGGTCCGCGTCGTTCCAGGGCAGCACGATGAAGTCCTCCAGGTGACCGGCGACCTGCCCCTTGGAGGCCGCGCCCCAGCGGCCGTCGGTCGCCGCGGTCAGGACGTTGTCGAGCCAGCCGTGGTAGTGCCCCTCGAACCGGATCACCTTGGTGCGGCCCGTGGTGGCGCGGGCCAGTCGCAGCGCTCCCTGCACAACCTCGGTCCCGGACACGCCGAAGCGGATCTTGTCGGCCCAGCCGACCGCGCGGCACACAAGTTCGGAGGCGCGGACCTCGAGCTCGTGCTGGCCGCCGAAGATGACGCCGTGCCGGCAGGCTTCGAACACCGCGTCGATCACGTGGTCGGGTGCGTGCCCGAGGAAGTTCGGCCCCTGCCCCAGCAGGTAGTCGACGTAGTCCCGCCCGTCGACGCTGTACAGCCACGCTCCCTTGGCGTGCTCGATGAACTCCTGCGCACCGGTCAGGCGGACGTTGGAGTGGACCCCACCCGGGGTCCGGGCGACAGCGCGCCGCCTGAGCTCCGCCGACCGCGGGCCGAGCCGGGTCGAATCGTTGGGCATGCAGATCCCTCCCACAGCCCGGCAGCGGCCAGGGCCGACGTTCCAGGGCTTCGCCGAGTTTCATCTAATGAAACGAAAAGTCTAAGATTCGATTCACCGTACGACCGTGATGACCACGCAGTCAAGGGGGCGTGTTCGGCCTCGACCTGGGCCTTGGCCCCCTGACACCCTTCTTCATGCGGGACTAAGATCTGAAACACCGAACTTGCCCGCCGAAACGAGGAGGAGCCGTGGCACGGCGCCGTAAGCAGGACCCCGACGATGTCAACCCGTCCGACAACGGCTCGGCGGAAGAGGAACGCGACTACTCGGTGCGCGCGGTCGAACGGGTCTGCCTGATCCTCAACCTGCTCCAGGAATCGGTCGACGGCATCACCCTCAACGAGGTCGCGCAGACCACCGGGCTGCCCAAGTCCTCGGCGTTCCGCTACCTCTGGACACTGGAGAACCACCGGTACGTCGAGCGCGACGACGAGCGTGGCCTGTTCCGGCTCGGCCTCGGGTTCGTCGGCATGCAGTCCCGGCACCTGGAGATCCTGCGTGAGCGCGCCCGGCCCTCGCTGGAGTCGCTGCGCGACGAGTTCGGCGAGACCGCGAACCTCGGCCTGCTGGACGGCGACCACATCATCTACATCGAGATCGTGGAGAGCCGCCGCGGCGTCCGCCTCGCCGCGTCCCGGGGCGACCGGGACCCGCTGCACTCGACGGCGCTGGGCAAGGCCATCGCCGCGCACCTGCCCGAGGACCGCGTCCGGAACCTGCTCGAGTCCACCGGACTGCCCGCGCGCACGGCGAACACGATCACCTCGATCGACGACTACCTGGACGAGCTGGCGAAGGTCCGCCGGATGGGCTACGCGGTCGACAACGGCGAAAACGAGGAGGACGGCCGATGCGTGGCCGCCCCGCTCCTCGCGACGCACCTCCCCGCCGCGATCAGTGTCAGCGGCCCGGCGTCCCGCTTCACGATGCAGGACGTGAAGCGGGCCGCCAAGACGCTCATCGAGGTGGCCGCGGGCATCGCGACGAACCCGCAGCCGCAGGAGGCCAACGACTGAGCACGCGCAACCTGTGCCTCACCGCCTCAGCACCTGGCCCGGACATGCCCCGGTGAGCGCACCGACCGAAACGACCGCGGTCCCGTTGATCCAGACGTCCCGCACACCACGCGCCTGCCGGCACGGATCGGTCCAGGTGCCGACCTCCCGCACGTTCGGCAGGTCGAGCACCACGACATCGGCCATCGTGCCGCGAGCGAGGCGTCCGCGGTCGGGCACATCCAGCCGCTCGGCGGCGGCCAATGTGCTTTTGTGGACGGCCTCCGGCAGGCTCAACAGCTGGTCGTCGACCACATACCGCTGCAACAACCGCGCGTGCGCGCCGAAGTTGCGCGGGTGTGGCCGCCCTGGCGCGGACTCCGGCAGGGCGCTGCCATCGCTCCCGAGGATGGCCATCCGGTGTCGGAGGAACGCCCGCACATCGTCTTCGCTGCGATAGAACAGGACGACCTGCGCGCGATTGCCGTGCCGTGCGCACAACCGCAGGCACAGGTCTTCCGGCGTCACCGACTCGCGATCCGCGGCTTCCTTCACAGTGCGGCCCTCCATGTCCTCGTCACCGGGGCCGGTGAGCGAAAGGAGGACCCGGCTCCAGTCCCAGGGAATGCTCCCGAACAAGCCGGCTGACAATTCCGCGCGAGCACGCTCGTGCAGTTCCGCATCGTTGAGGTGTGCGGCTATCGCCTCCTCCCCGTCCGCCTGCAACCAGGCTGGCAGGTACTGGGTCAACGACGAGGCTGAAGCGTCATAGGGGTAAACGTCGAACCGGATGTCGACCCCCTCGCATTCGACCTTTTCGAAGCGTTCGAGGACGTCTCCCGCTTTCCCCCAGCTACGTGGATCGTTCAGCGACACATGGGAGAACTGCACGCGTGCTCCCGTACGCCTGCCGAACTCGAAGGCCTCCTCGAACGCGTCGAACCCCTCGGTCACACGGGCGTGTGTGGCGTACAGCGCCCCCGAATCGGCCACCACACGTCCAAGCGCATGGAGCTCATCGGGTGTGGCAAAGGAGGACGGAACGTAGGTCAGCCCGGTCGACAGCCCGAACGCGCCCTGCTCGAGAGCGGTCCGCAGCAAGATCGCCATCCTGTCGCGCGCCTCCGCGGTCGAGTCGGTGTCTCCCATCCCCATCGCCGCTATCCGCAGGGCGCCGTGTCCGACCAACGCAGCGGTGTTCATGACGGGACGAGCGCCGGCCACGGCCTGAGCGTAGCCCTCGAAGTCGACCCATGCCGTCTCGAGCCGGGGTATCCCCAGCCCTTTGAGGAACTCCTCGAGCAAGGCCCGCCTGTCGGGATCCACCGGAAACGCGGAGAACCCGCAGTTGCCTACCACCTCGGTGGTGACGCCTTGCATGACCTTGCTCGGTGCCGTGTGGTTCAGGAGGAAACTGGCGTCGGAATGGGTGTGGATGTCGATGAAACCGGGCGTCACCACCATCCCCCGGCAATCGACGTCGCGTCCCGCCGTCCCGTGCGGGATACCGCCGGGGACCACGTCGATGATCCGCTCCGCTCGGATGCCGACGTCTCCCTCGACCGGCGGCCCACCGCTCCCGTCGACTATCAGACCACCGCGCAACCAGACTTCGTCCTCAGCGGACATGCAACTCCAATCTCACTCACACGATCCAGGGATGCCAGGAAGTACGCCGACCAGCACCAAGTTCCGCTCGGAGCCGCCGTACGGCCGGGCTGATCTCCCTCACGAACAGCCAGTGCTCGCGCAGTGCGGCCGGAGCCAGATACGCCGGCTTCGAGCGGCTGACGTGTTGCAACAGGGCCTCCGCCTGCCGGACAACAGACGCAGTCGCTGCGCAATCCTCTCCGGCTCGACACGCGAGTGCGAGCACGCCGGTGAACAACTCGAGGGACGCTGCTGTCCGCCTTGCCTCATTGCGCCACTGTTCGACCGGATTCGGCCAGAACCGGACGTCCCTCCCGGGGGGCATGAGGCTGATCGCCTCGCGCAGCGTGGCAGCGATCTGCCGCAGCGCGTCGGCGAGAGGTGGCCGCGTGACCGCGAACGCCCGGAGCTGGTCGTCCGGGTAACGGGTTCCCGGCACTCCGGCGTCCGCGAAGTAGGGAAGGACCTGGTCGACGAGGTACATCATCGACGGGTAGGAAGCCGTGACTGTGTGCGCCAGCGAATACGCCTGCTCAGCCGTGGCGGACGAGTCCGGCGACACGTATTCGGCCCAGCGACGCCGGAAACCGGTCGCGCCGGACGGGCTCGAGTTCCACGCCAGATCGGCCAGGCAGGCGACATTCTGGTGGTCCGCCGGATCAGGGATCCAATAGGCGAGAACACCGGAAGCACCCGCGGCCTTTCCCTTGCGAAGTGTGGTGGACACGTTCTCCGTGAAGTCCTGGGAGAACAAGTGCGGGAAGAGGCCTGTCGTCGGCGCCACCCAGGTCTCGGTTCCCTCCGTCCGTGGCTCCGGAACCGGATCGTTGTACTTCCACCACACGATCACCGGACGAGGCAGGCCCTGTTCGACCGCCCGGTCGAGGTACTCGTCCAGCACACCTTCCCTGACGAGCGTGTCCTGCCAATGCACCATCTCGATGCCGGCGTCCGCCAGCACGGTGCCGACGAGGATCAAGTATTCGACGAGGAGTCGGCCGGGTGACAGGTTCCGGCATCCCTCGCACGCGCAGTAAGGGCTCACCACACGTTGCCGGTCTCCTGGGTCGACATTGCTGATCGGGTAGTACTCGTCTCCGGCGACATGAAGACGGCGAAGACCGTTCGGCCGCAGGTGCTGGTCGATCAGGTTGCGAATCAGGCGGACCAGTGCATGCCGCGCTGCCGGCCGCGAGACGCAGTACCCGTAACCGGTTCGAGCACCGGCCGGATCCACGGCGGACAGCTCGCTTACGACACGCGGGATCAAGGTGGAATGCCCAGGACCACCGAGGTGCGGGATCAGCTCGACACCGCGGGCAGTGGCGTAGGCGCAGATGTCCGAAAACAGGTCCTTCTCGAAAATCACCGGTACGTACTCAAGCTCTGTCTCGCCGCGATCCAACGGGTCCCAGGTGGTGATCCGAGAGCTCGACACGAGGTCCGGAAAGTCTCTCAGCGGAACGAACATGTACTCGGCGGGCCGCTCGCCGTGCCGGATGTCCCAGCAGCCGTAGATGGACAGCCCCAACGTGTTCAACTTGAGATGCGCCAGGCGGTCGATGAGGTTCTGCCAGTCAGGAAGGTTCATGAGGTCTGTACCTGTGAAGGACTCCACGAAGACTCCGCGCGTGGCAAGATCTGGTCCGTCCTCGATGTCGAGGACGGGCAATGCTGATCGTTCGTATCCGTCCCAGAGATCCACCAGGGTGCGGACGGCGTGCAGCGCACCACGTGCGTCGGCGAACTCCGCTCGTATCTGATCCTCGCGAATTCGAAGCCGATAATGCTCGGCAGGTAGCCTCACCGGAGTGAATTCGACGGGCAGCGAAGTACCACCCGGCACTTCGACCCCGTCGAGGATCTCACAAATCTGTTGAGCACAAGATTTGAGACTGTCCGGCAAATCCAAGCTGCTGAAGGCTGCACACGGAAACGCCGGCCTGTCGCTCGGGGCGTCGATTGTTCTCGGCCGTGGGATGAGTTCGGGAATCGTCGTGGCGTGGGCGTCACTTTCGCCTGGCATCGTTGGAAATCCTCGTCGCGAATGCACGTCGACGGGTCGATGTTCAGCAACAAGGACACTCAGGCACTTCCCGCTGCCACTTCCCGCCAAGCGCGCTGAACCATGAGTGCCGGATCGTGACACTACAAGTGATCGCGACGCCTTGTCGAAGGCAGCGGTTTTCACCGTGAACGCCAGGGAGAACACTCACACCATCGTCCAGCCGGCATCGACACGGATCGCCTGACCGGTGAGAAAAGAACTGTCGGCGCCGGCCAGGAAGCTGACGACGTTCGCGACGTCCTCCGGCACGCCGCGCCGTTGCAGGATCTGGTGCTCGAGCACCGCGCGGTCCAGCTCCTGCTCGTCGAACGACTCCCGCTCCTCCTCGGTCTTGATGGCCCCGGGCAACAGGCAGTTGACTCGGACGCCCGAGGGCCCCAGCTCCCGCGCGAGGGATCGGGTGAACCCGAGCAGGCCGGCTTTCGTGGTGCCGTAGTGCAGTGCGTTCGGTGCGCCGGTTTCCGCCAGAACACTGCTGACCACCACCACACTGGCTGCGCGCGGAAGGCGGCCGCGGAACGCACGTCGGCAACACAGGAAACCCGCGGTCAGGTTGACAGCCAAGATCTCATTCCACTCCCTGAGGCTGATCTCCGCCCAGGAGTGCCGAACAGTGCTCGCGGCGTTCAACACCAGCGTCGCGACCGGGCCGAACTCGGCCTCGCATTGGTCGAACATGGCCTCGACCTGGCCAGGGTCGGTGACATCAGCGGGCAGCACCAGGGCCTGACCACCGGCTTCCTGAACCTCCTCGGCCACCTGCTTCGCGAGGCTGATCATGGGTTCACTGGGAAAGCTGTTGACGACAACCGCCATCCCGTCGACCGCCAGCCGGCGGGCGGTTGCCGCTCCGATTCCACGTGAGGCCCCGGTCACGAGAGCGACCGGCGTTGCGGAACCGCGAACCGGTTCCACCCGCCCCGGTCTCGGACTGTCCATCCCGAACACCTCCGTCGCTCCAGCCCCCCGACACAGGCATTTCACCAGACAAACCGACTTCTTCACAAGGCGAACCGTGGAACTATCGGTGCACGGGACACCGTCGGGTACGCCTTGGTTACGAGATGCAGCACACGCCGCGGCCGCCACTTGACAGCTTCACCCACACGATTCACGCTGTGTTCCATCAGGCGGCATGTGAATTTCATATCTGCCTACCGGGCGAAGAGGCTGCGAGGTGCGCAGCTCCCGGCCAACGTCTCGACCAGGTAACCATCACACAACTTTGACGAGGTGGCTCGTGACACAGATTCTCATCACCGGCGCGTCCGGCCGGGTCGGTTCGACGCTCGCGAAGGCGGCACTCGCTCGTGGGTTCGCCGTCCGGGGCATGGTCTTGCCCGGTGAGCGGTTGCCGGTGTCGGGTGTGGAGGTGGTGGAGGCGTCGTTGACTGATGCGGTGGCGTTGGCGGGGGCGGTGTCGGGGGTGGATGTGGTGGTGCACCTGGCGGCGCAGATGGTGCTGGGTGAGACGCCGGTGGAGCGGTACTACGACATCAACGTGATGGGCACCCTGCGGTTGCTGGAGGCGGCGGTGGCGCAACCGGCGCCGGTGCGCCGGTTCGTCTACGCCAGCACCGACAACACCTACGACCCCGCGCACGCGCCACGGGAACCGATCACCGAGGACCACCCGCAACTGCCCGGGGACTACTACGGCACCTCCAAGGTGCTGTGCGAGCAGCTCGTGCGCAACTACCACAAGCTGCACGGACTCGACTACACCATCCTGCGCTACGGATCGGTGCTGGCGCCCAACGAGGCCGTCGCACTGTTCCGCCTGGACTGGGTCCGCGGATTCCTGGCCACCCACACCGCCGCCGGGCGCCGCAGCAACCTCTGGCAACTACTGGCCGGCGGCGAGGACTTCCTCGGCGCGCTCAACGAACAGATCGGCGACCGCGACGACAACCCCGCACTCGCCCTGACCGGCCCCGACGGCCGCCCCTGGGCCATCCACACCACCGACGTCCGCGACACCGTCACCGGCACCCTGGCCGCCATCGACCACCCCAACGCACGCAACCAGGACTTCAACATCGTCGGCCCCCACACCACCACCTTCACCGAAGGCGCCACCGTCATCGCCAAGCACTACAACCTCGAACTCCTCACCGCCCACATGCCCGCCACCTTCGCCTTCGAACTCTCCACCCACAAAGCCACCCGACTCCTCGACTACCACCCCCACCACGACTTCGACTCCACCATCACCACCGCACTCGACCCCACCCCCAACCCCGACTACACCCCCGTCACCCAAGGCTGGATCCCCACAGGCGAAAGGCCGGAACGCCCGTGATGCGCACGATCGAGATCGTGGCTCACGAACCCTCCGGCCCACGTGGTGCCGCTGAAGAGTCAGGTGACCTGCTCGCGCTCGATTTTCTTGATCTCCATCTCGTGCGACGAACGGACCAACTGCCGCACCTACGGATCGAGGTCCC